>JAQBHL010000101.1:0-14454 GCA_032127745.1 Acidobacteriota bacterium
GGTTGCCTGTCTTCGTTTGGTGCGAGGGGATAAGAGGTGCGCCCCAGCTCGGACACCAATCACTTCCGCGGCATCCGGCTCCCACCCCTGGTCACGATTCTCTGGCCTTCTTCAAGTCCTTCGAGGATTTCCACCCATGCGCCATCCGTCCTTCCGACCCTCACCGCCCTCAGATCGAAGGCCTCCGGGTGACGCTGCACGTAGACGCAGGGAGTGCCGTTCACATCGACGATTGCGGTGCGCGGCACGGCGAGCACACCTTTGGCCCGCCCGACGCCCGGCCAGATCGTCTTACCGATCACCCCGCTCGCGTACTCGTTATCGTCCCATGAGTGCTCCTTCGTGTATCGAATCGCGCCGGCCTCGGGGTCCGGCCCTTGATGGGCCAGGGCGGTGGCGCGGTCCGGGTAGACGTCGACATCGTCGAGGACCAGCCGGTCGGCCCCATCGGCGCCGCTGATGTCGATGACGAGCACCCCCTTCCCGGCTCTTTGAGGGGTCAACACCAGCCTGAAGACGCCGGGGCGATCGGGTTTGGGGACCGAAGCCGTAACCGCGGCATCGCTCACGGTCAGGGTGGCGGCGACCGTCGCATCGGCGTAGGGCAGGAACCGATCGCCCAGCTTCGAAAGATGGGCGCCCACCCTGACGACCTGGCCGACGATAAACGGGGGCCGGAAGGTGATGAACAGCTCCGTCTGGTCGGAATAGATGGTCCGATTGGTCGCCCTCGGCTGAGCGGGGTCGGGAGTCGGGCTGGCCCGTGGGAGCGTGGGCGTGGGCTCTTGCTCGAAGGCGACAGGGGAGGAGAGGGCCCAGGAGCCGAGCGATAGGAAGACCAGGGTGATGATGCGTTTCATGCGATTTCCTTTGGAAGCGGCGAACTCCCGTCCTTCTCAAACCAGGCGTAGAGAACCGGAAGGAGGATCAGGGTCAGAAAGGTGGAGCTCAAGATTCCGCCGATGACCACGCTCGCGAGGGGCCTTTGCACCTCGGCCCCCGCACCGGTGGCGAGGGCCATGGGAACGAAGCCCAGGCTGGCCACGAGCGCGGTCATCAGAACCGGCCGCAAGCGGGCGAGGGACCCTTCGATGACCGAATCCCGAACGGATCGCCCTTCATCGCGGAGTTGGTTGAAGCACGCGATCATCACGAGTCCGTTCAGCACCGCCACCCCGCTGAGGGCAATGAAGCCCACGGCCGCGGTGATGCTGAACGGCATCCCCCGCAGCCACAGGGCCAGAGCCCCCCCCGTAACCGCCAGCGGGATGCCGGAGTAGACGAGCAGCGCCTGCCGGAGGCTCCCGAGGGCCAGGAAGATCAGGAAGAAGATCAGGAGAAGCGCCGTCGGCACCACCACGGCCAGGCGGGTCCGTGCTTCCTGGAGGTTTTCGAACTGCCCGCCGAATTCCACGATGTAGTTCGGCGGCAGTTTCACCTGCTCGTGAATGCGCCGCTCGGCCTCCCGCACGTAGCCCTCGATGTCGCTGGTGTCCAGATTGACCATCAAGGCGGCGCGGCGGTGCCCGTCGTCGCGCAGGATCGGTTCGACGGTCTTGAGGGTCTGAAAACTCACCAACCGGCCCAGGGGGACGATGCCGAAAGCACCCACTCGCACCGGCAGCTTCTTGATCTGCTCGTCATCCGCGCGCAATTGCTCGGGCATGCGCACCACGATGTCGTATCGCTTCTCGCCGTCGGCGATGATGCCCACCTCCCGCCCGCCCAGAGCGCTGCTTACCGCTTCGTTCACTTCCCCGGCCTGCAGACCGTACTGCTGGAGGGCGCCGCGGTTCACGTTAATCAACAGCTGGGGCGTTCGCCCCTCGGTCTCGAACTCGACCTGCGCCACTCCGGGCGTCCCCTCGAGAATCTCCTTGATCTGGGCGGCCAGGGCCTCCAGGATGTCGTAGTCGTCGCCGAAGATCTTCACCGCCAGCTCCGCCTTCGTGCCCTCCAGCATTTCGTTGAAACGCATCTCGATGGGCTGGGCGAACAGGAGGTTGTAGTCGGGGTTGATCTCGTGCAGCGCCGCTTCGATCTGTGCGCGCAACTCGGCCTTGTTTTCCGGTCGACCGGCCGTCCGGGGCCATTCCGCGACCGGCTTGTAGAAAATGTAGACATCGCTTTCGTTCGGCGGCATGGGGTCGGTCGCGATCTCGCTGGTGCCGATGCGGGTAAAGATGCGGGTCAGCTCGGGGAAGTCCTGGAGGAGCCGGTTCGTGACTTCGATGTCGGTCCGCAGCGACTCCTCCATGCTCATGCCCACCGGCTTGTACAGCATCGAAGTGATGGAGCCTTCGTCCAGGGTCGGAACAAACTGCGCGCCCAGGGTGGTGAACAGCCAGAGGGAACCCGCAAAGATGGCTATGGCGGCCAGGGCCACGAGTCCGCGCAGGCGCAGCGCGGTGCGAAGGGACGGCTCGTACGCCCGCTTGACCAGCCGGACGATGGCATTGTCGCCCTCGTGGATCCGGCCGCGCAGGAGGAGCGAACACAGGACGGGCATCAGGGTGAGAGCCAGGAGAAGGGCGCCTCCCAGCGCCAGCATCACGGTGAGGGCCATGGGCTTGAACATCTTTCCCTCGATGCCGGTCAGAGCGAGGATGGGTATGTAGACCACGGTGATGATGACCACCCCGAAAAACATGGGTGAACCGACCTGTTGGCTCGCGGCCAGAACGGTCGCGGATCGCTCCTCCGAGGTGAGAGCGCGGCCCAACTGGTGCTGTCTCTCCCCGAGACGCCGCACGATGTTCTCCACAATGACCACCGCTCCGTCGATGATCAGGCCGAAGTCCACCGCGCCCAGGCTCATCAGATTCGCGGAAATGCCGAGCCGGGCCATGCCGATGATGGCCATCAAGAATGACAGAGGAATGGCGGTGGCCACGATGAGCGCGGCGCGCCAGTTGCCGAGGAGCATGAGCAGGAGGGCGGTGACCAGGATGGCGCCCTCGAAGAGATTCGTCCTGACCGTGGCGATGGTGCGGTCGACGAGCTGAGACCGGTCGTATTGGATCTGAATCTCGACGCCTTCCGGCAGTTTGGTCTGAATCTCCCCGAGGCGCGCCTTCACCCGCTCCGCCACCTCGCCGCTGTTCTGTCCCGCGAGCATCATGGTGGTGCCCATGACGGTCTCGCGGCCGTTGAGAGTCGCCGCACCGGTGCGGAACTTCGTCCCCGGCCTGACCTCGGCCACATCCCGGACCAGGATCGGTTTCACCCCCGCGCCGAACTTGAGAGGCAGGGCGGCGATCTCCCCGGCCGTGGTGACCCGGCTGACCGCGCGGATGGTGAGCTGCTCGCCTCCCCGGCTGATGATGCCCCCGCCCGCGTTCTCGACGTTCTGTTCGATCAGGGCCGCGAGTTCGCTGAAGGTCAGGCCCACCTCTTCGAGGGCGTCGGGCTTCGGCTCAACCACGAACTGGCGCTCGTAGCCGCCGCTCCCGTTGATGTCCGCAATCCCCCGGACGGTGCGGAGCAACGGTTTGATCGTGTACTCCTGGATCTCGCTCAGTTCAAGGAGCTGTTCCAACTCGGTGGCAGGCTTCTGCCTGGCGTCTTCGGCATAGGCGACGCTGTAATAGAGGATCTCGCCAAGACCGGTGCTGATGGGCGCGAGCTTCGGCGAGGCTCCCTGGGGCAGTCGGTCCAGGACACTCTGCAGCCGCTCGGCCACGAGTTGGCGGGCCCGATAGATGTCCGTCGCCTCAGTGAAGTCCAGGGTCACCTGCGACAAGCCGAATTTCGTCAGGGACCGCATCTGAGCCATTCCGGGCAGGCCCGCCATCTCCCGTTCGATGACCTGGGTGACGAGCTTCTCCGACTCCTCGGCGGCGAGTGCCGGGACTTCGGTGTTGATCTGCACCTGAATGCCGGTGATGTCGGGCACCGCGTCGATGGGCAGGTGCCGGGCCGACCATAGGCCGGCCCCTAATAGGGCCACCGCGCCGAGCAGGACCATAGCCTGCTGCCGCAGGGAGAAGGCAACGATCCGACCGATCATGGGCGTGGCGCCTCGTTGGGCATCTGGATCCGGCTCAGGTCGACGCCGGTCAGACGCTGCAGCTCCTGCGCGGCTTCAAGAGTTTCGCGTCTTGTGCTGAGCAGCGCATCGACCGCATCCAGATACTGCTTCTGGAGTTCGACGTAGGTGGCGATGGGCACGGCGCCCAGGCGATAGTGGCGGTCCGCGAGGGCGGCGGCCTCCTGAAACTTCCGAACCGAGTCGGGTCGCCAGCGGGTCATTTCGTTGAGACGATTCTGGTAAGCGAACGCCACTTCGATCACCTGTCGTTCCAGGTTCCGGAGAGCGACGGTGAGGGCCGTCTCCGCCTGGAGCCGCCGGGCCTCCTCGGTAGCCACCTTTCCCTCGTTCTTGTTCCAAAGGGGCAGGGGGACGACAAGGCTGACGCCGACCTGCGTTTCCCGGTCGCCCGCCCTCTCCTGCGAGATGTAGGGTCCCACGGTGACCGTCGGCTTCTTCTCGTTCTTGGCCAGGGAGACTCTGAAGCCTTGTTGCTCAAGTTCCGCCTCTCGCATGCGGATTTCGAAGTTGTGGGTTCTGGCCGAAGCGAGCAGGGGCTCCGTCCCGGGAAACGGCGGAAACGGGAGCGACGGAGGCTCGATGGTCACCGGCCCCTCCCATGGTTGACCGCGCAGTTGATTCAATTCGAGGCGCGCGGATTCCTGGGCCAGTGCTGCCTCCGTGGCTCGGCGCTGGAGCGTCAACTCCGTGGCCTCGATGATGCGGGTTTCCAGGACCGGCGTCAGTCCCGCCGGGTCGCGCTGAACCAGGACTTCGCGCAACGCTTTGAACCGGTCCGCCACCTCGCGCGCGGCGGAGGCCGCTTCCTGGGCGGCGAAGAGGTTGAAGGCGAGAACGCGGGAACGCGAGGCCAGGGCGGCCCGGAACTGATCGAGGCCCAGTTCGGCGAGCTTGATCTGCTGGTCGGCGATCGCCTTGCGCAGAGGCACGCGGCCCGGCCACTCGAAGGTCTGAGTGATCGAAGCCGACCAGACCAGACCGTCCGACAAGACGGGGGCCGCGATGCGTTTCTCCCCGATCGACGCGGACAGGTCCGGGTTCGCGCGCGTGGCCGCGGTCCGCTGCTCTCCTTGAGCAACCGCGATCTCCGCGCGGTAGAACGCGAGTTCGGGATTGTTCTGCAGCACTTCCGCGACCAGGGCGTCGAGCGTGAGCGCCTTCGGCTTGTTGCTTTCGCCTTGGAGCTGCGTGGCCTGGGTTGGTTGGGGACTGCTCAACGTCATCGCGACGACAACCGCCGCGGCTTGAAAAGAAGAACGTAGCTGGTATGAGGGCATGGACGGGACCTGTCGCGAGGAGAGAAATGGGAAAGGAGGCATTGAGTGGCCTGCACTCAACGAAGGGGGGAGTCTGACGTCCGTCAGTCGAGTTCGGAGCCGAAAGACGGATAAGCCCGGCGCTCAGCGGAAACAAGAAAGTATCCGGCCTCAGAAGAAGCGGCGCAAGGCGGGATCAGATTCTGAGAATGACTCTTCGCGACGTCGCGCCAGGCGGTCCGTGATCGTTGAGGACGGTCTGCCGCCCTCGCACCACCGCGCCCACCCCGGCGGAGGCGGTCGGAATCACCCCCAGATGAATCAGCGCTGGGGCGGTGATCTCGATGATCACCTTCGCCCTCTGGGCGACCAGATCCACGCCGATCCAGGGATGCTGATGGTCCGGTCTCCCCTCGGTGTGACGGTGACCGTGGAATGATTCCTCCAGGTCGGCCAGATGGTCGGCGGCCGAGTCCTCATGATCTTCGATCGAGAGGTGGGCCGATACCGCCATAACCCTGGACCACGGCAGGAGAAGCCCGAGCAGAGCCAGAAGGGTTGGAATCTTGCGACGGCGGCGCATTCCGGCCATGCTATGTCAGGTCCGTCCGGCCCGCGGGGCGGAGGCTCTCCAGGCGCGAGCGAGTCCTCCGGTCAGGACGAAGCGCGGGAATGCGATCCATTGTTCGGCCATGATGCGAGCGATCACATCGAGCGGACCGTGAAATCGAACCGGCCGCTCAGGCTCGCCGGCGTGCCCGCGGCCCTGGGCCGCCATGGCCCCGACCATCAGGACGGGTCCGACCATCGCGAAGGCCGCTCCCAGCAGCGGCGAAGAAAAGAGGGCGAGGGTTCCGATCTGGAAGACGGGCACGGTGAGGACGTGAATCAGCAGGTTGGCGCGGCGGGTGTGGCCGGCCGCGTACAGCCCCCACTGCCACGCCAGCAGGCCTCCAGGGCGGGGTTCACTCTCAGCCATGCCGGATGCTACCGCTTGATCGGGACATCCTCACGCCGACCCCGTTTGCCTGGGCCGTCAATTCCTTTCTTGGCGGCGGAGGACTATTTCAGGCTCAACACCGCGGTCCTTACTCGGGAGCGAGGCGGGCCCGTGGATTCGGCAGGCGCCGGCTGGACCTCGGTCCATGCAAAAACCGCCTCCTCAGCGGCAACCTCGAACCGGGGGAACCCGGCGGCCCGGGCGATGGAGGCCGCGGCGACCGTGAACGACGGCTGCAAAACCCCGGCGGCATCTATGAAGGCGCCCTTGATCTCCCCTGACCCGCCGCGGCCACGGCTGAGCCACGTGATCAGGGAAGCGCCGGAGGGAAGGATCCCGACGTCCGTGCGGCCGAGCGGAGAGACGGAATCGACAGCGAGGGGTGGCGAAAAGGTATCACCGCCGTCCCGAGACACCGCCGCTCTGACTCGCGCCTTGCCGCCCGCCATCGTGAACCACACCGCGGTCACGGCTTCGCCGCGCGCGGCCAGAGACGGGCCGTTCACGGGGCAGGCATGGATCTTCCACCCGTCTTTGGAGAAATTCCATGGGGCGAGCTTCTCCGCCAACGGGCGGACGAGCGAGATGTCCCGGAACTCGGACTCGGATCGATCGCGGTACGCGGCCAGAAGACCCTTGGACGTGTTCACCACCGCGGTCTGGCAGCAGTCGCACACCCGGGCGTCGAGACGCGACTCGCGGACCCGTGTTCCATCGCTCAAGAACTCCGCGAAGCGCAGGGTCATGGCGCCCCCACCCGCGGCCGCGTGATCTCCCTCGTGACCGCCGCCGCGGGTCTCCCGGCCGTCGAGCCAGACCACCGCCATTCCCTTTTCGGTGGCGGCGAAGGAGACGAAACCGTGCTCGGCTTTCGTGCCGTCGGTGTTGACCAGGAAAGGTTCACCCCAGGTCCGTCCCCCATCGCGGGTGATCCGGGCCGTGACGTTGTAGTCGTACGTCCCTTCGCCGCTGCGAGCGAGCCAGTGGACCATCACCGAACCGTCGGCGAACACGCCGAGCCCTGGAAAGTCGGCCCAGTTCCTCCAAAAGTCCTTGCCTTCGTGAACCGTGACCGCCTCCTCCCAGGCCCCCGTCGCTGCGCGGTGAGAGAGGCGAAGCCGATGTCCGGCCCCATCCTTCAAGGTTTCGAGCCAGGTCATGAAGACTCCTCCCCCGGGGTCCGCGGCCAGTTGGGGGAAGGCGGAGTCATCCGAGGCCGGAGATCTCAGATCCTGCAATTTCGGCGGGGCTGAGGTCTGGAGGGCCTGCGGTGGGGTCGGAAGGACGACGCTTGAGAGGGAGAAAGCCATCAGAACCAGGGTCTTCATTCTCCAATTCTGCCTTGTCGGAGGTTTGCCAGGTGGCGCCGGCCGGTGTTACTGGAGAAAACGAGCCGTGGCTTCGCCCCCGTCAACCCTCGCAAGACACCGTTCGCGAACGAAGCCCGGTTGAGATCCTGATGGCGAGTCGCGCACGCTTCCCTGGCTTCCTCGCGTGAGGTGTCAACGCGCCGTGTCAGGTGGTCGTGAAATCACAGCACCTCGAGGTTGAGCATCATCCCCGCATCCTCGTGTTCGAGGTTGTGGCAGTGGAGGACGTACAGGCCGGCGTGAGAATCGAAGCGAATGGCGATTCGCACCGTCTCCCCCGGCCACACCAGAACGGTGTCCTTGAGTCCGAGTTCGTGGGGCGAGAGCGCGCCGCTGGATCGGCTGACGACCTGGAACTGGGTGGCATGCACGTGGAACGGGTGAGGTTCGGTCGACAGGTTGACGATCTCCCAGACCTCGAGCACGCCTCGTTCGACGCGCACATCCACGCGGGCCGGATCGAAGCTGCGCGCGTTGATGGTGAAGGCGCCGGCGAAAGGCGGCATGCGCATTTCCATGACAAAACGCCGCTGCACCTGGGCGCGCGCAGGGTCGAGTCTCTCAATCGAAGCGAGCCGTGCGGGCAACGCAGCCCCGGCGGGGCCCGCGCGCGCAACGACCAGACGCAGGAGCGAGGCAAAGGCTCCCTGAGATGAAGCGCCTCCCATGCCCATACCCATGCCGCCACCGCGGACCGTGAAGGCCGCGCTGACCAGCGGGACCGAGGTGCTTAGAGGATCGCGCGAGAAGTCCACCAGAATCTCAGCCCGCTCGCCCGGAGCGAGGAAGAGCGCGTTCGTTGTGACCGCTCGTTCGAGGAGGCCGCCGTCTCCCGCGATGACATCAAAGGCCCGGTTGTCCCCGAAAGCCACCCGGAAGATCCGGGCGTTGGATCCGTTGAGGAGACGGAACCGATACCGCGCCGCGGCGAGAGACAGTTCCGCGTCGGGAGTGCCGTTCACCAGGACGGTGTTGCCGAGATACCCCGACATCAGGTCCATGGGGGTCGGGGCGTAGGTCAAGGAGTTGTCGCTGGCCCGGCGACGGTCCTGGAGCAGCAGGGCGACATCCTGGTCGCCGTTTGGCAACCCGAGGGCGCTTTCGTCGTCGTCTTCGACGATGAAGAAGCCGGCCAGGCCACCGTAGACCTGCGCGGCGGTTCGCCCATCCGGATGCGGGTGGTACCAGTAGGTCGAGGCGCGGTCGGCGATCTGAAAACGGTACTCCCGCGAGCCGCCGGGAAGAACCAGGTCCGTGGGGTAGCCGTCCGCCTCCGCGGGCACGGCCAGCCCATGCCAGTGAATGTTCGTGGCTTCGGTCAGTCGGTTCTCGAGGCGCAGGGCAAAGACTTCACCGCGTCGGACTCGCAATGTCGGCGAGGGATAGGTTCCGCCGAAGGTGAGAAGGCTGGTGGAACGGCCCGGCCAAACTGCGCCCACCGCCGGCGTCGCGATCAAGGGGCCGGCGAGTTCGGCGGGGTGACGAAGCGGTGCGGCCGAGGCTTCGGAGATTTTGAGCAGCGGCAGCAGCAGACCACCCCCGCCCAATGCCCGGGCTGCCGATGTCCCCAGGATGGCGGCCGCCGTCTCGCGAAGCCACTGACGCCGGTGCAGTCCCTCAATTTCCTGAGTCGCGGTCTTCTTATTCGGCTTATTCGGCACGTTCACTTCCATCAGATCTGCTCTGTCCTGGTGACAACTCAGGGTCAAGAACCAAGCTCCCTTCGGGTCGGTGCAGGAACTGTGCCGTCCCAGAAACCGGATCCCATTGAGCGACCGTGGCCAGGGAGGTGTTCGGAGAGCTTCATGGCGCAAAATTTGCGCAATGCCCGTGGCCGGGGGGCGCACGGCCTGCAGTGCCCAAACAACCATGGCGGAGTGCGCCTCTCCCTTGTCGCTTCGCTACACTCGCATGAGATGAATCTGATCCCGCGCTCTTTCTTCCTCCTGCTGGCGGCAGTCTCTATCGCGAGTTGCGCAAGTGTGCCCCCTCCGGCGACGAGGGCGCCCGCCAATCCAGCGAATCCGGCGGCCACCGAGGCCCCGATTCAGAAGCTGGACCTGTTCGGGCCGGACGAGACACCACCTCCGGTCACCCGGCACCCTTCACCCGACACCGCGATGCCCGGAATGGACCATTCGAAAATGGGGAGGCCCGAAGCGACGGCCACTCCGCAAGCCTCCCCGGAAACCTACACCTGCGTCATGCACGCGCACATCGCCGAGCCCACACCGGGGAAATGCCCGATATGTGGAATGGCGCTGGTCAGGAAGCCGGAGGGGAAGAAGTGAAGCGCGGCATTCGGGTCGCCGTTCTGCTCGGCGCCTCTGGGCTCGGTTTCGCAGGCTGCGCGACCGTGGATCCCGGGGTCGCGTTCATCGATGTGTCGAACAAGGTCCGTGAGAGATCCGGGCAGAACGCTAAATTCATACGCTCGCCCGCCGAAGCGCTCGAGATCGAGACTCTGGTGCGGGAGATTCTCAAGGAAGAGTTGACGGCCGAGAGGGCGGCGCGCATTGCCCTGGTGAACAACCGCGAACTGCAGGCGCATCTCCAGGACCTGGGAGTCGCTCAGGCCGATCTCGCTCAGGCGGATCGCCTCGCCAATCCGGGCCTCTCGATCTTCGATCGCTTCGCCCACCAGGAGCCCAAGGGCCAGAACTACGAGATTTCCCTCGTTCAGGATCTTCTCGACATCCTGGTCCGGCCTCTGCGCAAGAAGTTTGCCGCCGCACAACTCGAGGCCACCAAACTTCAGGTGGGCCACGCGCTGATTCGAACGATGTCCGACACGAAGATCGCCTTCTTCACCCTGGCCGCTCAGGAGCAGCTCGCCACTCGCCTGGCCCTGATCCTGGACATCGAGCAGACGGGCGCCGCCTTCGCTCGGAGGCAGAGCGTGGCCGGCAATATCAACAATCTCGAACTCCTGAACCACGAAGCCGCGGCCACCGAAGCCGAAATCGCTCTGGCCATGACCCGGGTCGAAACCCGTCGCGGCCGGAGCGACTGAACCGTCTCATGGGTCTTTGGGGCGAAGACATCGGCTGGAAGATGGCGCCCGGACTCCCGCCGCTGCCGGAGCAGGAGATGGGGACCGAGCAGCTCGAGTCCTTCGCCATCGCCAACCGCCTGGATATCGAAGCCGCGCGCTGGGGGGTGGAAACCGTGGGCCGGGCCCTGGCCCTCAAGCAGAAGACCCGGTACTTCCCCATCGGCATCAACGTGGGGATTCAGCACGAGAAGGACACGGACGGACAGCGGGTCACGGGTCCGTCGCTCGATCTCCAGCTTCCGATCTTCGACACCGGCAAGGCGTCGATCGCGCGACTGAAGGCCGAATACGAGCGTTCGCAGCGGCAACTGGAAGGGCTCGCCATCAACGCCCGTTCCGAAGTCCGGGAAGCCCGCGACGTCATGCTGGCGGCGAGAGAAGTGAAGCAGCGCTACGAGACTGTCCTGCTCCCCCAGCGGGTGCGCATTCTTGAAGAAACCAGTCTGCACTACAACATGATGCTGAAAGGTGCCTACGACCTGCTCCAGGCCAAGCATGCGGAGGTATCAGCGGAGCGCGGCTACCTCGACGCCTGGCGCGATTACTGGATTGCCCGAACCGAACTGGAGCAGGCACTCGGCGGCCGGCTGCCGGGATCCAGGCCCGAAGCGATAGAAGCACACCCCCAAGGAGCCTCCCCTCGATGATCACTCGCCGAAAGTACCTTTCCCAGGCGGCACTCCTCGCGAGCGGATCCGCACTGCTGAAGAACTCTGCGCTGGCAAGCGAAGCATCGGCCAAAGAGCCGGTTCAACACGAAGGGCATGTCGTGCCGGATCCCCCGACCCCGAAACCAGCGGCGCCGAAGGGCCGGGGCGGCGCGCAGGGGCGGACCGACTTGCCGTACACGCCGGTGGTCACGCCGGATGGATCGACTCTTCCCTTCGTCATGAAGGACGGAGTCAAGGAATTCCACCTGATCGCGGAGCCGGTGAAACGCGAATTCGCCGATGGAATGAGCGTGAACTGCTGGGGCTACAACGGCTCCACTCCGGGGCCAACCATTGAAGCGGTCGAGGGCGACCGGCTCCGGATCCTGGTCACCAACAAACTGCCCGAGCACACCAGCGTTCACTGGCATGGCATCTTTCTGCCCAACGGAATGGACGGCGTGGGCGGCCTCAATCAACCGCACATCAAGCCGGGCGAGACGTTCACCTACGAGTTCACTCTCCGCCAGCACGGCACGCACATGTACCACCCGCACGCCGATGAGGTCGTCCAGCTGGCCATGGGAATGATGGGTTTCTTCATCATTCATCCTCGAGTGCCCGAGCGCGTCGTCCAACGTGACTTCTGCATCCTGCCCCACATGTGGTTCATCGACCCGGGCACCATGACTCCCAACCCGAACGTCATGCTCGATTTCAACCTTTTCACTTTCAACTCTCGAAGCTACCCCGGCACCGCGCCTCTGATCTGCAAGCTGGGGGACCGGGTGCGGGTGCGGCTGGCAAACCTGAATATGACCTCCCACCCGATCCATATTCATGGGGTCAGAGTGTGGGTGGTCGAGACCGACGGCGGCCAGATTCCGCGCACCGCCTGGTGGCCAGAGACCACCGTGAACGTCGCCCCCGGCAGCACTCGGGCCTTCGAGTTCGTCGCGGATGCGCCGGGAGACTGGGCATTCCACTGCCACAAGCCGCATCACACCATGAACGCCATGGGCCACGACATCCCGAACATCATCGGGGTCGATCAATCGGGGGTCGAGGAGAAGATCCGCGCCCTGGTGCCCGGGTACATGGCCATGGGCAAGGACGGGATGGCCGAGCACGCTCAACACGCCCAGCACATGCAGGGCCTGCCCAACACCCTCCCCATGATGACGGGCACGGGGCCCTTCGGGCCGATCGAGATGGGCGGCATGTTCACGGTGGTCAAGGTTCGGGAGAACCTCGCGAACTACGACGAGGACCCGGGCTGGTACGAGTACCCAAAGGGGACGGTGGCCTTCAAGTCGGATGGGGGCAGATAAACGGACGGCTTATGTGACGCCGGACTACAAGCCTTAAGGTCAAGATGAGAGAACGCGAGGTCGATGCGGGGGGGCCGGAGACACTGATCCTGTCGAAAGGCAAGGACGGGCCATGGCGGATTCGCCATTCCCTCGCCTCGAGCAGAAGACGTCCGGCGACCCCGCCCGCCCCCGCCAAATGGGCAGGCAGCCGGCCGGATGATGCCTTTGCATCAAGCGTAACGGGCCGTGGGCCTATTCCCGGTTGGCGCACCCATGTCACAATAACTCCATGAGCAGTAGGGCTGTGTTCTCAGCGGACCGCACCTTGAAGAGGTTCGGCATGGCGGGCCTCACGCTCACCTTCGTCGCACACTTCTTCTGCTTCTCTCTGTGCGGTTCGGGCCCCTCGGCGTCAGTTGATCCCCACGCGGGGTGTCACCAATCGGCTTCGACGGGCGCGGTTAACGGCGCTGCCTCCTCGGTGACTTCCCCCGACGGGAATTGTTGCTCGGGGATGGACTCCCAGACCCTGGCTGAGCTCAGTTCGCGTGACTCCTTCGCTACCCCACTGTCCGCGGTCTCATCCATCGCTTCTTTCGCGACGCTGACCGGACAGATCACCGCCCTGGGCAGGGCCGCGGCCGCCGCCGAACGCGCTCCCTCGCCTCCCCGGTCTCCGATCCTCCGCATCTGATCGGAAGGCGCGCGGGCCGACCGCCCGCGCTCGGTTCCCGACCCGGACGACGTCCTCATCCACGCTCTGGCGTGAGCTTTTTGAGGGTCCAGTCGGTCCCCTTTCGATTCTTGGAGGTTTCATGTCTCTCTGGTCTGGCGTCGCCGTACCGTTCAGGGCTTCTCGGTTCGACCCCGCAGATGCCCGGTGGACGAACGTGTGGGAAGGTGTGACAAAGCGATCGAGGCAGATTCGCGGAACGAGGGTCACGCCCGGTCGGCTCTTGAAGCTGGCCCTTGCCGGGGCCTTGGGGGCGGGGCTGGTCTCAATCCCGCGCTTCGCAGGAGCTCAAACCGTCGAGACTTTCCAGGAGGCCACCGCGAGCGACCGCGTCCTTGGCGGTATCTCGGATCCGCGCATGGCCGAGATGGTGAGCGGGGTCCTCGCGCGCAACCCACGCATCGCTCAGGCCCGGGCCCGGGCCCGGGCGGCTCGCCTTCAGGCACCGCAGATGACGGCGCTGCCCGACCCGATGCTCGGGGCCACCGCATTCGGCTCGATGCCGGAAACACGCGTCGGACCGCAGACGATCGTGGGGACCCTCTCCCAGCGCTTCCCCTGGTTCGGAAAGCTGAGCCTTCGGGAGAAAGCAGCCCTCCAGCGCGCCGATGCGCTGGACGCCGACGTGGAGACGCTTCGACTGAACCTGGTCACCGAGACGCGAAGGCTCTACTACGAGACCGCGTTTCTTGACGCGTGGCGCGATGTCGTCGACGCGGATCGGGAGACCTTGATCCAGTTCGAAGAGCTGGGCCGTTCCCGCTATGCGTCGGGCGTCGGCATCGAGCAGGCGGTGGTCAAGGTTCAGGCGGAGATCACCCGAGACGAAATGCGGCTGCTCGACATCGAGACGCGACGAGCCACGACCATTTCGGCCTTGAACTCCCTGCGCGACCTTCCCCAGAACACCGCCGTCCCGAAGCTCAGCCTGCCCAGCTATCCGGAAGTCCCGCTCGACCGGGACACCTTGCGGACCCGGGCTCTGGCCTTGAGACCCGAGATCGCGCAGGCCGACTCCGAGATCGC
>JAQBHL010000102.1:0-24924 GCA_032127745.1 Acidobacteriota bacterium
CCGCGGTCGACAAGTCGGGCCCGATCTGGGCCGGGCTCTTGACCCCCAGGGACGTGACAGAGTGGCACACAAAGCAGCCGGTCTGGACAAACCAGCCGCCGGGGCCATTCTTCATCCGCTCTTCGTCGGCCTTCTCTTCTGCCGTCTGCGGCTCGGTGTCGGGCACGCCGGGTATGAACGCGGCCGGCACCGGTGACTTGCGCCAGGACAGGACCAGCATGGCCAAAGCCTGAGCATCCTTGGTGCCGAAGTTGAAGTTCGGCATCACGGTCTCGGTGACCAGAGCCCGCGGATCCCTGAAGTGGGCCACGTGCCAGGCGAAAGACGTCTTTTGACCGGAAAGCCGACCGTACTCGTACTGCTCCGCTTCCTTGTCGCCGACAAAAGTCAGGTCCGGCCCGATGGTGCCGCCCCGGCCGTTCACCACGTGACACCCGCGGCAGCCCTTTTCGTTGACCAGGCGCTTGGCATGATTGATGGCCTCGGCCCCCTTGGTCTCCCGCTCGTAACGGTGGCACACGTTGCAGTTCATCTGCATGAGCGCGGCCTTGTTGTCCACGAGGGAGTATTCCTCCCCCAACTGCTTTCCAAGCAGAGGCTCGGTCCAGTGTTCGATCGGCCCGTGGGCGGGTCCGGCGTCTATGGCCCAGCCCTGACCCCCGTGACACGACGTGCAGCCGAAGGTCTCGGGCGGATGGGACTTCAGGATCTCCGGGGGATGGGTGCGGTACGGTTCATCCGCGGTCTCGAACCCCTTCCAGCCGAGGGCCTGATGGCAGGTCACGCAGCGGTCGGCCTTGGCCATGCTGGGGATCCAGATCTGCTGAAGGCCGGTGGGTACGGTCCTGGCCTTGTCCGGTCCGAACTTTTCCGCCACCAGGCGTTTGAACTCAGCCTGATACCAACGCCATTCGTGCTCGCGGTCGTTCCGCGCGAAGAGGATGGTGGAGATCACCAGCAGGACGCCGACCACAGCCAGGACCGGTCGATCGATCGAGGGGTACGGGGAATTCGTTCTCTTCTCCATGGCGTTACCTAGATGCGCCCCGGAATCGCCGGCCAGACTTCCCAGGGCCAGTAGATGTTCCAGTACGGACCTCGCATGAACGTGCCCACGAAGGTCAGGCCCAGGATGAACACGCAGAGCAGAACGAAGACGATGTTCTGAAGCCTTCGATCGCGGGCGAACCAGACTCCGGCGGCCTGCTTCGGACTCCGGTCGAGCCAGGGCCAGAGAATCAGCAGGGTGACCAGGAGGCCCGGAAGCACAACGCCGCCCACGAAGGCGCCATTGAGAGTGAAGGATCCGATCCGGATCGTGGTGTCGGTGACGATCTCCTGCAGCCACAGGAAGTACCACGGTGCTTTGGCCGGGTTCGGGGTCACCAGCGGGTTCGCGGCTTCTTCCAGCGGCGAACGGACGAAAGTGGAGAGGATCGAGATGATCGCTATGGTTGCGAGAGTGACCAGGTTGGCCCGACGAATCAGGTCGGGGACCGCGTTGACCATGGTGTCCAGGCGAGACAGGGCGGTGGCCCGGATCGCGGGGGAGGTGCCGCGGGCTATTCCGAGCAGGGTGTAGGTCTTGGTGGAATTGGGAGCGGCCTCCTGTCGCTCGTTTTCCCGGGCCTCCTTGTCCGCCACCGCGAGACCGCCATCCTTGCGCACTCTCCACATGTGGTACGCGAAGAGTCCGCCGAGGGCAACGGGGAGAACCACGATGTGCAGGACGTAGAACCGGATCAGGGTGGGCTGGTCAATGGCCCGACCGCCGATGAGTAGCTCGCGCACCTGAGGGCCGACGAAGGGAATCGACGCCGCGATGTTCGTTCCCACCGTGACCGCCCAGAACGCAAGCTGATCCCAGGGCAGCAGGTAGCCGGTGAAGGACAGAAGAAGGGTGAGGAGCAGCATGAACACGCCGATCACCCAGTTCCACTCCCGGCGCTGCCCCTGGCCCACGCCATTCTTGTAGGCACCGGTCAGAAAGACCCTGACCAGATGGAGCGCCACCACCACCACCATCAGGTGGGCGCCCACCCGGTGAACGGAGCGCAACCACGAACCGAAGGTCACCACGTACTCGATATCCTTGATCGAGGCGTAGGCCCGCTCGACCGAAGGCACGTACAGGAACAGCAGGGGCAGCCCCGACAGGTTCAAAAGGAGGAATAACGCGGCCGAGGCGGTGCCGAGCCAGAACGAGTATTTCCAGGCGAGGGAGGCGCGGGAAACCTTGGCCGGGAACATGTGGAGAGCGAAGTTGGAGACGATGGCGTCGCCGGACTCGCGATCGGAGCGCGGCCTGAAACTCCAGAACGGCTGGGGGTGGACGCCTGGAGCCTCGGGGCCGTTGGACCGCTTCAGGAAGGAGAGAAAAGGAAAAGCCATCGTGATCTCCTCAGGCCAGGGTGAGACGGAAATCGCGAGCAACTTCCTGAGCCAGATCCACCACCAGCGACCCGTCATCGACGGCGATGGAGAGGTGGTACCAGGAAAGAGCCCGGGGTGCTGGACCGGAGACGGCCCGGCCATCGCCCTCGTAGCGCGAGCCGTGGCAAGGGCACAAGAAGCGATGAGTCAGTTGAGTCTTGAGTCCATCCACCTCCCTCACTTCCGGCTGTGACATGGCCTCGGCCCGAACCGTGCAGCCCAGGTGAGTACACACCGCGGAGATGGCGTGGAACGTCTTTCCTTCGCGGAACACGAACAACCGCTGGTCGGGCAGGAACTTGAGCCCATCGGGGAAGTCGGTGGGTAGTCCGACCTTCACCGTGGTCGGAGCGTCGTAGGACACGTTCGGAACCAGCGACCGGAGGGAGGCCGCGGCTTGAAGCCCGAGCCCGGCGACTCCGGCACCCAACCCGGCCTTCATCATGAAATCGCGACGATCTTTGCGCTCGCTCATCCCTCAGCTCCTTGTTTCAACAGACTGAGCCGCGGTGGCCGGCACATATCGCTCAGTGATCTGAAATTTCTCCATGGTCATCGCGTCGGTGGGGCAGCGAATGGCGCACAGGCCGCAACGGATGCAGCGGTCGTCGTCCTTGATCATGGCGGCCAGGGGTAGGCCGTTTCCCTGCGCGCGCGCGATCAGCTCGTCCCGCGCTTCCTCGGGGAGAGCCAACTGCTCAACCGGAACGATAGCCAGACAGAACTCCGGACAGACATCGACGCAACGCGAACAAAGAATGCACTTCTCCGGGTCGTAGATGGTCTGCACATGGCAGACCAGACACCGGGAGGCCTGAGTTCGTGCCTCCTCGGGATCGTAGCCCGTTTCCACTTCCGCGATTCCGGTTCTTCGGCCCAGGTCCAGGGTGGGGGCGGCCTTCCGGTCGAGGATTTCGAAACCGGCGCTCATCCGGTACTGGGCCGTGGGCAGCACCTCGATGTCGAGGGTGCGTTCGACGCCCGCGGCCTCATGGGCGAGGTGCTCATGGATCGACCGCGCGGCCCGCTTCCCGTTCGCCACCGCGTCGATGAGATTCCGCGGCCCGAAGGCCACATCGCCTCCGGCGAACACCCCGGGCGCGGTGGTGGCGAGAGTGGCGGCATCGATCTTGACCGACCCGCTCCTCAGGACTTCCACCCCGTCCTCCGGCTTGAGGAAGGTGAGGTCGGTCTGTTGTCCGATGGCCAGGATGCAGGAATCGGCCTCGATGGTGAGGACATCGTCATCGTCGTAGACGGGAGCGAAACGGCCGTGGTCGTCGAAGACGGATCGAACCGCGCGCAACTCAATGGCCTCGAGTCGAGAGGAGCCGAGAAACTGCTTGGGGCCGCGTCCGGGCAGAAACGCGACGCCTTCATTCTTGGTCTCTTCGAATTCCTCGTGCCCCTGGGTGGAGCGCAGGACCGGCATCTCCTCGAATCTTTCGAGGGAGACAATGGTCACCTCGGAAGCGCCGCCCCGCAGGGCTGCGCGCGCCGAGTCGATCGCTTCCTTGGCCCGCGCATCGGACTCGGCAACCAGGGTGTCGAGCTCCTCCTCCGCGGTTTCACGACCGAGCCGCAGCGCCGTGCGCGCGGCGTCGAAGGCGACGAAGCCTCCACCGATCACGACCACTCGACGCCCGAGGGGAAGCCGATATCCGCGATTGATGTTGAGGAGGTAGTCCACCGCCTTCACCACGCCGTCGAGTTCAACGCCGGGAGCGGAGAGTTCCCGCCCGCGCGAGACGCCGACCGAGATAAAGAAGGCCTCGAACCCCTGGGCCCGAAGCTCCTTGAGACCGTACTCCGGGGTCAGGGGCTCTTTGAGTCGAAGGGTGACGCCGAGGGAGAGGATCTTGTCGATCTCCTGCCGGATGAGAGTTCGGGGCAGCCGGTACTCCGGAATGCCGAAACGCATCATGCCGCCCGGCTCTTCGGAAGCCTCGAGGACAGTCACGCTGTAGCCGAGGAGGGCGAGGTCGTGAGCGGCGGCCAAGCCCGCCGGACCGGCGCCAATCACCGCTACCTTCCGAGGCGGCGCGGCCGCACGCTGCTCGCTCAGGGGCGACGTCGGCAGGTGTCCGGGAAATCGATTCCCCTCGCCGATGAGCTCGCGGCGGAGGAGATCCTGGGTGTCGGGATGCATCGACTCAGCCCCGAAGCGCTCAGTCACATACCGCTTCAACGAGCGGATGGCGATGGGCGCATCGATGACCCCCCGGCGGCACGCGTCCTCGCAAGGAGCCGCGCACACCCGGCCGCAGACGGACGCGAAGGGATTGGGGGCGCGCGCGGTCAGATAGGCGTCTTGATCCCGGCCTTCGGCGATGAGCTGTACGTAGCGGCCGGCATCCGTGCCCACAGGGCAGCCGGACTGACACTTCACCTGAGCCTTCCAGTGTTCGAGATCCGGCAGCCGCACCCTAAAGCTCATCCTCGCATCAACTTCCATGGGAAAATGCTGCCACACGCCCCAAACAGCCCGTGATGCAAATGCATCATCCGGAGCCGGACATCGGGGGGCCGAGGCGTCAGGGTCATCATGGGTCCAAGCCTCATCGAGGTAACTCTCGGTGAGTTCAGCGACGGCTCACATGATCCCGGTCATGCGCCCCGCAACTTTTTCGCGGCGACGCACCCGCGCAGGCTTGGTCACCTGCGCACGGTCACCCCCCAAAACCCGAGCCCTGGCTTCGTGGTCCAGTCTCCGGAATCCCCGCCCCTCTCCCGCGCCTTCGTCGCCGTTCACGAGGACATCGACCGCGCCATCGCCGGTATCGGTTCTCGTCCGCGGGATGCGGCGCGGGCGATGGGACTGAATCGTGTGGCCTGGTCGATTGCGAGCGTGTGATCATCTATCCTGCGCTCACTGTGTTGGGCAAAGCGCCCTCTCACTGTCGAAGGGGCCTCATGACCGAACAAACCGCGGAACCTGCTCATCTGTCGCCCTGGTGGCGCCACGCCACCATCCTGGTCATGACCTTCGGGTTCTCGGTTCTCACCCTGGTCACGGTGCTCACGTACACGAACGCCCCTCCGATCCCGGCCCGGATCACCGATGCGGCGGGAGCGACCCTGGTCGACGAGGCCGCCATCCTGCACGGCCAGGAGGTCTTCCTCAAGTACGGCTTGATGGAGCATGGCTCGTTGTGGGGCCATGGCGCGTACCTCGGCCCCGACTACAGCGCCGAGTATCTGCACCGTCTGGCCGAGATCTGCGGCGACGCGGCTCCGAGCCTGAAGACGAATCGCTACGACGCCACGAAGGACGCCCTGGTCTTCACCCCCTGCGAGGCATCTTCGCTTGAAATCCAGGGCCGCGAGTGGGAGCACTATTTCCGCGGTGACACAGCGGCTCCCGGCCTGGGCGCCATGTACATCAAGGACCCGGCGGAGGTGAAGGATTTGAACGCGTACTTCGCCTGGGCGGCCTGGGCGACCGTGGCCAACCGGCCCGGGAAGAACTACTCCTACACGAACAACTGGCCGTTCGAACCACTCGTCGGAAACCGCCCCACCCGCTCCACCTACCTGTGGAGCGCCACGAGCCTGATCACGCTTCTCGGGGGCATCGGCGCCATCCTCTTTTTGTTCGGCAAGTTTGATTACCTGGGCTGGGGCGGGGCGAAGTCCGCCGCGCACTTCCACGACTCGGCGCTTTCGGATTGGAAGCTCACTCCTTCGCAATGGGCCACGGGAAAGTTCTTCGGAGTAGTGGCTGCCCTGTTTTTGCTGCAGAGTCTCGCGGGCGGCGCCCTCGCGCACTACCGGGTCGAGCCGGGGGCTTTCTATGGCCTGGACCTCGCGTCCTACCTTCCCTACAACCTCCTCCGTACCTGGCATCTGCAGCTGGTGATCTTCTGGGTGGCCACGGCCTGGGTGGCGGGGGGGCTGTTCCTGGCGCCCCTCGTGGGCCGCGAGGAGCCGAAGGGCCAGCGCATGGGCGCCAACATTCTTTTCGGGGCCCTCGTCTTCGTGGTTCTCGGGAGCCTGCTCGGCGAATGGCTGGGCATCAACGACCGTCTTGGAGACCTCTGGTTCTGGTTCGGCCACCAGGGCTCGGAATATCTCGACCTCGGACGGATCTGGCAGGTTCTCCTGGCCGGGGCACTCGTGTTGTGGCTCGTCCTCATGTTCCGCGCCCTCCGGCCCGCGATGAAGGCGCCCGGCCGCTCAGAGTTGGCGTCGCTCTTCCTGTACTCCGCCGCCGCCATTCCTTTGTTCTACCTGCCCGCGCTGTTCTACGGCCCTCACACCAACTTCGCGGTGATCGACAACTGGCGCTTCTGGATCATCCATCTCTGGGTGGAGGGCTTCTTCGAACTCTTCGCCACCGTCCTCGTCGCCACCATGTTCCACCAGATGGGCCTGGTCAGCGTGATCACGGCCACGCGGGTCGTGTACCTCGACGCGATCCTGTATCTGGGCGGCGGGATCATCGGTACCGGGCACCATTGGTACTTCACGGGTCAGGGCACCTTGAACATGGGCCTGGCCGCGGCCTTCTCGGCCCTCGAGGTGGTCCCCTTGACCCTGCTGACTCTTGACGCCTGGGACTTTGTGCGCATCAAAGACCGTCCCTGCGACGACTGCGGCAAATCCTTCGCGGGCGGCCAGATCTGGTCGATCTACTTCCTGATGGCGGTCGGCTTCTGGAACTTCGTGGGCGCCGGAGTTTTTGGATTCCTGATCAATCTCCCCATCGTCTCGTACTTCGAGGTCGGCACCATGCTCACCACCAATCATGGACACGCGGCGATGTTTGGCGTCTTCGGCATGCTCGCGCTTGCCGTCCTCGTCTTCTGTCTCCGCGCGATGCAGACCGACGCGACTTGGGAAGGCACGGTCAAGTTCGTTCGCACCGGCTTCTGGGGCCTGAACGTGGGGCTCGCCCTCATGATCCTCACCGACCTCTTCCCGGGCGGAATCCTTCAGCTGGTGGACGTCCTCGACAACGGGTACTGGCACGCGCGCCGCCTGACCTTCCTTATGGATGGCCCCTTCCACACCCTCGAGTGGGTTCGGATCCTTGCCGATTCGGTGTTCCTGGTGTTCGGAGTCGTGCCGATCCTGATCGCCGCTCTTCGGTCGCTCGCCAAACGCGACGCCCCGCGGGCCGCCGCCTGAGAGGAAGGGCCCGCCGCCTCAAAGCCACTGTCTTCTGGACAGGTCGAGGTTGACCTCGATGTGGCGAAAGACTGCGGGACCATCCCGGTAGTCCTTAAGCTTGACTTCCGGAAACGCACTCAGCGAGGCGAGGAGGAGCTCCGCTTCGGCCGGACCTGCGGCCTCGTCGCAGATCTCGTAGGCGCCTTTCGGTTCTTCCTCGCGCCGGTTGTGAAGGCTCAAGACGGAAAGGATCTGACCCACGATCTCCGGAGTGGGGGTGGGCACGAGGAGGGAGGCGATGGCGCCGTGGTCCACCCGAAGGCGGGCGAAGAGCCGCGAGTCGGCGCCTTTGTGTCGCGCGATCGGGAAAAGGATCTTCTCCTCCATGCCTATGTGTTTGAGGAGCCCGGCTCGAAACTCTCCGAAGGGGCCGAGGGCGATGCGGCCCGGTTTATACGTCGCCTGGCGCAGCAGGGCGTCCAGCCTGCGATGGTCGGCGGCGAAGAAGAGGGAGAGGGGTCCGGGCATCGTCTGGTCGTCGAGAGACCGGGTCATTGTGGTCCGATCTCCCGGGTCTTGTCCATGAGGCTGGCCATCGCGCGGCCACGGGGGCCTGAGAACACTCCCTCCCTTGCCCTGCTCGCGAGGGCGTGACCGCTATCATCCGGAAAATGGCCCCGGACACCGAGCGACTGCTTCGTTCCTGCGCCTTGTTCTCCCGGCTCTCCCCGGAAGATCGAAGCAAGGTGGCCGCGGTTTCGGTGGCCCGCGACTATGAGAGGGGCGATCGGGTCTTTTCGGAAGGCGACCCTTCCGACATGCTCTTCACCATCATCTCGGGCCGGGTGAAGATCGTGAAGGCCATTCCCGCGGGCAAGGAACTTATTCTCGAGATCCTCGGCCCCGGCGACCCCCTCGGCGCCATCGCCGCCTACGAGGCGCGGCCCTACCCGGCCTCGGCCATTGCCCTCGAGACGACCACTTGCGTGCTTTCAAAGCGGGGAGCCTTCATGAACCTGCTCGAAAGCTGCCCATCACTGGTCCGCGGCCTTCTGGGAGGCTTCTCGCTGAGGCTCATTGAGCTCACCAAGCGGCTGGGAGAGGTCACGGGAAGCCGCGTCGAATCACGATTCGCGCAGATCTTTCTCAAACTCGCGGACCGACTCGGGCGGCCGCAGGGCGCGCAGATCTTCGTGCCTCTGGCCCTCTCCCGCCAGGATCTCGCCGACCTCGCCGGCACGACCATGGAGACCTCGATCCGAATCATGAGCCGCTGGAGCAAGGAAGGTCTGGTCGCGACCGAGGCCGACGGCTTCCTGGTCTCGAGCCGCGACGAACTCGAGAATCTGGCCCGCTGAACCACGGATCGTCCGCTCATCCGGCCTTTGGACTCAGCGCGTGGAGCCCGGACCACGGAGCCCCCCGGGGGCGCCCCCTGGGGCCGAGGTGCGCTCAGGCTCGGAGAACCCCGCCCTCCGTCAGTCGAGCGATGATGAGTTCACTGGCCTCTTCCGGAGAGCACCGACTGGTCTCGATGGTCATCTCCGGACTTTCCGGCCTCTCATACGGGGAGTCGATACCGGTGAAGTGCTGCAAGTCGCCTCGGCGGGCCTTCTTGTAGAGGCCCTTGGGATCGCGCCTCTCCGCCTCCGCGAGTGTCGTGTCCACGAAGACTTCGAGGAATTCGCCCGCCTCCATCATCCCGCGAGCCATCCGGCGCTCCGAGCGGAACGGAGAAATGAACGACACCAGGACGATGAGTCCTGCATCCACCATCAGTTTGGCCACCTCGGCCACCCGCCGGATGTTCTCGACCCGATCGGCGTCGGTGAACCCGAGGTCCTTGTTGAGACCGTGGCGCACGTTGTCGCCGTCGAGGAGGTAGGTGTGCCGTCCCATGGCGTGCAGCCGCTTCTCCACCACGTTCGCGATCGTGGACTTGCCGGAAGCGGAGAGGCCGGTGAACCAGAGCACGCAGGCCTTCTGATATTTGATCTCCGAGCGCACGGCCTTGTTCACGGCCAGGGCCTGCCAGTGGACGTTCTGGGAACGCCGGAGCGCGAAGTTGAGCATCCCGGCCCCCACCGTGTCGTTGGTGAGGCGGTCGATCAGGATGAAGCCTCCGGTGTCCCGATCTTCCTTGTACGCATCGAAGGCGATGGGACGGTCGATGGCGATGTTGCAGACCCCGATTTCGTTCAGTTCCAACAGGGTGGCGGCCACGTGCTCGAGGGTGTTGATGTTGACCCGGTAGCGAGGCACGGTGATGGTGGCGGACACCGTGCGCGCGCCGATCTTCAACAGATAGGGCCGGCCGGGCAACATGGGATCCTCGTGCATCCACACCACCGTGGCCTGGAACTGATCGGCCACCCCCGAAGGGGCCAGGGGATCCGCGAACAGGTCGCCTCGGCTCACGTCGATTTCGTCGACCAGGGTCATGGTGATCGACTGCCCGGCCACCGCCTCCTGCAGGTCTCCGTCCTGGGTCACCAGCCGGGCCACCCGGCTCTCGACCCCGGACGGCAGCACCCGCACCCGGTCCCCGACGGCCACCCGGCCGCCCACGATCAGTCCGGCAAACCCCCGGAAATCCGGATGGGGCCGGGTGACGAGTTGCACGGGCATGCGGAACGGTCGGGTCGTCTGATCGTCGTCGATCTCGACGGATTCGAGGTACGGCATGAGGGCGGGGCCCTGGTACCAGGGCATGTTCGGGCTCGGCAGGGTGACGTTGTCGCCGCGCACCGCGGACACCGGGATCGCGGCCACGTTCTCCATCCCCAGGCGAGAGGCGAACTCGCGGTACTCGGCGGTGATCCGAGTGAACACGCTCTCCCTAAAATCCACCAGGTCCATCTTGTTGACGGCCAGGATGAGGCTGCGGATCCCCAGCAGCGATACCAGATACGAGTGCCTTCGGGTCTGGGTGAGCACGCCCTTGCGCGCGTCCACCAGAATCACGGCCAGCCGCGCGGTCGAAGCGCCGGTCACCATGTTGCGGGTGTACTGCTCGTGTCCGGGCGTGTCCGCGACGATGAACATCCGCCGATCGGTGGAAAAGAAACGGTAGGCCACGTCGATGGTGATGCCCTGCTCCCGCTCGGCGGCGAGGCCGTCCACCAGCAGGGCCAGGTCGAGACGGCCGCCCTGCGTCCCCATCTTCTTCGAGTCGGCTTCGACGGCGGCGAGCTGATCCTCGAGAATCAGCTTCGATTCGTACAGAAGGCGGCCGATCAGGCTCGACTTGCCGTCGTCCACGCTCCCGCAGGTGATGAAGCGGAGGAGGCTCTTCTCCTGATGAGCGGCCAGCCAGGCCTCGGCCTGGCTGCCGGCCGGGATCGAGAGTCCGGTCAAAAGTACCCTTCCCGCTTCTTCTTCTCCATCGAAGCGGCCGCGTCATGGTCGATGAGCCGCCCCTGCCGTTCCGAACTGGTGGCCAGGATCATCTCCCGGATGATGTCGTCCACCGTTGCCGCCTCGCTCTCGATGGCTCCGGTGAGCGGATAGCACCCGAGGGTCCGGAACCGGACCCTGAGCGTCTCCGGTTGCTCGCCCGGCTCGAGCGGCATCCGTTCGTCATCGACCATGATGAGGGTGCCCCCCCGCCTCACCACCGGACGCTCGCCCGCGAAATACAACGGCACCACCGGGATCTTCTCCTGGTAGATGTACAGCCACACGTCGAGTTCGGTCCAGTTCGACAGGGGGAAGACCCGGAAGCTCTCGCCCTTCCGCTTGCGGGCATTGTAGAGACGCCAGAGTTCGGGCCGCTGGCGCTTCGGGTCCCAGTGATGCTGGGCGGATCGAAACGAGAAGATGCGTTCCTTGGCCCGGGATTTCTCTTCGTCGCGCCGGGCCCCTCCGAAGGCAGCGTCGAAGGCGTGCTTGTCGAGCGCCTGCTTGAGGGACTGGGTCTTCATGACGTCGGTGTGGACCTCCGAGCCGTGGGTCAGGGGTCCGATGCCCGCAGCGACGCCCTCCTGATTGATGTGCACCAGAAGCCTCAATCCGAGACTGGCCACCGTCAGGTCGCGGAAGGTGATCATTTCCCTGAACTTCCAGGTGGTGTCGACGTGCAGAAGGGGAAACGGAGGCAGCGCCGGGTAGAAGGCCTTCATGGCCAGGTGCAGCATGACCGAGCTGTCTTTCCCGATCGAATAGAGCATCACCGGGTTCTCGCACTCGGCCACCACCTCGCGCATGATGTGGATGCTCTCGGCTTCGAGCCTTTGCAGATGCGTCAAGCCTGACATGGATGAATCCTTCGCGGGACGAAGGAGCGGCTCCCTGGTCGGGGCGGACGAGGGCCGCTTTCTCCGCTGCCTGCCACCCCCCGGAGCGCGACGCTTCGATAGGGCCCGAGGCGAGTCCTTGGGTTGACGAGCATCGTGGCCGGGCAGTCTAACCTGACCGGCCGGAGCACCCATCGATGTCGAACAGAGCCTGGGTGGCTTTCCTCGAGCATCATTGCGACCCTGGGAGAATGCCGATACGCTGCCCTTCGCGGGTGCTTCTCCGCATCCAGGCAGAGGCATCGGCAAGGGGAGCGCGGACATGAGTGTGAATCAGAGCCGGATGCTGGAGCAGGTCGTGGAGATCAGCCGGTCGGCGGGCCTCGCCATTCTCGAGGTCTATGCCTCGGACTTCGAGGTCAGGGGGAAAGCTGATGCCTCTCCGGTCACGGAAGCGGATGAACGCGCCGAGGCCCTCATCCTGGATGCGCTCGCCCCCCTGACCCCAGACATCCCCATCGTTTCCGAGGAGGCCGCCTCGAAAGGTTCCGTGCCGGTGATCGGCGACCGCTTCTGGCTGGTCGATCCTCTCGATGGCACTCGTGAGTTCGTGGGTCGCAACGGCGAGTTCACGGTGAACATCGCCCTGATCGAGGAGGGTGTTCCCACGCTGGGCGTGGTTCTCGCACCTGCCCTCGGGCGGGTGTTCGGCGGCTTCGCCGGGGGTGGAGCCTTCGTCGAAGAAAAGGGCCATCGGCGGGCCATCGAATGCCGGCGTCCCCCCTCCGAGGGATTGACCGTGGTTTCCAGCCGCTCGCATGGAGATCGCGAGGCGCTCGATGCCTTCCTCGCCGGACGGAGGGTCGCTCGCTCGGCCCACGCCGGCTCCTCGCTCAAGTTCTGCCTGATCGCGGCAGGCGAGGCCGATCTGTACCCTCGTCTGGGCCGGACCATGGAGTGGGACACCGCGGCCGGTCACGCGGTGCTCGCGGCCGCAGGCGGTCAGGTGAGAGACCTTGCCGGGGCGCCACTCCGGTATGGCAAACCGGCGTTTGCCAATCCGCACTTCGTCGCGGAGGGCTGGAGCCCCGATTAGACGGGCGCGGCCACGGGCCGGTTAGGCCCCGGCTTTCGCCGGGGTTAAGGACGAGGCGAGGCAGTGCTTCCAGGGCCTCGGTGTTAAGGGATGAGTCTTCAAAATCTCAGCGACGTCACCACACGAAGCACGTCTTCGGACACTTCCCCGAAAGAGGCTGCTGGGCCGAAACCCACCACCTGAACGGCGTACGGGGGCTGCACATACAAGGCGATCAGGAAGTCCAGTTCGCCGGTGGAAACGCGACCCTTGCCCTGCAGCAGGCGCGCTTCGCCCGCGCCCGCCGCGATGGGGGTCTGGGTGCGAACCTCAAAGGAGGAACCCGCATAATTCCTGATCACCGCCTCCTGAAACCGATCCATGTCCAGCGTCATATTCGCGCCCAGAGCCTCGGGAACCACGAGGATGTGCGCATCCCGGTCGGGGCGGGTAAGCCAGACATCGGCGGCTGCTTTGTCGCGGGCGAGTGCCGCCGCCGACCGCGCGTACCAGGATCTTCCCGGGTTGTCGATGAGGTACTGAAACTCGGTGCCTTTCACCGCCCCCTTTCCCAGACCGGTGAGATCGCTCGCCGCCATGAGGCGTCCCAGGGGAAAGTGTCCGGTTGCGATGCCGTAGAGCCCGAGGGTTTGCATGCCGAAGGGCAGCGCCACGAGGATGACCCCGGTGATCGCTCGCCATGGTGGCGCGCGTCGGAACAGAAGCAACAGCAGGCCGGCGCTGTAGCAAAGCTGCAGGCCCGCCAACAGGCGTTGACCGCTGCCGAGCAGGCTCAGGGAAACGAACGTCAGTCCCAGAAAGACAACCACCTGCGCCAGACGTGCGGCTCGAGTCGAGCCGAACGCGACCAGTCCCCCGATCAGGAAGGACCCCAGCAAAGGCGCCCCGCCCGACGAGAGACTGCCATCAGCGGCCGCCTTCGCCATGGTGCTGCGTTCCGCCATCAGGAGAAAGCCATTGACGACCATGAGAACGCCGGCAAGGCGCGCTGGCTTGCTCAGCCCCTCCCCTTCGGCTTCGATGGAGGCGGCGAGTCGGAGCGGCGGCAGTTCCGGACCCGGTTCCACCTGAAGAGGCGGCTCCGCCGGGGCCTCCGGCGGCCGAACGGACTGGCCGCATTTTGGACACGTTCTGCTCGGCCGCAGAGTGTGCTTCAATCCGCACCCGGAGCAAGTCGCCCAGCTTGGCATATTGTGTCCCCCCGCGTCAGCCGTTCGGCGGGATGCTAACGGATGATTGGGTCCTTGGGTCCGATATATCCATAACAAAACCGCCCGGGCCACCGTCGCGGCTTTCGCTCTTGATACAGGTGGTATCCTGCCTCATCCATGGTGTCAGTCGCGCCCGTCTGGCGCATCCTGCCCGTCGTGCTGCCCTTGCTCCTACCCCAGATGGCATCGGCTGCATCATCATCTCCTCGGCCGAGGGCGGCCCCCCCACCGTCATGGGTTGAACCCTTGGTGGTTCCCACCGGCGGCAGCGCCCCGGGCAACGAGATCAGCGGAGGGATCTGGTATCGGCTGTGGGACCGTCAGATCCGAGTGGCCGGAAGGTCCCACGAGGCTTTCTCGCATCTCACCCGCCAGATCGTCAACGACGCGGGTCTCGATCAAGCGTCGCAGATCTCGATCGACTTCGACCCGGCCTATCAAAACCTCACGTTCCACTGGGTCAGGATCAGCCGGGACGGACGCTGGCTGGATCGCCTGTTCCTGCCCAAACTCGAGGTGATCCAGCGCGAGACCGAGCTCGAATCGCAGGTGTTCGATGGGCGCATGAGCGCCGTCGTGTTCCTCGAAGACCTTCGCGTGGGCGATCAAATTGACTATGCCTATTCGATCTCCGGCCGAAACCCGGTCTTGGGAGAAGTCTATTCCAACTCGTTCGGGGTGGATACGGGCGTTCCCGTCGAGCACCTCTCGCTCCGGCTTCTCTGGCCGTCACAAAGGCATCTGACGATTCGCAATCACGGAACCAATATCGCGCCCACCTCGCAGCAGCGTGGCGGGTTCAGCGAGCTCTCCTGGGTGGTGCGTGATTCGATGCCGGCTTTCGCCGAAGACTCCCTGCCAAAGTCGTACGACCCCTGGGGCTGGGTCGAAGTGAGCGAGTACGGGTCGTGGCAGCAGGTCGCGCAATGGGGAGAGATGCTGTTCGGAGGCGTGCCCGCGAAGCTGCCGGCGGAGCTCGAGGACAAGGTGAGGGCGTGGCAGGCGGCGACGCCCGACCTCGATGCTCAGGCCGTTCTCGCTACCCACTTCGTTCAGGACGAAGTGCGCTACCTCGGCTTCGAGATGGGCGAGGGCTCGCATCGGCCGAGCAACCCGGAGGTCGTCTTTCGCCGCCGATTCGGTGACTGCAAGGACAAGGCTCTGCTCCTCTCCACCCTGCTGAGGCGCCTGGGGCTGGAGGCGCGGCCCGCTCTCGTAAGCACCGTCGCCGGATTCCAGCTCGAGGACCGGCTGCCCACGCCCCTGGCCTTCAATCACGCGGTGGTCGTTATCGAGCCGGAGGGCCGAAACATCTGGGTTGACGCGACCGCATCGGGCCAGGGCGGCCGTCTCCGCCAGGTCCAGCCCCCTCCCTTCGGCAGAGGCCTCGTGGTTGATTCAGCCTCCACCGATCTGCGGCCGATTCCGACTCCGGCCCTTACCTCGCCCACCCTCGTGGCGACGAGCGTCTTCACCGCCAAGGACTTTGATTCCCCGGTGGACCTTGTCGTCGAAACCCGACATGAAGGCCGCGATGCCGATCTGGTCCGCCGCGATCTTCTCGAGACCAGCCGAGCCGACCTGGGGAAATCGTACGCAAAGTTCTATGGGAAGACGTGGCCCGAGGTACGCGCTCTCAGTCTGCCCGAGAGTCGTGACGACCGGGAGCAAAACGTCGTCATCCTTCGCGAGCACTATTCGATTCCGGGCTTTTGGAAAAAGCCTGCCTCCGCCAGCCAACGGCCGTTCGCCCAGATCTACCCCCTGGTGCTCCTCGGCATCGTTCCCCGCGCGGTCCCAAACGATCGCTTCATGCCGATGGCCCTCGGCCATCCGACCCGCGTTCGCGAAGTCACCGAGCTCAACCTTCCCGAAGACTGGGGTCTCGAGACCGAGTCGGAAACCATCGCGGACGGCGCTATGAAGCTGGTGTACCGCGCTCAATACATACCGAAGCGCCTCACCGTCTCCTACGACTATCAGACGCTCCAGGATTCGATCCCCGCCGCCGACCTGGAGCGGCATCGAACCCTGCGGCGGCGATTGAGCGACCGGCTCGGCTACGCTCTGGGAGGCGCGCCGCCCGCGCCGAAAGGGGGAATCAACTGGACGATCATCGCGCTGCTGACGACCACGGTGATACTCAGCCTGGTAGCCCTCCTTTCGTTCGTGCGCAAGCAGGCGGCTCCGCTCCTCCTGGTCGCGGATCCAGCCCAGTCCGGCGTCCAGGGCTGGCTGATCCTGGTCGGTTTTCTGACCCTCGTCCTGCCTCTGCGCCTGGCCCTGCGCATCCTCGAGTTCCCACACGTCTGGTCTCTGAGTGACTGGGTCGCGCGGACCACGCCGGGCAGGGATGAGTATCACCCGCTGTGGACGCCCTACCTGCTGGCCGGAGTCCTTGGGAATACCGCTCTCTTGTGCGCGGCGATCACCCTGGTCTTCCTTTTCGTGACTCGACGCGCGGCTTTTCCGGCCGCCGTCGCGGCCTTTCTCGGCATGCACGCCCTTGTCCTACTGGCCACGAGCTCTCTCGGCCCCTCATTGCCCGGCGCGGATATCGGCGTCGTTGATGCGGTAGCGGCGGCAGCGGGCGAATTGCTTCCGCTGACCGCTCTTGTCCCCTATCTCTTCAATTCCGATCGCGCCCGATCCACCTTCGTGAGGTGATGCCGATGGTACGAACGTGCAGCATCTGTGGCCTTCGAAACTCGGAATCGAGCGTTACCTGCGCGCGATGCGGCGACCCCCTGCCGGCCGAGAGGAGGGTGGCGGGCACGCGGGAGCGAAGAACAGAGCCAGGAGTGTGGAGGGATGGGGACATTCTGGTCATCAAAAAGGGGACCGCCCTTCCTCAGCGCTGCCTTCGCTGCGGCCGGCCCGGCGCCAATCGGATGGAGCACCCCTTCTACTGGCACGCACAGATCCTCTACTTTCTGGTGATCCTCAACGTCTTGATCTACGCCATCGTGGCGGCCAGCATGAGAAAGAAGGCGCTGGTTCAACTGAACCTCTGCGACGCGCACTCCCAGCAGCGACGCCGGGGATTCCTCACGGGGTGGATCGCCGGCGGCGGCGGCCTGATCGGGGCGTTCTTCGCCATCAACCATCCTGAATTCGCTTTCTTCGCCCTGATCGTGGCGCTCGGCGGAGCCATCGTCTTCGCCCGTGGCACCCGGCTGCCGAATGCGGTATTGATCGATGATGAGTACGTCCGACTCAAAGGCGCCCACCCGCTCTTCCTGCAGTGCCTGCCTGTTTTCGGGTCCCTTCGATGACCACCCCGCCCCCCTTCCCCTCTCCACTCCCGGCCGCCCCGCCTGTCCATGCCGCCCCTCCCAGGCGCCTGTGGCGCGACGGCGCCGCTCTGGTAGTGAGACGGAACACACCCCTTCCGACGCGTCACTGCTTGAGGTGCCACGACCCCGCCGCCGGCCTGAGCCGCATCCCGGGCTCGGCCAAGGATCCGTTTCAAGTCGCACTGTGCGCACGACACCTTCGCTGGATACGGTGGAGCCCGCCGGTCGGATCCGCGCTGGCCGTGGTGGGCGCCAGCGCCCTTGTGGTGGGAACCAGCCGAGGCAGCCTTCCGGCCGCGCTCTTTGGCTTCTATGTGCTGATTTCCTCGATCGTGGTCGCCACGATGGCGAGGGGAACGCTCAGAACCATCGGGGCCAACGCCCACTTCATTCGGGTCAGGGGCGTCAGTGTTCGTCTCCTGAAAACTCTCCATGGATGGAATGACTATCCCCAGATTCCCGCCTGATCGGGCGCGCCGAAGGAGGCCGCTCCGGCCCGGCCCGGCGCTGGGCGTGGTCGCCCTGCTGGCCCTTCTCGTCGCCGCGCCCGGCTTCACGGCCAACGACCCGTTCCTGGTGGTGCCGAACCCGAAGGTCGTGATCCGGTCGGCCATCAACCCCAAGACGAGGGACGCCTGTGGCGCCGAGGGACGCCTCGTGTTTTCGATCAGCCGAGCGGCGAACATGAGCATTCCGACCCTGCCGGACGTTGGCACAACTCTCGATGGCGTCGCCATAGGCGGTTCGCCCGATATCCCCGTCCCGGCGGGCCGGCACGTCCTCGCGTTCAACGGTTCTGTTCTGACTAGCCCTGTGTCCACCGTAGACCTGCAGCTTCGGGTGAAGGACGCGAACACCGGCCACCTGGAGAGCGAGACCATCACCTTTTTGGGCGACGTTGTGAATCGGTCGATTCTCCCCGTAGGCCGGATCTTCCTCCAGGGAATCGACCTGATGGTCGGTCACGTCGTGATGACCACAACGGACATCAAGGTCCCTGGGCGTCATCTGGCACTCGATGTCGGCCGCACCTACGCGGGCTCGCCCGGAGCTCCCGGCGGACCCACCGGAGCGCGCTGGACCTTCACCCACGAGTCGAGACTCACTCCCATTGACGACTGCGGGCTCTACGTCGTCAGCGTCGGCGGGGGGTCGAGCCAGACCTTCGGGACGGCTGACCACGGCAGGACCTTCGTGCCCGAGCCCGGCTACCACACGTCCTTGAAGCGGCTGCCCGACGGCTCCTTTGACTTCGTGGACAAGGCTGCGAATCGATTCCACTTCGCCGGCCCCGACGCTTCGGGGGAGAGGGCGCGACGGCTCCTGTACTTCGAAGAGCCTCACGGCGACCGGCTCGTGTATCGATATGACCGGCAGGGGCGCCTGATCGAAGTGATCGAGTCGCAGGTCGTGACTCCCGCCGTTCGGCTGGTGGCGCGCACTCTGCGCTTGAGCTGGATCCGCGTCGGCGGGTTTGATCGAGTCCGGTCCATTTCCGCACCGGGTCTGGGGCTGCAGGTCGAGTACGACTACGACGACTGGGGCAACCTGCTCTCTGCCGCGAAACAGGACACCGATCTGCCTGGCCTGGCCGTGGACCGGATGGCCTACTCGAGCGATCTCGGGGCCGACCGACACCGTCTCTTGTCTTTCTCTCCGGCCACCGGGAGCAGGATCGAGTACAAGTATTCCGGGAACGGGCAGGTCCAGGAGATCGCCGAGCGTCCCGCGAAGGGTGGACTCGTCTCAACAACCTTCAAGTTCGAGAAACTCCCATCCCCAGCCATACCATTCCGGGTGACCACAAGAACGGGCAACCTTCCGACCGAGATCTACGATCTGCGTGCCGACGGGCGGGAGGCGCGGACGGAGTTCAGCGATGTCGACGGGCGGCGCACGGAAACGGTGGTGTGGGCATCCGAGGATGTTCTGAAGGTCTCGCAATCAAACAATCGCGGGGGAGAGACCGTGTATGCCTACGATGTGAGGGGCAACCTGATCCGTGAGACCACCAGGAGAACCGCCCAGTCGCCGCCCAAGGTCGTGATCTCCGAATACCATCCTCGATTCAACTTCCTGGTCCGTCAGGTCGATGCCAACGGAGGGGTAAGCACCTGGACCCTGGATCCACGAACCGGCGATCTGCTGGAATCGCGTGATCCGAAAGGCGTCGTCGAGAAGTACCGGCACGACGCGTATGGCAGGGTCACCGAGTCCGAGACTGCGGCCGGGAAGACGCTGTACCTGGCTCACGACACGTTTGGTTCTGCCACCAGAATCCGGCTTCCCTCCGGGAAGATCGAGATCCCTGAATACGATGCGCGGGGGCGACGCTACGCCGACGATCAAGTGCCGCCGGAAAAATAAGTGGACGCGCGTCTTGTGTTCGCAGCGTGCCTGACCGCCTGCCTAAAGTAATCCGGGTCAGGCGCGATTCCGGTAAAGCTGATTGTCGACCACCCCGCTCATGGCCTCTACGTCGAGCTTGCGGTCGAGGAAAGCGTTGATCCGCTCGGCCGCGGCCTTCGGCTGATCGACCACGTCGCGGTAGTTGAGGTCGAGAACCTCGAAGTGCGGCGCGCGCTTGAGCAGGTAGCCGGCCCGCCACACATCGCTCTCGAAGAGTTCGGCCATCTGTTCATCGCCCGTGGCCGAGCTCTCGCCCCGGCGTTCGAGCATCTTCTTCTGCGAAGCCAGCACTTCCGACATCTCGCGCCGAATGAAGAGCACGCGGTAGTTGTGATCCCCGGGCAATTCCTTGAGCAGATACGATATGACCTTGATGGCCTTGCCCCGGGCCTCGCGCAGCCAGGACCGGTCTTTCTCCCTGGCCAGATTCTTGATCCGCTCGTGCTCGTAATAGCCGCGCGGGTTGTCCTCGTCGGCGGTTCGCACCCCGTCCTGGACGATCTGCACGCCCCCCGCCTCCAGCATCTTCATCAGCATCGACGTGCCCGACCGCGGGAGACCGGAAACCACCACGATAGGGTCGCCATAGCGGGTCCGGCGATAGGTCTGGTGGAGCGCTGCGAGCAATGGTGCTTTTCTCCGTCCTGTGGGTTCGATTAGCATCTCCAGGTGCCTGATGCTCGTCCGAACCGCGAGAGTCTAATGCGGCTCGGCTGGCCTGGGTGCCTGGCCGCTCTGCTCGTGGCCGCCGGTTCGCCCGCGGAAGCCTACATCGGCCCCGGAGCCGGATTCGCCCTGGTTTCGTCCTTCGCGGTCATGTTCGTCACCATCATGATGGCGTTCGTGGCCATCCTGATCTGGCCATTCCGGAAGACATGGCGGCTCTACAAGGGACGCGGGGGCGAGAAACCCTGGGTCCGGAGGATGATCGTGGTGGGCTTCGACGGCCAGGACCCCCGCATCACCGAGCGCCTGATGAAGGCGGGCAAGCTGCCCAACTTCTTACGTCTCAAGGAAATGGGCTGCTACACCCCGCTGGGCACGACCTACCCCGCCATTTCTCCGGTCGCGTGGTCCTCGTTCAGCACCGGGACCCAGCCCGCCAAGCACAACATGTTCGACTTCCTCGACCGCGATCTGAGGACCTACCTCCCCATTCTCGCCTCCACCCGCATCGGGAGCGTGGAGCGCTTCTGGAAGATCGGCAAGTACCGCATTCCCAAGCACAAACCGGAGCTGACGTTGCTCAGGAAATCGCGGCCCTTCTGGTCGCTCCTCGGCGACAAGAACATCTGGAGCACGGTCTTGCGGGTGCCCATCACGTTCCCGCCCGAGCGCTTCTACGGGGCCCAGCTCTCCGCCATGTGCACGCCGGACCTGCTCGGCACCCAGGGCACGTTTCTGTTCTATTCGACCCGCCCGGCGGGGGCGGCTTTCAAGGAGGGCGGGCAGCGCTTCCCCCTCACGGGTAAGGGCGACCGCTTCGAGACGACCCTGCAGGGGCCGCCGAACGCGTTTCTCGAGGGCAACCCGCCCCTTGAAACTCCCCTGATCATCGAGCGTGATCGCGCCGCCTCGTTGGTCCGGGTGAGAGTCGGCGACGAGCGACTCGAGTTGAAGCTGAAGCTCCTGAGCGAGTGGACGCCGCTCAAGTTCAAAGCCGCTCCCGGGGTCTACATCTCCGGGATCTGCCGGATGATGGTGACGGAGATGGACGATCACCTCTCCCTCTACGTCACCCCCCTCAACATCGATCCCGAGAACCCGGCCATGCCCATTTCCCACCCCGGTTTCTATTCGACCTACATGGCCAAGAAGGTGGGTCCTTACGCCACCCTGGGACTGGCGGAGGACACCTGGGCCTTGAACGAGGGGGTCATCGACGACGGCACTTTCCTCAAACTCGCCTATGACATCGACGCGGAGCGAAAGGAAATGTTCTTCGCCTCTCTGGACAAGCTGCGGACCGGGACCCTCTCATGCGTGTTCGACGCCACCGATCGCATCCAGCACATGTTCTGGCGCTACTACGAGAAAGACCATCCGGCCGCACGCGGCAAGGACCCGGGCGAGTTCAAGAACGCGGTGGAGGACATCTACCTCCACAACGACATCCTGGTCGGCCAGGTGATCGAGCGGCTCCAGAAGGGCGACCTGCTGATGGTGATTTCCGACCACGGTTTCACCTCCTTCAGGCGCGGCTGCAACCTCAACGCCTGGCTGCTGAAGAACGGCTACCTCTTCTTGAAGGAGGGTGCGGAGGGCAAGTCGGAGTGGCTGCGCGACGTCGACTGGTCCAGGACCCGGGCCTACGCGCTCGGTCTTTCGGGAATGTTCTTGAACCTCAAGGGCCGCGAGGCCTCGGGCATCGTCGAGCCCGGCGAGGAAGCGGCAGCGCTCAAGGCGGAGTTGGTTTCCCGGCTCTCCGGACTCAAAGACGAGGAAAAGGGCGCGCTCGGAATCACCGAGCTGTTTGAGACGGCCCGGCTCTATCAAGGACCCTATCTGCAGGGCGCGCCCGATTTCGTGGTCGGCTACGCCGACGGCTACCGCGCCTCCTGGGACTGCGCCACCGGGGTGGTCGCAGGGCCGGTCTTCGAGGACAACCTGAAGGCGTGGAGCGGTGACCATTGCGTCGACCCGCGGCTGGTGCCCGGGATCTTCTTCTGCAACTACCCGATCGACCGCGACCAGCCGACCCTGGTCGACATCGCCCCCACCGCGCTTCGTCTCTTCGGCCAGAAGGCGGCGGCTCACATGGATGGGCACACGCTGTTCGAGACCGACCCCACCGCGAAAAGCGGCGATCGAAAAGCCGCGGCCTAGCTTGCTTTCAAAGACGAAATGCCCATAAGACGCGGACCCGCATCGAGCCCCCTGTTCGCCACCGCCCTCGCGGTCGCCTCTTTCGCGGTGGCGGGCTGCACACCGCACCGCGACGTCTCGGCCATGAAGAAGGTCGTCGTGCTCGGGATCGACGGCATGGACTACGCGGTGACGCGACGGCTGATTGACGAGGGCCGGCTGCCCAATCTGGCCCGGATGGAGCGAAGCGGCGGCTTCACCCCGCTCCAGACCGCCGTCCCCCCCCAGAGTCCGGTGGCCTGGTCCGACTTCATCACCGGGATGGACTCCGGCGGCCACGGTATCTTCGATTTTCTCCACCGCGATCCCGATACGATGTTCCCGTACCTCTCGACCAGCCAGGCCGTGGGCACGGAACGCACGATGAAGATCGGCCGTTATCAGATCCCTCTCGAAGGCGGCCACGTCGAGCTGCTGCGCAAGGGCGAGCCGTTCTGGGAAGTGCTGGAGCGCCACGGAATCGAATCGACCATCGTCCGCATGCCCGCCAACTACCCTCCCTCGGGAAAGGCGACGCGGGAGTTAAGCGGCATGGGGACCCCGGACATCCTCGGCACCTACGGAACTTTCTCGTTTTTCACCTCCGAGCCGTTCGCGTTCCAGGGGGAGAGCCTCGGCGGCGGCAAGGTGTTTCCCGTCGACCTCAACAACAACGTGGTCGAAGCGGAGCTCGTGGGCCCGGACAATCCCTTCCTGGTCGAGAAGACCAAGCTGAAGATCCCGTTTCGGGTGGTCGTCGACTCGGACGAGCCGGTGGCCCTCCTCGAGATCGGCGATCACCGGCGGGTCCTGCGGGTCGGCGAGTGGACCGACTGGCTCCCCATCGAGTTCGAGATGGTTCCCACCCAGAAGCTCCCAGTCGAGGCCCGCTTCTACCTGAAGGCCCTTGAGCCCGACTTCGAGATGTATGTGACGCCCTTGAATCTCGATCCGGAGCAGCCAGCCCAGCCGATCTCGGTGCCCGAAGGCTATGCGGCCGAACTGGCTCAGGCCACCGGCCGCTACTACACCCAGGGCATGCCCGAAGACACCCACAGCCTCAAGCAGGGCGTGCTCGACCGCAAAGAGTTCCTTTCCCAGTCCCGCATCACGGGCCGGGAGATGATCGAACAGTTCCGCTACGTCCTGGGTCGCCATCGGGGCGGCTTCCTCTTCTACTACTTCGGGGACCTCGACCAGGTATCGCACATGATGTGGCGCCCGATGGATCCGGGGCATCCCGCCTACGACCCCGAGAAGGATCCTCCCTTCGCCCACGTGATCGAGGACATCTACATCGAGCTCGACGGGGTGGTCGGCGAGGCGCTCGACCAGATCGGCGAGAGCGGGACCTTGATCGTGATGTCCGACCACGGATTCACCAGTTGGCGGCGCTCCTTCCACCTCAACGCCTGGCTGGTCGAGAACGGCTACCTGACCCCGCGCGATTCGAACGAGAGCAACGATTCGGGCTTCCTGACCAACGTCGACTGGCGCCGCACCCAGGCGTACGGCCTTGGCATCAACGGCCTCTACCTCAATCTTCGCGGGCGGGAGCGTGACGGCACCGTCTCCCCCACCGACTACGAGAAGCTGCTCCAGGAGATCGGCGACAAGCTGCTGGCGCTCAAAGATCCCGAAACCGGGGGGCCGGTGGTCACCAAGGTCTACAAGAGCCGGGAGTACTACCAGGATCGCGGGGCCCTGGAGGTCGGCCCGGACATGCAGATCGGCTATGCGAAGGGAACCCGCGGTTCCGATGCCACCGCCGGGGGCGCCGTGATCGGCACCGTTCTTTCCGACAACATGATGGAATGGAGCGGGGACCACTGCATGGACCCGGCGGCCGTCCCCGGAGTGCTCTTCAGCAGCCGGCCCCTGCGGCGCCCCGTGACCGCACTCAAGAATCTCGCGGCGGGGATTCTCGCCGAGTATGGAATCGAAGGCTTTCCGGCGAAGAGCCGAAGCGACAAGGAGTGAGGGAATGTTCGGATCCAGCAAGTCAGTGAAGCTCGACAAGGACCTGGTGGCGAAGGTCAAGCGATACGCGGACATCGCCGGCTACTCGACTCCCGAGGAGTTCATCACCCACGCCCTCGAAAAGGAACTCAAGAAGCTCGAAGGGGCGGACTCCGAGGAAGAGATCAAGAAGCGGCTCCGCGGGCTCGGCTACATCTCCTAGCGCGACCGAAGACTCACGCCATGGAACCCATCAACTCGCTGATGCGCGCGCTGTTCGACGCTCTCCTGAGCCCGTTCCGCGGCCTGAACCCGCTGGTGGGTCTGAC
>JAQBHL010000103.1:0-10364 GCA_032127745.1 Acidobacteriota bacterium
GTCAAAGGCGAATGGGACCTGATCTGCCTTGCCGTGAACTTGAAGCGGATTCGCACGCTGCTCACCTTCACTTGGGCTCCTGCGTGAAGCCCGCGGCGAGTCGCCGTCCGCCGACCGGACGATCCGCAGGATTCAGAAGCCATCTCAGGGGCAACGAGAGTGGTTTCGCTCGATCCGCTCAACGGCGTCCCGCGCGATGCCGCTCCGGGGGGGATCTCGCTACGCGCCGTCGACGGCTTCCTTTTCTTCTACCGCCCAGGCTCCTAGCTGAAGACGGCGATCAGCGGCGCATGGTCTGAGGGCTGGGGCCCTTTTCGCTCGTCCCGGTCCACCCCGACCTCGACGCAGGCCAAGGCCAGGGACTTGGAGGCGAAGATGTGGTCGATCCGCAGCCCGTCGCCCTTCGGAAAGGCGAGCATTCGGTAGTCCCACCAGGTGAACGGCCCCTCACCCTGGTGATGGAGCCGGCCGGTATCGATGAGGCCCACCCCGAGCAGGTCCTGGAACGACGCGGTCAGGTCGGGATGGAACAGGACGCTGTTCTTCCAGCGGTCCGGCCGGGCGACGTCCCGGGCCTCAGGAGCGATATTGATATCGCCGCAGATCGCCACCTTCGCCTGGAGGTCCAGTTGCGAAAAGGCGTAGGCCTGGAGACGCTTCAGAAAGCTCAGCTTGTAGGCCCATTTCTCGGAGCCCACATCCCCGCCGTTGGGCACGTAGATCGAGACCACGCGCACCCCCATGACGTCCGCCGCGATCACGCGGGCCTGGGGATCGTCGGCCCCGTCCTCGAAAGTTCGCGACACCCGCTCCACGGCCACGCCGGTCCTGGCCAGAATGGCGACCCCGTTGTACGTCTTCTGTCCGAAGGTGACGGCTTCGTAGCCCCCGGCCCGAATCGCCTCGTGGGGGAAGTCCTCGTCCACCACCTTGAGCTCCTGGAGGCACAGGACGTCCGGTTGCTCGCGGGAGAGAAAGGCCAGGAGCCGCGCCTCCCGCACCCGGACGGAATTCACATTCCAGGTGGCAATCTTCATTTCCCGGCGGGGGCCTTCGGCTTGCGCCACTCGTCGATGAGGCTCGCCACCAGTCCCGTCCATCCGGTCTGGTGCGAAGCGCCCAGACCCTCACCGGTGTCACCGTGGAAATATTCGTAGAAGAGGATGAGATCCTTCCAGTGCGGATCGGTCTGGAACTTTTCCCGCCGACCGTTGCAGGGACGGCGACCGTTCTCATCGCGGGTGAAGATGGAAATGAGGCGATCCGACATGGCCTTGGCCGCGTCCCACAGGGGTTTCTCCTCGCCCGCCTCTCCCCCCACCCGGACCTTGAAGGTCGGCCCGTAGGCGGTGCCCAGCTTGCGCAACGCCTCGATCATGAGGAAGGTGGTGGGAAACCAGATGGGCCCGCGCCAGTTCGAATTGCCGCCCTTGATCTTGGCCTGCGCCTCCGCCGGATCGTAGGCGACGGTGCGGGACCCGAGATGGAAAGGCTCCCGCTCGTGGATCTTCGACAGGCTCCGCAGTCCGAAGTCCGACCAGAACTCGTTCGGATCGAACACTCGATCGAGAAGGCGCCGCGTCTGATCGGGGTCGACGATGGCCAGCACGTGGGTGGTGCGGCCGCCGCGATTCAAAGGGTAGCAGACGTTCTGGACCACTTCCGACTCGTGGCCCACGAACCAGATCATGCTCTCCTTGAATTCCTTGAAGGGCTCGATCCACTCGTCCTCGAGCCTCTCAATGGCGTAGAGGGGCACCAGACCCACCAGGGACCGGACCCGGAACTTCTCGAAGGTGCCGTCGGGGGAGCGCAGGACGTCGTAGAAGAAGCCGTCATCCTCGTCGAAGAGCTGATAGTTGCGCCCGCCCATGCGTTTCATGGCCGCGCCCACATAGATGTAGTGCTGGAAGAACTTGGTGGCCAGGCCTTCGTAGGCCTTGTTTTCGCGGGCCAGTTCCAGGGCGATGCGCATGAGTTGCAGGCAGAGCATGCCCATCCAGCCGGTGGCGTCCGACTGCTCGAGCACGGTTCCGTGGGGCAGTTTCTCGCTGCGGTCGATGACGGTGATGTTGTCGAGGCCGAGGAAGCCGCCTTCGAAGACGTTGTTGCCCTCCCGGTCCACCTTGTTGACCCACCAGGCGAAATTCATCAGGAGCTTGTGGAAGCACTTCTCCAGGAACACCCGGTCCGCCTTCCCGTGGCGGACGCGGTCCATGTTGTAGACCCGCCACACCGCCCAGGCCTGAACCGGCGGATTCAGGTCGGCGAACTCCCATTCGTAGGCCGGAATCTGTCCGGAGGGGTGCTGGAACTGCTCGAAGAGCAGCAGCCACAACTGCTCCTTGGTGAACTCCGCATCGATCACCGCGAGAGGCACGCAGTGAAAGGCGAGATCCCAGGCCGCGAACCACGGGTACTCCCACTTGTCCGGCATCGACATGATGCGCATCGAGTTCAGGTGCCGCCAGTGCTGGTTGCGGATCTGCTTGCGGGACGCGGGCGGCGGCAGATCGGGCCGATCGCCGTCCAGCCACACCTTCACGTCCAGGAGATAGATCTGCTTCGTCCACAGCATGCCCGCGAAGGCCTGGCGCTGGACCATCTTCTCGTCCTCGGTGGCCATGGCCGGGTGCACGGTCGCGTAGAAGGCGTCCGCCTCGGTCCGGCGCTTCTCGATCATGGCGGGTACTCCGGCCAGGGGATCGGGATGGAGTTCGGTGGCGAAGCGCAGGCACAGATCGACGCTCTCGCCCGGAGGGATCATGAAGCGGTAGTGAAGCGCTGCCTTCGTGCCCGCGTCATCGGGATTGGTCGCGTCCTCGCCACGCACCACGCGACGGTGAAACGCGTCCTTGGTGTAGGCGGACTGACTGGTGGCGCCCGGACCATAGACCGCCGGGCCATTGGTTTCGTTATCGGTGAAGAGCGCTTCTCCGCCCCCGGGTCCGAAGAGATGCCGTGGCCCGAGCTTGTACTGAAACGGGAGCTGCTTCGGGGAGAGGGACGCCCGATCGTCTGCGGTGAGGCTGACGAAGCGGGGACCGGACGCGCCGGAGATGATTCTCGGCTGGGGCTGACGCTCCTTGGTCCAGCCCCAGGTGTTCCGGAACCAAAGGTGCGGAAGGATGTGAAGAGGGGCCGCCTCCGGCCCGCGATTGTGGGCGCGAACGCGCATCACCATGTCTTCCGCGCTGTCCTTCGCGTACTCCACCTCGATATCGAAATACCGGTCGTCATCGAAGATACCGGTGTCGAGAAGCTCGTATTCCGGCCCCGCCCCCTGGCGGGCCTGGTTCTCGCGAATGAGCTGCTCGTAGGGGAACTCCCGCTGCGGGTACTTGTAGAGCCACTTCATGTAGGAGTGGGTGGGCAGGTTGTCGAGGTAGAAGTAGTACTCCTTGACGTCCTCTCCGTGATTCCCTTCCGCGGGAACGAGACCGAACAGGCGCTCCTTGAGAATCGGATCCTTCTCGTTCCAAAACGCGAAGGCCAGGCACATGAGTTGATAGCGGTCGCAGATCCCGGCCAGGCCATCCTCGCCCCAGCGATAGGCCTTCGAGCGCGCGTGGTCATGAGGGAAATGAGCCCAGGCGTTGCCGTCGGAAGAATAGTCCTCACGAACCGTTCCCCAGGCCCTTTCGGACACGTAGGGGCCCCAGTGACGCCAGGCCGTCAGTGGACCATCCTTCCCGGCCAAACGCTGATGTTCCGGCGTTGGTTGAGACATTCGCGGGAGTCTAGGGCAATTGAGGCCGGCTGGGTGGGGCCCGGTCGTATAGCCTTCCCCGACCGCCATGTTCTCGAAGCGCACCCCCCCTGACTTCGCCCCGAACGAACTCTCCCGCCGCCGCGGGGAGCTGGGCCGCGGGGGCGCACGCATCCTCGACCTCACCGAAACGAATCCCACCCGCGCCGGCTTTCTGGCCCCCCCGAATCTGCTCGCGTGGTTTGGGAGTCCTGAGGGCGCGCACTACGCCGCGGATCCCATGGGTTTGCGGCCGGCGCGCGAGGCGGTGAGCCGCGACTACGCGGCTCGGGGCGCCGAGGTGGATCCCGATCACATCGTTCTCACCGCCAGCAGCAGCGAGTCCTACTCCCTCCTCTTCAAGCTCCTCGGCGATCCGGGCGACCACGTGCTGGTGCCCACACCGTCCTACCCGCTCTTCGGACACCTCGCGGATCTGGAAGGATTACGGGCCCTTCCCTACCCGCTTCACTTCGACCACGAATGGCATCTGAGCCTCGACTCGGTGCGGGCGCTCATCACCCCGCGGACGCGGGCGGTGGTGGTGGTGCATCCGAACAATCCCACCGGCTCCTTTCTCGATACCGACGAGGCGGAGGGACTCGCAGCGCTGTGCGCGGAGCGCGACCTCGCCATCATCGCGGACGAGGTCTTCGCGGACTTCGCGCTCCCGGCGGGCGGGCGAAACCGGCACGCGACCTTCGCCACCGCCTCCCCCGCCCTTTCCTTCGCCCTCGGCGGTCTGTCGAAATCGTGCGCCCTGCCCCAGTTGAAGCTCGGATGGATCGCGATCTCCGGTCCCATCGAGGTTCGAAGCGAGGCCAGGGACCGGCTGGAATTCATCAGCGACACCTACCTCTCGGTGGCCACCCCGGTGCAGCTGGCCCTCCCGGCCATCCTTGCGAGAAAGGCCTCTCTTCAGGCCCCGATCCAGGCGCGCCTCTCCCGGAACCTGAAAGCCTTGGAGGCGGCGGTGGCGTCCCACCCCGAGTTGTCGCTTCTTCCCGTCGAAGGGGGATGGTCGGCCCTGATCCAGTGCCCGGCCTCGAGGAGCGACGAGGAACGCGCTCTGCTGGCCCTGAACGCGGGCGTCCTGGTCCATCCCGGCCACTTTTTCGATTTCGAATCGGGCTGCTACCTCGTGGTGAGCCTGCTGTGCGAGCCCGAGATCTTCGACCCCGCCCTCCCTCTTCTGATGAACGCCGCGGTGCGATAGCGTCCGGAGCATGAAGAGAATCTCGCCCGATGAAGCGGCCGCGAAAATGGAAGAGGGCTACTTGTATCTCGATGTGAGGTCCGTGCCCGAGTTCGACACCGGCCATCCCAAGGGCGCCTTCAACATCCCGCTGATGCACGCGGGCAAGTTCGGGATGTCGCCGAACCTGAAGTTCATGGAAGAGGTCGCGAAGGCGTTCCCCCGGGACACCAAGATCGTGGTCGGCTGCAGGAGCGGCGGGCGTTCGGTGGGCGCGGTGGGCCTGATGGAGATGAAGGGCTATAAGGATCTGCTGGAACAGCGCGCGGGCTTCGACGGAAACGGCCGCGAACCCGGCTGGCGATCCACCGCCTTGCCCCAGTCAACGACCGCTGATCCGGGACGGTCCTACGCGGATCTGAAGGCGTAGCCGGCGGGACCTCTCCGCCATCGACCTGGTGGCGGTGCTACCTCAGGCCAGCGGGCTCGGGTACGAACAGACGCGGCTCTCGCGGAGGTTCAGTCCCAGCTCCTCGAGTTCGGCCAGAATGGGTCGATAGAGTTCGGGCCGGGCGGGAATCTGGACCCCGGTGGCTTCGATCCCGCCGTCGAGGATGAGACGGGTGGCGACCGCGGCGGGCAACGCCACCGTCCGGGCCATGGCGGAGTCGCCGAACGGGTCGCCGAAGGCGAGCAGGCTGGCCGACATCTCTTCGGTGTGGCCATCCGGAAAACGCGCGGTCAGGCGATGCTCCAGCACCACCATGTCGCGCTCGCCCGGCCGATAGGCGGCGAGCCGCTGCAATCGGTTGACGAAGACGTCCAAAGGAGCGGCCTGGCGCTCCGGAACCTTTCGGTCGGAGAGAAGCCCCGCCCATTCAAAGCGCGCTAGAACGCCCTCGTCGACCTTCCCTCCGAGCAGGTCGGAGAGGCGCTCGATGAGCCCGCCTTTTCGGCCCGGCAGCCGGCGAGCGGCCACTTCCGCGTACGTCGTCCCCTCCGGCCAGTCGATCACGTCGAGATCGAGCAGGCCCATCCGGCCCGCGGCCCGCAGGGTTTCACACCACCCCGGATAGCGGAGCGAACCGCGGAAGATCCCCTCCACCTCTCTCAATCCGTAGGCTTCGATGTACGAGGTGGCGTCACGGTTCGGGTACAACTCGAGGACGCCCGCGCCCTCCACCGCGAACGGCCAGTGACGATCGAACAGCTCCGGCCCCGGGATGTCCACCACCTCGCGGTTGCGCAGGAAACGCGCGGGCTGCCGGGCCGCCAGTATCACCGCGCGGGGGAACCAGGAGAACTTGTAGCCCCACGGATCGTTGTTGCACTCGGGTGCGGGAAGACCGCCCGCGCCGCTCAAGAGCTTCGTCACCACCCCGCCCCGCATGTTCACGCGCTGGATCTCGCGGATGGCGGTCATGTGATCGTAGCCCGGATCGAGGCCGGTCTCGGCGAGCAGCAGGACGCCCGCGGCCCTGGCCGCGCCGTCCAGTTCGCGAAGCTCGGGCGAGACGTAGGAGGTGTTGACCAGCGGGATCTTCGATTCGATGGCGAGGCGCGCGATGCCGGGGGTGAGGTTCGCGGGGAGGAGGCTCACCACCACATCGGCTTCGCGCACCAAGGGCCTCACCGCGGCCGGATCGGTCACGTCCACCCGCTGCACCGAGCCGCGCGGAAAGTCGGCCAGGACCTTGAGGGCGCGATCCACCTCCAGGGCGGCCACCACCACCCGGTGCGGGGTGCGGCCGAGGAGATAGCGGAGGAGAGGCGGAGACATCATCCCCGCGCCCAGGACGAGCACATTCCGGGCGCTCATGCGCGCTCCAGTGCGGCGGCGAGTCCTTCGAAGGCCGGAGTGAGGGCGCCGTGGTGGACGATGACCGCGCGTCTGAGTTCAGCGGGCAGAACCAGGGACTCGAAGGGGGCCTTCCAGTCGCATCGCTCCAGCGCGGGAACGAAGGGGAGCAGGCTGTCGCCAAAATGCTCCGAGGCCTCGCGGGGCAATTCGCAGGGGAGGTTGTCCACCGCCATGATCACCACTCCGCGGCCCTTCACTCCGGATGGAGTCTCACCGGTGGACGGCTCGTAGACATAGACCGGATCGCCCGAGTCGGTGGCGCGACGGTTGGCCTCGATCGAGCCTTCGATGTCGCAGGTGATGTCGCCGATCACCCGAAGCTTGGGCTGGGTTTCCGATCCGAAGAGGATCTTCAGGTGATCGAGGGTGATGAGGCGGGGCTCCCCGGGCTCCCAGTAGACGCCATTGACGAAGACGGTGAGGTGACGCAGAAGGGGTCCCAGCGCGGACACGTAGCGGTCCGGATGGGCTCGATACTCCGGGGCGTCGAACCCTCCGCCCGAGCTTCGCTGCACCCGATGCTGGCGTTCGAAGACGGTCTTGAAGAGAAGATTCCGCGGCCGTTCGCGATCTTCGTGCAGCCCCGGCAGTTCCTCGGGGTCGATGCGCAGAAAGGGCAGACGCTCGAACACTTCCTGGGCCCCCTGCGAGACATTGCCCGAGCCGGCGAAGCCGACCACGACGGGCCTTAGACCGGAGGGAAGGCCGAGATGCCGGATCCTCTCGCCCACCCGCGACACGTGGTCGAGCGCCTCATCGAGACCGGAGTACTGATGGGCCAGCCTCAGTTCGCCGAGGGGCGTCTCGAACCCCTCGTGCTGGAGCCTCTGGCCGAGCGCCCACAGGGTGTCGAGCATGCCCGCGTAGCCCGCGTGGCGTCCGAAGAAGATGAGACGCCGGCCCCGCCGGTCGACGATGGGCTCATAGTCGAGAAGAGTCGCGCCGATCTCGATCAGACGGCGCAGCATGGGCATCCTGGCCGTCTGTCCCTTGATCACGTGCGAAAAACAGAGATGGGCTTTCCCGGCGAAGAGCTTCTCTTCCGGGATCTCCTTCACCCCGAGGACCACCGAGCAGGCGGAGAGGTCTTCCGAGATCCGGCCGCCGGCGGCCGCATAGTCCATGTCGGGAAAGACCCGCAGGGGTGAAGGCTGCACCAGGACCTGGATCTGACGTTCGCCGACCAGTTCCGCCACGTGATCGGGAGCGAGCGGCACCCGCCGCTCCCAGCGATTCTTGTCTTCTCTGCGAATTCCGATCAAATCGCCTCCCTCGAGCCAGGGGCTATCTTAAGCGCCCCGATCCGGCGACCATCGGCCAAGACTTCCGACGCCGGTCCGGGGCGCGCGACAATGGGGACATGAATCGAGTCGAGATCCTGAAGGTCGACATCACCACCCTCGCGGTGGACGCGATCGTGAACGCCGCCAACAACACTCTGCTGGGCGGCGGGGGCGTGGACGGCGCCATCCATCGCGCCGCCGGTCCCGGGCTGTTGGCAGAATGCCGGACCCTGGGCGGCTGCGCCACCGGCCAGGCGAAGATCACGAAGGGCTACAACCTCCCCGCGGCGCACGTTATTCACGCGGTGGGCCCGGTGTGGCAGGGCGGTGCTATGGGCGAAGACGATCACCTCGCTTCCTGCTATCGGGTGGCGCTCACCCTCGCCGGCCGGCACCATCTGGGTTCGATCGCGTTCCCCGCCATCAGCTGCGGCATCTACGCCTTCCCGGTGGAGCGGGCGGCCGGCCTGGTCATGCGCACGCTGGCCGAAGAGCTGAAGAATCGCCCATCGGTCGAACGGGTCCTGTTCGCGGTTCGAGAGGGCGCGGTGGAAAGGGCGTTCTCGCGCGCGCTCGCGGAGGCGCGCGCGGCCGGCCGGCCCTGACGACCGCCTGATCAGCCGGCGCAGGAGAGTCTCCCGGGCCAGCTCACCCGGAAGAGTCGCTACCGGCCCCGCCTCAGCACCCGCGACGCCGCATCCATCCCCGGATCGCGCCCCTTCACGTAGGCATCGAGCGTCCAGGGCGCCTTCACCGCCGGCTCCAGATTCTCCACCTCGATCGGGAACTCGACAACCTGGCCATAGCAGTCGGAGTAGCCCTTGCAGCCGCTCACATAGTCGTGACGCTGGGTCGCCACCTGGACCCGGGCCCCCGAGTTGGGCAGGGTGATGGGCTGTCCCTCGGCGAAGAAGTTCAGGCGATCGCCCGGAGCCTCGCCCACCAGGATGACCCGCGAACCGCCGGCCTGCTTCACGTAGCCGACGCTGGAAATGCCGGCGGAGAACGTCCACCGACTGATGAGCATGACCACCCGTCCGTTCTTCGGGAGGCGGGAGGGCAGGGCGCTCATCCACTCGCGGGTGGTGGTGAGATCCCCGCCGCCGTTCATGCGCATGTCCAGGATGACGTTCCTCCGCCGGGCCTTGCGCCGCGCCGCCTCCGCCTCGTTGAGGAACTCCGCGATGGCCTGCTCGCCGTCATGATTCGCCCGAAGCTGAATGAGCATGGCGTTCAAGGCCGGCAGGTCGCGGCGGCGCATGGTCTCCCCGATGTCCTGGAGCGACCAGGGCGTCTTCTTCCTCGGAAGCAGGGTGCGAAACCCCTTGGGTGCGGCCTCCGGCGAAAGCAGCGCCATGGCCGTATCCTGGACGCCGCCGGGCTCGGAAACGACGGCGAGGGCGGCCTCGCGCGTCTTGCCGTTACGCATCTCGAAGAAGTAGGTGGCCCGCTCGGGAGCGCGAGCCAGATCCAGGGCATGCAGCTGGCCCGGACTCTCGAGAAAGAGCGGCGCCATCTGATCCCGGCGCGAAGGGACGCCCCCGGTGAGGGTGCGCGCGACTTCGCGCAGCTTGTCGATGGGGGTAGCGTCGATCGCGACCAGCCGGCCGCCGAGAAGATCGGCGTGATCGGCCACCGCCTCGACGACCACGAAATCCTCGCCAAAGGGCACGAGACGGACGCCAACCCGGCCCAGTTCCGGCGCGTTCCCGCGATAGATCACGCCGGTGTGGCCGTTGTCGGCGAGGGCGGCGATCTGCGACAGGCGGAGAACGAACAGGGCGTCGGAGATCCCACCCGCGTCCCGGCTGAGTTCGTCGAGGCGTCTCGCCGCTTCGGCCCGCGCTTCGGGGGAGTAGGAAGCGTCCACTTTGAAGAAACCGCGCACGAAGGCGTCCAGGTCTTCGCGCTGGGCGTCGGCCTGGCGGGGCGTGGTCAACTGAGCGCGCTCGGCGGCCGCCGGGGCGGGAAGCCGGGGAGAGGCGTCGCACCCCGACAGGAGAACGGAGAGCGCCAGCACCGGCGCCCCGGAAACGAATCCACGGGCGTCGGCCAGTTTGAATCTCAGCACACGCACTTCGCCTTCATGATCCCATACCCCGGGAGCCCGACCGCAACGAGCACAACCGTTCGCGAACGTCGCGTCGAGTTTTCGGCTAGCTCGCCTCGGCCACAAAGAGGCTGCGGCCGAGGAGTTCGAAGAGATCGCGATACAGGGCGCTGTCCGTGAGCGCCTCCGCTCTCTCAAGTCTCCCATTCTTGTCGAGGATCCGCAGC
>JAQBHL010000104.1:0-12709 GCA_032127745.1 Acidobacteriota bacterium
CCTTCGTCTGGACCAAGAGCGCCGATGAGATTCTTGCCAGCATCGCTCGGTTCGCTCAGAGGACGACCAATGACCACAGACGCCGACTTATCAAAGATGTCTCTGTTACAGGAGACTAGGCCCGGACCACGCTGAGGATCAGCGCGGCGTCCTGAGCTCCGCCTGTCTGCCCTCCCGCGACCGAATGAGCGCGCCCAGAAAGGCGTCGATGTCGTCTTGGGATCGGATAAAGAAATCCGCGCGCGAGGAGGAGCGGAGACCCACCCGAACCGTGAGCAGCCGGCCCGGCTGGTCGAGGGCGAAGACATCCTCGTCGGTCTCGTCTTCGCCGATGTAGATCGCGGTATCGCAGTGGAGGCGCTTGCGCTCGCGCTCGAGCGCGATGCCCTTGTGGGGGGCATCGGAGGGCACGATATTGATCACTTCGATGCCCCCGATCAGGCGAACGCGGTCCAGTCCCGAAGCCAGCTGCCGCACCCGCGCGCGCACCCGCTTCTTGGCCCGGGAGCCGCGAAAGTGAATGGCCAGGGAATACGTCTTGTCCTCGATCGCCACTCCGCCCTCATCCCGAAGGGCCTCCTCGAACAGGGGCCGCCACTCCATAATCCGGGCATGGATGTTCCGGGTAGCCCGGAAGGGTTCCACCCCGTGATTGCCAACGAGACCTTTCAACCCGAGGCCGCCAACCCGCCGGGTGAGGTCGGACAGAGCCCGGCCCGAGATGACCACGCAAGGATAGAGGGCGGCAACCTGGCGGAGGAGCTTGCGGGTGGGGGGGCGCAGGGCCGCGCGCTTCGGATCGGCGACGATGGGCGCGAGGGTTCCATCGAAGTCGAAGGCCATCAATGTGTCGGACCAGGCGAAGGGGTTGAGGAGCGCCTGTTGCCTTGAGGCCAGGATGTTTCTCAAGACTCAACTCCAGTGAAGCGAGGGGAATAACGATCGTTCAATCGGCCCGAGAGCCTCTCGCGGCGGCGAAGCCGGGCGGCGTCTCTGAGCATCCGGCCCGCCCATCGATAGATGTTGAACTCCGCTACGAAGGCTCGCATGGAGCGCAGGCGCGCGCGCTGCTCGTCCTCCGGCATCATCAGGGCGGCGGCCATGGCGCCCGCCGACTCGTCGAGATCGTAAGGATTCACCACCAGGCTCTCGGTCAGCTCCCGGGCCGCACCGGTGAACTGGCTGAGCACGAGCACGCCCTGCTCGTCGTCGCGCGCGGCCACGAACTCCTTGGCCACCAGGTTCATGCCGTCGTCGAGGCTGCTGACGTAGCACAGGTTGGCGGCTCGGTAGTAACGGAAGACCGTGGGCGGCTCGTGATGGGCGCGCTTCAGTATGACCGGGCGATACGATCCCGATCCGAAGCGATCGTTCACCCGCCGGGCGATGGCCTCGATACTCTCGTTCAGCTGGCGATACCGATCGATGGCGGTCCGGCTGGGGGCGGCCAGTTGAACGAAGACGAACCGGCCGAGGAACTCGGGCCGCAGTTCGAGCAGACGCTCGACGGCCAGGAGACGTTCCTCGATTCCCTTCGTGTAGTCCAGTCGATCGACGCCCACGCCGAGCAGAGCGTTCTCGGGCAGGCCCAGTTCCTCGAGGACGCGGCGCCGGCATTCCGGGGTCGGGGGCAGGTCTTTGAGCCACCGGACCGGCCATTCGAGAGAGATGGGGTAGGGACGGATGAGGGTGCCGCGACCGCGCTGGACCACCGCCTGTTTCTCCCGATCGATTCGCGATTCGAGATAGCGATCCACCGAGTCCACAAAGTTGTTGCAATGGGCCTGAGTATGGAAGCCGAGGATGCTGGCGCCGAGCATGCCGTCGAGGATCTCCTTGCGCCAGGGACAGATGCCGAAACGGTCGGCGTTGGGCCAGGGAATGTGCCAGAAGCCGATGACCGTGGCCCGGGGAAGCCTCTCGCGGATCATGCGGGGAGCGAGGGCCAGGTGATAATCCTGAATCAGCACGATCGGATCCTCGATCTCAGCCTCATCACACACCGCGTCGGCGAATTTCTGATTGACCTCGCCGTAGTGAATCCAGTCGGAGGTGCGGAAGATGGGCCGGGTGTGGGCCACGTGGCACAGGGGCCATAGACCCTCGTTGGAGAAGCCGTAGTAGTAGCCCTTCTCCTGTTCCTCGGTGAACCACACCCGCCTCAACGGATAGATCTCCTCCCCCGGAGGCACCATCACGCGGTCGCGCTTGTCCACCACCTCACGGTCGGCAGAGCCGGCGCCGTGCGCTACCCACACTCCGGAACAGGCCCGCATGACCGGCTCCAGAGCGGTGACCAGGCCGCTCGCCGGATGCAGAACCTGAATCGACCCGTCGTCCTGGCGGGCATGAATGTAAGGCTCGCGGTTGGAAACGATGACAATCTTCTCTCCATGAAGATTGCGCCGAAGAGCCTGCTTCAGACGCTCCGCGGTCCAGGCTCCGCCCTCGCCGTCCGCCTCCCGCTCGGTCATGATGTCGTCGACCAGCTCGCGCACATCGCGAAGCAGAGGACGGAATTCGTCGGGCTCCACGTCGCCTTTGAGCACACGCTGAAGCGCGCGGGTCCACCCACGCCAGGACAGGCGCACCGCGATGACGGTCACGAGGGCCGCGCAGAGGGAGAGAAGGAGGAAGGCCACGAGGAGGATGTTCCGTCCCTCGGCCTCCCGCCGCTCGGCGAAACTCATGTCGTGCGCCAGTATGAGCAGCCCCACGGGCCCGCTCTCATCCATGACCGCCAGTCCGTTCAGGTGCACCCGCCCGCCCCGGATGGCGGCCACGTGCTCCCATTCAAGGGGCGGGGCGCCCCTGGGGGCCCCCTTCGGAAGCACGAAGGGCGTGACCTGGGCGCAGCCGAAGTCGACCGGAGTGATTCCGGCGGCGGCGGCGAGCTCCCCCCCCGGGGTGCAGGCGGAGACCCCGAGAATTCTTTCGTCCCGGACCAGGTTAGTGAGCACGGTTCTGAGCGCGGCGTCATCCTCAGCCCGAAAACCCTCGACCATGGCATGAGCGGCCCCGTTCACGGCCAGATGGGCCCGGAGAGTGAGGTCGCGCTCCACCCAGTCCCGGGTCGTGGCCTGCATGATCAGAAAGGCCCCCCAGATCAGCAGACCCAGCCCGGTCACCAGAACGATGAGGAACTTGATGGGCTGTCGCACCCCGGGAGTCTAATCCTCTAATAGTTTGGAGGCCAACCATAAAGACGCAACCCAAGCGCCCCGGGAGCGTCCATCCGCGGGGAGGGCTAGCAGCCCGTGGTGAAAGTCCGGTCGCGTCGGAAGCGAGAGATTTTTCGTCAGATCAAGGCGCTGGACCGAAGGAATATCGGGAATATTTCAAGGTTGAGCAACGCAGAGATGGCGGAAAAGATCCGCTTCCGGCGCGGCCCGACTTTTACCACGGGCTGCTAGGCCTTGGCCTGGAGCGCGGCCACGGCCTGCTGGATCCGGGTCTGAGTGCCCTCGGAGAACCAGCCGTCGAGGAACTCGTCCAGGAGCGCGGTTTCGCGGTCGCGCATCGACGCGACGGCGGCGCCCCTGAGGTAGCCCTTGGTGGCGCCGAAGGCGAAGGCATCCTTCTCTGCAAACTCGGCCAACCGCTCCAGGAGCGTCGCCTCGAAGGCCTCAGCCTCGACCACTTCGCTCGCGAAACCGGCGGCCACGGCCGCGTCGCCTTCGAAGTTGCGGCCGAGCAGAGCCACCGACACGTGGGCCGGCGCGGAGACCGTCGACTTCAGAAGCATCACCGCGGACCAGGGAAGAGGCACCCCCACCTTCACTTCGTTGAGACCCATGGCCGCGCCCCGCTTGACCACGCGCCAATCCGCGGTCAGGGCCAGCAGGCACCCGCCGGCCACCGCCGCTCCGTTCACCGCCGCCACCACCGGTTTCTTGAGCGCAAACAGGTCGGTCAGCAGAGTCGCGAAATTCAGCATGAAGGCGCCCATCTCCGTCCGGCTGATCCTCGAAAGCGAAATGAGATCGAGGCCCGGGCAGAAGACCTTCGGGTGGGCTGAGGCCAGGAGAACAACTCTGACCTGTGGCTCTCCCCCGACCGTCCTGAGCGCGGAGGAAAGATCCGAGACCAGTTCCTCGCCCATCGCGTTGCCGCGCGGCCCGGTCAGGCGGATGGCCCCGATGCCGTCCTTGATTTCGATCTGAACTGTGCCCATGACGTTCTTCCCTTCTGAACTAGACCAGATCGGCGGACATCGCCATCACATGGAAACCGCTGTCGACGTGCAGGACTTCCCCGGTGATCCCGCGCGCCATGTGGGACACGAGAAACAGACCCGCATCCCCCACCTCGTCCTGATCGGTGGCCCGGCGCAGGGGCGCGTGCTGGCGGTAGTAGTCGATCATCCTGGACAATCCCCCCACCCCCGCCGCGGCCAGGGTCTTTATGGGCCCGGCGGAAATCGCGTTCACGCGGATGCCCCGGGGGCCGAGGTCGGCGGCCAGATAACGAACCGACATCTCGAGCGCCGCCTTGGCCACGCCCATGACATTGTAGTGCGGCACCACGCGCTCGCCGCCGAGATAGGACAAGGTGACGATCGCGCCGCCCTTAGCTTCCATCAAGGGCGCGGTGGCGCGGGCCACCGCGGTGAGCGAGTAGGAGGATATGTCCTGAGCGATGCGATAGCCCTCGCGCGAGGTGTTGACGAACTCGCCGGTCAGTTCTTCGCGCGGGGCGAAAGCCACCGAGTGGATGACGAAGTCGAGCGAGCCGAAGTCCGCCTTGACGCTCGCGGCCAGAGCCGCGATATCGTCGTCCCGGCTCACGTCGCAGGGATAGAGGATGGGATCGAGGAGGTCCTTGGAGAGGTCGTCGACATTCTCCTTGAGTCGGTCGCCCTGGTAGGTCAGGGCCAGGCGTGCGCCCTCGCGAGCGCAGGCTCTGGCGATGCCCCAGGCAATGGAGCGCTTGTTGGCGACGCCGAGAATGAGACCGGTCTTTCCTTCGAGAAGCATGGGAGATCCTTTCTTGACGTTTCCGTCCGTCGAGCTTAGCGGATGATGCGCCGAGGCAGATCCGCGGAGCGCTCCATCCGTCGCGGGGCCACGCCCCAATGGGACCGACGGAGGGATCGATGGAGGCGGCTCTTTTAGCGGGGACGCAACCGGCGACCATGCCCACCCCCGCCGCCGCGCCGGCCGCACGGGCGGGGAGGATCGACGCCGGAGGCGCGAGTCAGGACTCCATGAGAGAATCCCCGTGCACGAGCCCTGCTTCGCCGCGCCGTTCATCGCGAAGCCGCCAGGGCTCAAGGCCGCTTTTTGAGGCGATAGGGACGTATTCGTTTCCGCTCGCGGCCACCACCTATCAGGGGCGAAAGCTCCCCCATCAAGTCAGGACCCAAGACCCTCACCATGCCTTTCACCAAGTATGCCTTCTCTCCGGAGTTGCAGCGCGGAATCAAAGAACTCGGGTTTCACAACCCCACCCCAATCCAGGAACAAGCCATTCCACCGGCCATCGAAGGCAGGGACGTTCTGGCCTGCGCCATGACTGGCAGCGGCAAGAGCGCCGCCTTCGGTCTGCCTCTGATTCACCGCCTGGGCAAGGCGACAGGCGTCACCCGGGCCCTGATCCTGACCCCGACCCGCGAACTGGCGGCCCAGGTCGATGAGCACCTGAACGCGCTCGCCATCCACACCACGGTTTCGAGCGCGGCGATTTATGGCGGCGTCGGCATGGGCGCGCAGGAGCACGCCCTTCGCCGGGGCACGGACGTCATCGTGGCCACCCCCGGCCGCCTCCTCGATCACATGCGTTACAAGTATTCGAACTTCAAGAACATCGAAGTTCTGGTTCTCGACGAAGCCGATCGCATGCTCGACATGGGCTTCCTCCCCGACATCCGTCGCATCCTCAAGTACCTGCCCGCCAAGCGCCAGACCCTCTTCTTCTCCGCCACCATGCCGAACGAGATCGCCAAGCTCTCGCGGGAGATGCTGCACGACCCCTTCACCATCAGCGTGGAGCGTCAGTCAGCCCCGGCCGCGGGCATCACCCAGGCCGCCTACCCGGTAGCCCAGCATCTCAAGCCGGTTCTTCTCACCGAACTGATGAAACGCGGTCTTATCCGCAGCGTGATCGTCTTCACCCGGACCAAGGCGCGGGCCAATCGGCTGGCCGACTATCTGGTTCGCATGGGCGTTTCCTCCGGCCGCATTCACGGCGATCGCTCCCAGTCGCAGCGCACCGAAACCATGCGTCGTTTCAAGGAAGGCAAGTTCGCGGTCCTCGTGGCCACGGACATCGCGGCCCGCGGCATCGACGTCGAATCCCTGTCCCACGTGGTCAACTTCGACATCCCGCCCACTCACGAGGACTACATCCATCGGGTCGGACGCACGGGCCGGAATCAGGCGGCCGGAGATGCCTTCGCCTTCGTCTCGCCCGAGGAAGAGGGCGCCTTGCGCGCCATCGAGCGCGCCATCGGCAGCCGCATGCCGCGAGTGACCCTCCCCGACTTCGACTACGAAGCGGGCCGGCCTCCCGTTCCCGAGGCGGCGAAATTCCGCGGCGGTCGGGAGAGCGGGGGGCGGGGGCGCTCGTCGAGTCCGAAGCCGTACAGCCGCTTCGGCGCGAACCGCGGAGGCCAGACGTCCTCGGGCGCGCGCGGCCAGAGCGCTCACGAGGGCCGAGGCGCTCAGCGTTCGCAGGGCCATCAAAGCGCGGATCACGCCCACGGCGTGCGCGCGCAGGTGGTCGGATCGGGAATCAGGTTCGACCGCGGCCAGACCTCGACCGCGGCGAAACCGGCGATCGATCGCTTTGCCCAGGCGGCCGCCACCAACAGCCGTCAGGCTCTGCGCGGCGCGGAAGCCACGCGAAGCGTCCGGGTGGAGGGCGAAGGCGCGGGCTTCAGCCGGCCGAGGCGAAGCGGCGGGGCGATCGGAGCCGGCAAACGGAAAAGCTTCGGCGGAGGCAGTTCGCGGTAGCGCGCCTTCGCCCTCCCCGGATGGGGGAGGCCGCCACGACTCTCGTCGGGCGCCGGGCGGGAAGCAGGAAAGAGGAACAGGAAGGCCGGGGAGTTCGCGAGGGACCCTCGTGGGGATTCGGCATTCCCCCGCTTCCCGGTAGACTGTTTCGAGGATGATCACTTCCGCGGCCGTTCGATTCCCGAGCCTTGTCCTCGTTGCGGGCCTTCTGGCCTCGACCGCCGGGGCCCAACAACAGACGCAGGCTCCCATCACCGGAGACGTTCTGATCCGACAGGAATGGAATGACGGTTTCTTCACGAAGCCCGACCCCGTGCCGGCCAGCCGGATCCGGTTTCAGATCCGCCCGCGTTTCGAAGTGGAGACCCAGACCCTGGTCATGGGGGTGGGCGCCGACATCAACTACTCGAAGGACAACAACCTCGAGCCCAAGGACGTGCCCCTGCCCCTGGCGCTTATCCGCGACAACTACCATTCGCGGAATATCCGTCTGGATCTCGCCTATCTGGGGCTGAAACTCTCCCCCGCCCTCCAGATCCGGGCCGGCCGAATGCCGATGCCGCTACGACTGACGGAAATGATCTGGGACAAGGATCTGCGCATTCAAGGAGGTTCGGCGGTGTTGACCCTCCACCAGGGAGCCACCGGCGAGCCCACGGCGAGGGTCACGGGGATCTACTCGCGGGGCAGCCATGTCTTCGTGGATTCGCTGGACCCTGAGGGATCGAGCCTCGGCGACGGGGTCACGATCAAGGGCGGCTCGGTGGACCTGGGGTTCGGATCGTCGAAGCGGTTCGACGTGTCGGGCGCATACCTGCGGTTCGAGAATCTCGAGTATCTCGAAGACATGATCCGACGGCAGAACACGCGGGTGGCAGGAGAGCTTGTTCGTGAGTATGAGGTGGTCGACCTGACCGTGCGCCTCCGTGCCGAGGCGCCGTTCCCGATTCAGGTCGTGGTCAATGGGGCGAGGAACCGGAAGGCTCCGGACCAAAGAGACGGGTTCTGGGCAACTCTCGTTCTCGGCCGTCTGCAGGACACGCGCTTCCGGGCCGAGTACACCTACGCCAAAGTGGACCGGGACGTCACCGTGGCCGCCTACGCCGGCGACGACTTCTTCTGGGGAACCGGCTGGCTTGGCCATCGCGGCGAAATCGCGTTCGCGCAATCACCCCAATCATCGTTCCACATCATCGGCCAGATGCAGAGGTTCAAGGACTCGGCGAACCCGGCCGAGCAGACGAACTGGGTGAAACGACTTCGCCTCGAGGTGCGCCGGACCTTCTAGTCGGGTCGTGCCGGTGAGACCCGGGCCCCGTCGATGGCCTTACCGGGCGATGCCCAGAAGGTCGGAGAGCCCTTCGGGTTCGCTATCGAACTGAATGCCGATCTGGTGGGACAGACCCTCGAGACGCGTCCACATCACGGTGCCCAGGCCATCGACGGTGAGGGTGGGCTCGTCCGCCATTCGAAACTCGACCCGGACCGAGACCTTTTTGTCTCGCGGCAGATCCTCGCCGGTCCGCAGGCGACAGCCGAGCCGGGAGAGATCCATAGCCGTGGCCGGACGCCATTCCCCGGGGGCGGCCGCGTAGGAGACGCTCAAGCGACAGGCAATTCGAGCGGTGATGCGGCGGTTCGGACGCTTGATGGACCCACTGGTGGTGGGCCTTGGGGTGGCTCGATTCGGCGCCATAGTTTCCTCAAGATGACCGATGATCTGGAAAGGGGGGGCCTCCACTCTAGCCCAATACGCGCCTCCGGGTGGAAGGCAACGTCCACTTTCGGATCAACCCCGGGGCCGGGCGGCCGAATGCCTCCCCCCGCGAATACGATCGGATTCTGCATTCCCTCGGACCGCCAGATAAGATTGTCGGCTGTCTCATGACCCGCCGCCGCCTTCGTGATCTAGAAGCCCTCGGGCTGGCCCTGCTCCTTTCGGGCTGCGGTGGGGGTGGGTCATCCGCTCCCTCGCCGGTCCCGACCGTCCAGCCGACCCAGCCCGTCACTCTCACCGCCTTTCTCGACGAAAACGAGAATGGCCTTCTCGATCCGTCGGAGGCGACGCGCATACCCAATGTGGAGATCGCGGTGGGCGGGGCCAAGGGGCGAACCGCCGGCCCGACCGGCGAGGCCACGGTGCAGGTTCCGGAGGGAACACTAAACCTCGAGGTCACGGCGGCAAGCCTCCCACCGTTCTATCGGCCTCCCGCCGCCAAAACCATCAGCGTTCCGGCGAGCGGACCGGTGATGGTGCCGATCACCCTTCCCCGCGGCTCGAATCGGGCGAGCGTCTACATGGCCTTTGGCGACAGCATCACCAACGGGGAGCCCGAGGTCGGGGACGGCAATGGCTATCGGCAGATCCTCGAGAGCATGCTGCGCGCCCATTTCGGTTCCGCGGAAGTCGCGAACCAGGGTAGAGACGGCACGAAGTCCGATTTCGGAGCCGCACGCATCGGAGAGAGTCTCGCGAGCGTCCAACCTGCCTTCACCCTCATTCTCTACGGCACCAACGACTGGAATGACTCGGCCTGCAGAGAGGTTCCCTGCTACACCACCACGAGCCTGAGGCTCATGGTCCAGCAGATCAACCGCGCCCGCGGCCACGCCTTTCTGGGCACCATCACGCCCATCAACACCGGCTACGACGCCCGGGCCCCCGAGTCGCGCAATGACTGGGTCGATGCTCAGAACGTCATCATCAAACAGATCGCCGACGAGGAAGGGGCGGTGCTGGTCGACCTGAACGCCGCGTTCAAGCAGACCGGGATGCCTTATTCCTCCCTGTTCGTCGACCACGTTCACCCCAAAGCACCCGGCTATCAGATCATGGCCCAGACCTGGTTCGATTCAATCACCCACCCGTACTCGAAGATCCTTTCCGAGTTCTAGGCCAGGCCCCGTCCCGCCTTCCCTCCGCGCCTGGTGTCCTGGAGGTCAGGGCCGGCAGGTGACCCCCTGGCAACGGCTGAGCGCGGCCACCCGCGCGCTCAACTGCGCCAGGGTGGAAGAAGGAGCGCGGCGGCCCAGGTTCTCGAGCTGAAGCGGATCGGTGCGAAGGTCGTAATACTCGCTCTCGCCGTTTTCGTACTCCACGTACAGTTCGGTCTGGGTCCGCACTCCGTAGTAACCGGGGATCCTTATGGGCAGGCCGGCTCCGCCCGGGTGCTCGATCAGGATCTCCTTGCGCCAGGCGGACAACGGCGTTGGCGACGAGGTGAGGAGCGGACTCAAGGACATGCCGTCCACCGAGTCGGGAATGGGCGCGCCGGCCAGGTTCAAGAAGGTGGGAACCAGATCGAGCAGACCCGCCAGGTGCTCCACCGCCCGACCCGCGGGCACGCCCGGACCGCGCACGTAGAGCGGCATGCGGATCGACTCCTCGAAGGCAGTGTTCTTTCCCCCCCGCAGACGATGCTCGCCGCGATGCAGTCCGTTGTCGGAGGTGAAGAAGACGTAGGTATTGGAGGCCTCGCCCAACTGATCGAGAGTCTGGAAGAGGGCATCCATGGCCTCCTGAACGGCCAGCAGGGCCTGAAGGGATCCTCGATAGTCGAGATCGATATCGGCGATGGTGGGCGCGTCCATCAGAGAAGCCTGGTCCTGAAACCAAAAGGGCTTGTCGGAGATGTCGGCCTCGTTGAAGGAGGGCCCGCGGGGGGCGGTGGCCCCGGGAAAGGCGTTTTGGTGCCGGGCCGCGGGAGCGGTCGGAGTGTGGGGAGCGCCCAGACTGAGAAAGGCGAAGAACGGCTGGGCGTCATTCGCCTCCGCACTTCGCACGAACGACTGCAGGCGATCGGACAGGACGTCGGTCTGATACCCGTTGTTGGAGGAGCTGTAGATCCGGAGGATGCCGTTTTCGTTGAGGGTGTAGTTATCGTTGCTGGCGACCCGGTCTGACATGACCACGCGCCAGTCGTCCCAGCCCGGCGGCACGATGGTCTCCGGCGCGCCCGTGGGATAGTCGTTCTGGTACTTGCCGAAGATGCCCGTCCGGTATCCCGCCGCGCTGAGCCAGGGACCGATGTTGTTGCTGTCGAACCCGCCCGCTACCCAGCCCGGATAGCCGCTGTCGCTGCCCACATTTCCGAGCACGCCGGTGTTGTGGGTGAATTCGCCGGAGAGGATGCTGGCCCTTGACGGTCCGCACAGCGGGGTGGTGGCGAAGGCGTTGGTGAACCGGATGCCCTGGTCGATGAACGTGGACCTGAAGCCGGCGAAGCTCGAAACCATGGCGTCCTCGCCATCGTCCAGGAGCACAAAGACGATGTTGGGCTTCGCCCCCGCGGCGGGCGGGGTGGCCGTGGGCATCGGGGTCGGCGGGGACGGTCCCGCCAGCCCCGAGCCTCCACAGCCCACGCCCACGACGCCCATCATGAGGGCGAAAACGCCTTTCTGCCTACTGTTCACCGGTGAGATCGTAGCGTATCCGGCTCGTCGAACCGCCCGGCCGGGCTGCTTTTCTAGAGCCTGAAGCCGGGGCCCGAAGGCGTGAGGCCGGTGTCGCGCAAGGCCCCGGACAAGGGGCCGGCGTTGAGAGGCGAGGCCGAATTCTCATGGCCGACGATTCGGATCGCCCTCCGGCGCATCCACGATGCGATGGCCCGGGCGCTCAGTCCTTCGAGAACAGCGTCGTCGGTTTCTCTCCTCGGCGGACGGGGGAGCACGCGGGCACCATCGGCGAACAGGAGAGCGGTGAGTTCGCCGTCCGCGATGACCACATGATGGCGCGCCCGCCGTTCGCCCGCGCCTTCGCACCAGACTGGCCAGGGCAGGGCCACCCCGAAGGGATTCGCCGGATCGGCGGCAGCCAGAACCGCGGCCCGCCCCGGCCCCGGGCTGTCCTTCAACTCCCGCATCCGGTCCACCGCCGCGGCTTCCGCGAACTGCAGAGCGCCCAGGCCCTCGATGAAGTAGCCGCGCCGGACCTGGCCCCGTTCCTCGAGCGCCCGGAGGATCGGATACACCGCGGAGAAACCGCCCTCCCGCGCCTCCGCGCTGATGGCTTCCCGGGTGAGGACACCGTGCCGCGACAGCCACTGCTCGACCGTGGCCAGCCGGCTCTCCAGCAATGGGCCGGGAGCGGGCGTCAGAATAGAGAACCGTCCGACGCCATCCGCGGGAATGTCGACGCGCGACCGGTAGCGTCTCATCTGAGAAGCGACCAGTCGCCGGCCCGGCGCCCCCGCCGGGTCCGCGGTGCGAGCACGCAGGGCCGCCACCGAATCGCTGGTGACTTCCCCTTTCCAGAACAGGTCCCACAGGGCATCCACGATGTCGCTCCGGCGATGGCCCGGACAGGCCGCGGCAATCTCGGGCAGGAAGAGAGCGCCTTTCGCCTGCAGAATCGAGCGCACGCGAAGATGCAGGTCGCCCGGGAGCGGTTCGGGGGCGGGATGACCTAGAAGAACGCGGTTGGGGGCCAGATACAAAGCCGCCTTGCCATCGCGCGCGCCCAGCGAGCCCCGTCCTTCGAGCACCACCTCCCCGCGCGCCACCAGCAGGTCGAGATCCTGCGGCCGATAATCGGGAACGCGGCTCGCCAGGATGTCCACTTCGAGCGCGGACGCGGGGAGAGGACAGCCCTGAAGCTGGTCGATGGCCGAGAGCAGGGCATCCGCGGGCTCGTCGGTCGGAGCGCCGGGCTCCAGAAGGCCGTGCCAGATGGAGAGGAAACGCGCGTAGTCCCGACCTTCCACGGGATGAACACCACCCCGCGCCCGGGCCAGGGACAGCCGGCGAATCCGCCGCAG
>JAQBHL010000105.1:0-6219 GCA_032127745.1 Acidobacteriota bacterium
GAACAGGAAGTGCCCCACCTGTGGTTTGTCGATCCGGTCAGCAAGTCGATCGACGTCCTGCGACTGAACGGAGACCTCTATTCGATTGTGGACACGTTTGGGGGGGACGATAAAGTGCGTATCGAGCCCTTCGAGGCGATCGTCTTTCACCGAGGCAACATCGAGTTTCAATCCACTCCACTCGCCTCTCCGAAGCGAGGGGAGACAAGACAGGAGAAGAGCATCCTAACGTCCAGCATCTTGGCGATGCCTCGGCTCCAGGCTTCGGCCTGAATGGGGATGACGGGCGAGGCGGGGCGGCTAAACGCCATTCCGTCCGCTGCCGCTCTGCCCAACAACTCGGCGCAGTTCGCACCGGACAGCCTGAGGCCAAGGGGATGGTTGGTCAGGAGATTCCCCATCTTGAAACGGCTGCACAGAACCGCGCTCGCCGCTGCCTGGAGGCCAATGTGATGGCCCTCAACCGCCAGGGCTGCAGGGACGGCTTGATGACTCGTCAGCGCGACGAGGGCGCCCATTGCCCAGTGGTCAAGGCCTGATTCTTCGCCCCGCTTGAAAGAGGTCGCCGTACTTCCCCAAGTCATGCAGGTGGCCTGCGAGCCGCGCTTCGTCCGCCCATGGTCGATCAACCGCAAAACACCCAGCGAGTTCGCCCACTCCGGCGAGGTGTTCCGAGAGGGGGTGCCACGGCCCGAGGCCACTAGCCCGACTTCCGCAGTTGTCGGTGAAATGTGAAGATTTTGGGATGTGATTGGTTTGTAAGTCGTTGAGTCGTTTGGGAGGGGTCTCGGGAAAGGGCATGTAGTGCCAACCTCCAACCTTGATCTCGGATCGCGATACGTGCGATTTTGTTCGTGGCAATCGCATGTATCTGAGGCATTCGACGATTCGCAAGGATGGGAAAGCGCACACGTACTGGCGCTTGGTCCGCTCCGTCCGCCGGAACGGGAAAGTGTCGCAGGAGACGGTGGCGCAACTGGGCGAACTCGACGCGAATGGCCGTTTGCGAGCGAAGGCGTTGGCGCGAAAGATCACGGGTCGGCCTGATCAATACGAGCTCTTTGAGGCGAGCGGCGGACCAGAGCGGACGGTGGCGGTCCGACTGGACCAAATCCGGCTGGAACGCTCGCGACGATTCGGTGACTGCTGGCTTGCCTGGACGCTGTGGCGCGCTCTGGGACTGGACCGGATGTGCGCCGAACTGATACCAGAGGGGCGAGAAGAAGTTTCGTGGCCCACGATGGCCGCGGTGCTGGTGATGTCGCGACTGTGCGAGCCGTCAAGCGAGCTGCACATCGCGGAGGATTTCTACCGGTCCACCGCGATGGAGGACATCCTGGATCTTCCGTGCGAGCAAGTGAACGATGACCGGCTCTATCGCGCGCTGGATCATCTGCTGCCGCACAAGCGGATGATCGAGGAGCGTTTGCAGAAGCGACTGGGTGAGCTCTTCGACATCAACTATGACCTTCTTCTCTACGACGTAACCAGTACGTTTTTCGAGGGACTCGCCGAGGGCAATGCCCAAGCCAAGCGCGGTCACAGCCGCGATCATCGACCGGACTGCAAACAGGTGTGCATCGCGATGGTAGTCACACGGGAGGGAGTGCCGCTGAGCTACGAGGTCTTTGACGGCAACCGCGTGGACGTCACGACCGTCGAGGAGATCGTCGGCGCGATGGAGAAGCGATTTGGTCTCGCGGATCGGATCTGGGTGATGGATCGCGGAATGATGAGCCGGAAGAACATCGCCTGGCTACAAGAGACCGGTCGTCGATACGTCGTCGGCGCCTCCCGCCAGGAAGTGAAGCGGTGGCAGGCGCAGATCGTTGACGAACGCGGATGGATGATGGTGCGTGACGGAGTCGAGGCGAAGCTCGCCAGGGAGGGCGACGAGACTTTTGTGTTGTGCCGCTCGGCCGAGCGACGGAAGAGGGAGAAGGCGATGCACGAGCGCTTCTCTCTTCGGATCGAAGAAGGCCTGGCTCAACTCGCTCGACGTATTCACAGAGCCAAGAGATCGTTGGAGCGCGGTCCCATCGAGCGACAAATCGGTCGCCTCCTGGAACGCAACTCCCGCGCGGCTGCGCGATTCCTCGCAACCATCGTCGACGATCCTGTCTCTCCCGCCGGACTGAAACTCGACTGGTCGATTCGCCCCGAGTGGGACGATCTGTCTCGTCTCACCGAAGGCTGCTACGTCCTGCGCACGAATGTGAACGACTGGACTGCCGAGGCTCTCTGGCAAACCTACGTGCAACTCACGCAAGCCGAGTCCGCATTTCGAATCCATAAGAGCGAGCTCTCGATTCGGCCGGTCTGGCATCAGAAGAAGGAACGCGTCCAGGCCCACATCTTCGTTTGCTTTCTGGCCTACGTCCTCTGGAAGACGCTCGAACAATGGCAGCAGCGCGCGGGGCTCGGCAACTCTCCGCGCACCATCCTCGACGAATGTGCGCGGCTCCAAAGCGCCGACATTGTCATTCCGCTCGCTGAGGATTCGCGTCGAGAAATCCGGCTCCGATGCGTCGTCCGCCCGGATAAAGGCCAGGCCGACCTCCTCGTCCGCCTCGGCTTACGGCTCCCCGAAAGGCTCCGCGCGCCCGCTACATCACGTCAAATGTAGTGCCAACCGACAGGCCCAAGTGCTTTAGAAACAACACTCGCACCCCCATAACTGCGGAAGTCGGGCTAGCGAGGCCTTGACCCGCCGGCCTGGGTGGATCGCCTTCGTTTCAGAAGAAGTCGATGCCGAACCGCCCCTACGAGGTAGAGGCTGCCGGCCACCACCACAGTCTCGCCCGGCCGGGCGGCCTTCGCCGCCTTCGAGAGGGCCCGAGGGATCGAGGGCTCCTCCACCAGGACCGTGCCCAGGAGGAGGCCTATCTCCGCCAGTTGCCCGGTGGTAGCCGCTCGGGCCATGCGAACCCGGGTGGCGATGACGAGTCGGGCCCGGGGGAACAGGTCCGCCGCCATCTCGCGCACGCGCTTGTCCCGCATGGCGCCGAACAACAGGACGAAGGGAGTCCTGGTTTCGGCCAGATACTCTGACAAGGCCCGGGCCCCGGCGGGGTTGTGGGCACCATCCAGGAGGAAGGGGGGGCGGCCATCGATTCGTTCAAGCCGTCCCGGCCATATGACCTGGTTCATCGCCCGGACCGAGCTCACCAGATCGATGGGCATTCCCGACGCCGCCAGAGCTTCGAGGGAACGGATCGCGACCACGAAGTTTGTTCGTTGATGGGCGCCCGGAAGGGGCTGGGCGCCGACGTAGTGCGAACCGGGCGTCTCGATGCGGAGGCCCGCTCCGGACCGGCGCAGGCTCACCCGCTCAACGCCTTTGACCACGCGAGCCCCGACGTGTCGGGCGACCCGCCGGATGGCGTTCTCAGCCTCCGGGGCCATGGGTCCCAGCACCACGACCCGACCCTTCCGCGTAACCCCCGCCTTTTCCGTGGCGATGGCGGACAGGGTGCGCCCGAGGTATTGCTCATGATCGAGGTCGATGCTCACGATCGCCGAGACCAACGGCTCGGCCACATTGGTGGCGTCGAGCCGGCCGCCCAGACCGACTTCAAGAACGGCGATGTCAACCGCCTGCCTCTGAAAATGGAGGAAGGCGACCATGGTCAGGATCTCGAAGTGATTCGGATGACCCTCTATCCGACCCCGGCGGATCAACTGCTCGGCTCGGTCGCGCACCTCGAGCACCAGCCTCTCGAAATCGGCCCTTCCGATCCATCGCCCCGAGATCGCGATCCGCTCCCGGACGTCGACGAGGTGGGGCGAGGTGTAGCGGCCCACCTTCAGTCCTGAGCCACTGAGCGCGGCATCGAGGTAAGCGCTGACCGACCCTTTCCCGTTGGTCCCGGCAATCAAAATGCTCTGAAACAATCTCTCCGGATGGCCAAACTCACGCGCGAGGACCTTCATCGTTCGGAGCCCGAACTTCTGGCCCAGCCAGGATCTGGATCGAAGGTAGGCGCGCGCGGTCAAGGGCTGTGGATCCTAGTTGTTCTAATCGTAATGTGGAAAAGTGGATCAATTTGTGGAAAACTGGGGAACATGTTCGCGGGGAGTTTCGAATGCCGGATGGACCGTCAGGGCCGAGTCGCCATTCCGCCCGTTTTCCGGCGGAAGGTCGAGGAGGCTGGCGACGTCTTCGTGCTGACCTTCTTCGATGATGCGATTGCCGGATACCCGCGTGAAACCTGGTTACTACTTGAAAGACAGGTTCTGTCTCTCCCGGCCTTCTCGAAGAAAGCGCGGGCTCTGTCGCGGGTCCTGGCCTCCCGCGCCCACGAATCCCGCCTCGATGCCCAGGGTCGGATTCTGGTGCCCCCGACGCTGCGCCGACTGGCCGGCCTGGAACGCGATGTGGTGATTATCGGAGCGATGGATCGGTTCGAGATCTGGCCCCGGACCCGATGGAGTTCCTTTGCAAGCGAGGCGGAAGCCCTTCTGGATGCGGTTTCCACAGAGTTGAGTCTCGGTCCGGCCGCCCCTTCCACAGTCCAAGCCTAGGCTCCCGCTCGCTTTCGCGAGCCCTCGGTTGACACTTCGCCGCCCCTGGCCTAGAGTCGCTGTGGAAAATATTGGCCAAAAGTGGTCGGTATGGGCGAGGACATGCTGCGCGGTCACCATCCTGCACGAATAGACGACAAGGGCCGTCTGAAGATTCCCTCCGCGTTCCTGGGCGCGTTGACGGAGTCGTCTCGCGACTTCTTCGTCACCTCCATCTCGGGCGAATTCGTGCGGATCTATCCGCTGCACGCGTGGACCGAGATCGAAAAGCGGCTGGCCGCCATGCCTCAGGCTCACCCCGCCCGGCAGCGTTTCCTGGAACGGGTCAACTTCTTCGGGCAAGTGGCCCAGGTGGACGCGCAGGGACGGATCCTCATTCCCCAGATTCTGCGAAGAATGGCGTCGATGGAGGGTGATGTGGCCGTTCTGGGCCAGCAGAATCACGTGGCGGTCTGGAACTCGAAGCGCCTCGAGGAAAGACTGTTCGAGAAGGAGCCGTTCACCGAGGAAGACGCGAAACAGCTCGCGGAGTTTGGGATCTGATGTGGAGCAAGAGCCCCTCGCACCGGAAATCGATGCGACACCCCGGGTCGACCCCGGGTCGAGCGGTCACGCCGCGGTGCTTCGACGGGAGATCCTCTCGTTCGCGCCGGAGCCGACCCGGCGCATCCTCGACGCCACGGTGGGGCTCGGCGGACACGCCCACGATCTCCTGGCTCTCCATCCGGCGGCCACTCTCCTCGCCTTCGATCGCGACGGGAAGGCCCTTGAAATCGCCGCCCGTACCCTGGCGCCGTTCGCTGAGCGGGTCCTATTCCGGCACGGAGACTTCAGGGACGGACTCCAGGACCTCGAGCCCGAGAGCCTCTGCTATGCGATCGCCGACCTCGGGGTCAGCTCTCTTCAGCTCGACTCCCCGGAGCGCGGTTTCAGCTTCCGCTTCGATGCGCCCCTGGATATGCGCATGGATCCCCGGGGGGGGCGGAGCGCCTCCGACATCCTCAACACCGCGTCCGAGAAGGAGCTGGAGAGGATCCTCAGCGAGTTTGGAGAGGAACCAAAGGCCCGCGCCATCGCCCGGTCTATCGTCATGGAACGCCGTTCGCGGACCCGCTGGACGACCAGCGCTTTCGCAAGCCTGGTTCGGCGCGATGCCCGCGGACGGCCCGGACTGGACCCTTCAACCCGGGCCTTCCAGGCTCTTCGGATCGCCACCAATTCCGAGTTGCAGGGTCTCGACACCGGCCTCGAACGGCTGGCCCACCTGCTGCGGCCCGGAGGACGGCTCGCCGTCATCGCCTTCCACAGCCTGGAGGACCGCATCGTGAAGAACGTCTTCCGCTCGCTCAAGAAGACCGGCGCGTTCCACCTGCTCACTCCCAAACCGGTCGGGCCCGCGGACGACGAGACCCGAGCGAACGCCCGCTCCCGCAGCGCCAAGCTTCGCGTGGTGGGCCGGCGTGATCGTAAGGACGCGGGAGCGATGGCATGAAGGTCGATCGCATCCACGCCGTCCACGTCGAGGACTCCATCGACAATCGCCGGGTGGTGCGAACACGCGACGAACGCATGTCGAAGGATCTCCTCTGGATCGGCGGCATGGTTCTCATTCTCATCGGTCTGTTCGTGGCCTATGGCTGGCCGCGCGCGGCCCTGCGGGACACCGGTTCTTCCGTCGGCAAGCTCCAGAGAGAG
>JAQBHL010000106.1:0-2965 GCA_032127745.1 Acidobacteriota bacterium
CTCGTTTCGCTTACGCTCAAGGGGTATCCGCGACCGCAGAGGGTGGAGGCACAAATCCTCTCCGGTCGGTCCCGCGATCTGTCCAACACTCGCAATCACCTGCAAGGCGCGCCTCAACGACCGGTCGCGAAGCGACCGCACCTCCGCGCCTTGTCTGGTGCAACCCGTTGTTCGGCGGCCTACCTATTCGATGGCTCAAAATGCGCCTCGATCCCGTGCTCAAGATGTTCATCTAGAAAGGCGTGCAGGGTATTCTCACCGTAGAAGAGTTCTCCGAAGGGGTCGAGGACCCCACATAGCCCGTGAGTCCATCCGCTCTCGATACCCGGCGACGAGAGTAGCTGGCTCGCTGCGGTCGCGGCCTCGGCACCCAGCAGGACTGGCTCGAAGACCAAGAGGGTGTCTGCCTCTGGGGTTCGGAGGGAAGTGTCGCACTGCGCGCAGCCGTAGACGACGTGGCCCCGAACGTGCCCTGCTGGCACCTCTTGGGCGTCTGGGCGGCTATCCGGTGCCGTTCCCTCGCGCTCTGCGACGAAGACCTCCGGCAGGCTCTCGGGGTCCTCGTCATCGAGCGATAGATACATCTCGTGGCCTTGATGGCGCGCCAGGAACGCCCTGTAATGGGTGAGGTCGGATGACACGAGGTGTAGGCTCGCGAAAGCACCAAAGAGCTTCTCGAAGCTGGGCATGTCTTCGAAGCCCTCTCCCAGGTCTTGCTCAGGCGGGCCCGGGTCAAGACTTGGGTACCCGAGATACCCGCTCTCGCCAAGGATGGGCGCTAGCGCGTTACAGGTTAGGCATGCTGCGTCAGGCATCTTGATCTCCCCGGTTAGTTGATACGGTCCGCCGAACACCGGATTAAGCGGCGAGCAGGCAACGAGATGCGGCTGATCGCCCGCTTCAATCCGTTGTTATGCATCACGGAGCCACCTTGGGGCTCGGCGCGACCTCGGGCCCATTGATCTCGGTGTCCAGGATCGCCGTAGCCACGGTCATCATGGTGGAAGGGTCGAACTCTTTGCTGTGCTGAATGGTGACCCAAACGATGATCCCCTTGCTTGACCCGTTGCCGGTCAACGACTGAAGAGTCGTTTCGTTCCAGCCCAGGCTCATATCGGCTAGCTGTTCGTTCGTGATGCTCGGGATCTGTTCCATGAGTTGCGCCTTAAGGCGAGTCAAGCGCGTCTCGGTAATGTGCTCTTCAACCCACCGGAGTTTCTGCTCGATTGTCCGATCACCTCTTACCTCGATGGTGCTCTTGGTGGTTCTCGCCACCACGCAAGCCAACGAGGCCCCGAGCAACGCGGCCAGAAGCATTCTCGATGGTGCGGCCCTGAGCGCTACGTACGTCATTGGTTCCTACCGCACGTGCATGCATAACACTGGAATAACCTGCGAAGGCCCAGTCCGTCGGCGTTGACTTCGTCAGGTTCATTCCATTGTTCGGCGGCCCGCAGGACCAAGGCGCGCTCACCGGCCATCGGTCCTTGCCTCAGGCTTTGGCGTCGGCCGCGCTCGCTTCCCGGCGGTAGCCGCTAGCTCATCGATGAGTACGGCCCACCTCGGAACGTTGGAACCAGTCGCCCATTCGATAGATACGATCGCCTCCTCGGGATGCTTGTTCCCAAGCACATCACCGAGAACAAGGAGGCCGTCTTGTACACGCGCAGCCTGGATGACATCTGGTCGCAGGAGCAACGCAAACGCGCCGCCCGGAGAGGTCACGAAGTCCTGCGCATCCTTCACCTGCTCCAGTACCGCGGTCGGCGATAGCGCCTCTTGAGCCCAAGAATAGATGCCGCTGGGGAGCCTGCCGGGGGCGTCGTAGTCGATTTGAATCGTTCGCGTGCCCACGGTCCGTCCGACAATCGTCCAGCGTCCCGGACTACGCCGGATGCCCCACTGGGTCGGCAGAATCTCAGAGCAGCTGTCGAGTTCAAGTAGCGTAAGGAGCATGCCTCGCAGTTCTTCGTCTGAACTCTTGCAGGCCTGAACGGCCGGGTCTTTAAGGGCGCCTCGGGTCTGACCCAGGCTGTCTAGGGGTAGCCCCAGCGAGAATGGGCGGAACAGCCATCGGTCCACAAAGTGTCTTATTGGCACCACCATGAAAGTGTCGTACGAGCTCGTTCTTCCGTAACACGCGCTGTCTACATTTACGTCCAGCGAGACGTGCGTGCTGCTGACAAAGAGCAGCTTGATGCTGGTACTGCCTTCACAGCCCTCGGAATCGTCCGGCCGTCCTTTGGGCCTTCCCTTGCCGCAGTCGACGGAGATCCCCGAGTGGGTAAAGGTCGCCTTGTGGCTAAATCCAGCGTCCGTGTTCGCCGTCGTCAACAAGAGCCTGCAGAGCCGTGAGCGGTGTGGCACCACCACGCTCGGGAGTTCGCGCGAGAGCACCAAAGTTGGCCCGCGGCTCTGAATCCAAAGAGTGCGAAGACCGGACGGCCCTCGAAGTCCGAGCAGGACGCCTACTTCCTTGATCGGCTGGTCGGCTGGGTGCGAAAGCGCCGCGAGCGCAACGAGGCAGATCCCGAGACGCACCGAGTGTCTTCGCAAATGTCATTTCCTCCGCTGCTCACCATGGCCCGTCGAACACTGCGTTAAGCGGCGAGCAGGCAACGAGAAGCGGCTGCTCGTCCGCTTCAACGCATTGTTCTGCGGCGCCTGGCCTACTTGCGACGGGTGCTCTTTGGTCATGCCTGTTTCTGGGGGGTACCAAGCGGATTGGTGCGAACACGAAATGATCTTGCCTCAACCTCGAGGAACCCGCCGGTCAAGAACACCCTCAGCACGCGCTCTTGGTGAACGCCATCTATCACGTTCCCGGCACGGGCATGTTCTTTCAGACGTTCCAAGTCACATGACGCCAGAAACCGGCGCACGCCAAGACAGGTGATGACAACTCGATCGCGCCTAGGAGCATGAATCTGTTCCTTGTAGAGAGCGAACACCAGTTCGAGCTGAT
>JAQBHL010000107.1:0-3437 GCA_032127745.1 Acidobacteriota bacterium
CCGCGATATCGCCAACGCTCAATGGTTGAAATCGAGGGTCGAATCGACCCCGAACTGGCGCGTCCTCGCGCCTGTCCCTCTTCAGACCTTGTGCGTCCGTCACGAGCCTCCAGGCCTCGATGGGGAAGCGCTCGATCGGCATAACCTGGCGTGGGCCGATGCTCTCAATCGCTCCGGCGAGGCCTACCTCACCCCGGCGACCCTCCAAGGCCGCTGGATGGTGCGGGTCAGCATCGGCGCGCTTCTTACCGAGCGCGAGCATGTGGAGGGTCTGTGGTCCGCGATGCGGCGCGCCGCCGAAGGGCTGGAGTAGGCAATGCGATTCCCACCCCTGCGCCGCGCCTTCGTCCTTGTTTGTCTCGTCGCCCTCCGCCTTGCGGTGTCCCCGGGAACCGCCCGCGGGGCCGAGGTGGTGCGGTACACGCTCGCCATCCGCGACACCGCCACTCAGACCGCCGACCTGAGCGGCCGGATTCCCACCTCGGGTGAAGCCGTGGTCGAACTGATGATGCCGGTCTGGTCTCCCGGGTTCTACCGGGTGGAGGACTACGCGGGCAAAGTGCAGGGCCTGGAAGTCACGGGTGAGGATGGGACTGAACTGAGGGTGACCCAGCCGAAGCCGAACATCTGGAGGGTGGAGGCGGGGAAGCGCTCGCGCCTTCTCGTGTCCTACCGACTGCTCTGCGATCGCGGTTCGGTTACGACCAACGAGATCACGAAGACCTACGCGGTTCTCAATCCAGCCGCAACCTTTCTCATGCCCAGGCGGGCGGTTCAGGCGCGCGCGTGGCCGTTCGAGCTCACGCTGGAGCTGCCTCGGGGATGGACCGCACTCTCGGCTCTTCCGAGTCTGAAGCGCGACCGGCCCTGGACGTTCAAGTCTTCCCGCTACGAGACGCTGGTCGATTCGCCCATCCTCGCGGGTGAACTCTCGACGAGATCGTTCGAGGTTGAAGGCAGTGTCCACACCCTGGCCGATGCGGGCGAGCGCGAGAGCTTCGATGCGGAGAAGGCCGCAGGGGATCTCAAACGGATCGTGGCGGAGACGCGCCGGTTCTGGGGCTTCCTGCCCTTCAAGCGATACCTGATCCTCAACGTCTTCCGCAAGGGTGGCGGCGGACTCGAGCACAAGGATTCGACCCTTCTGACCTCGAGCGCCGCGCGGGTGGAGACGCCCGAGGCCTATCGGCGCTGGCTGGGCTTCGTCGCCCACGAGTACTTCCACGCCTTCAACGCGAAGCGCCTGCGGCCGGTCGAACTGGGGCCCTTCGATTTCGATCATCCGCCGCAGACCTCGAGCCTGTGGATCACCGAGGGGCTGACCACCTACTTCGCCGATCTCATGGTGCGCCGCGCCGGCCTGAGCACGCGCGAGGACTTCCTCGAACGGCTGTCCGGCCAGATCCGCGACCTGCAGGGGCAGGCCGGTCGTCTGGTTCAGACCGTGGAGGAGTCGTCGCTGGGCGTCTGGGACAACAGTCTGTCCGGCATCAGACCAACGGAGAAGACGGTCAGCTACTACGTGAAGGGCGACATCCTGGGCTTTGTCCTCGATGCCCGGATCCGCAAGGCCACGAACGGCCGGCAGAGCATCGACGACCTGATCAGGCTTGCTTACAAGCGCTACTCGGGCGAGCGCGGTTTCACGCCCGCCCAGTTTCAGGCCGCCGCCTCGGAAGTGGCGGGCGCGGACCTCTCCGGCTGGTTTCATCTTGCCACCGCCTCGACCGAGGAAGTCGACTACGCGGAGACCCTGGACTGGTTCGGCCTGCGCTTCCTCGACCCCTCGGATCCCGAGCGACCGTGGTCCCTCGTGGTCCGCGACGAAGCGACGCCGGAACAAAGACTCCATCTGGCGGCCTGGCTTGACGGACTCTAGACCGAGGCTGGAGCCATGAAGCAGTCCATCGCACACGTCGCTCTGGTGGTTCGCGACTACGACGAGGCCATCGACTTCTTCGTTGGAAAACTCCAGTTCACTCTGGTGGAAGACACGTATCAGCCGGAGCAGGACAAACGCTGGGTGGTGGTGGCTCCGCCGGGTTCGGAAGGCGCGACCCTGCTGCTGGCCCGTGCTGCAAAGCCTGAACAAGAGGTCTTCGTCGGGAACCAGACCGGCGGGCGGGTCTTCCTCTTCTTGAGAACGGATGATTTCTGGCGCGACTACAACCGCATGGCGTCTTGCGGGATCAAGTTCGTGAGAGAACCGGTGAGCCAGCCCTACGGCACGGTTGCCGTCTTCGAGGACCTCTACGGCAATCTCTGGGACCTGGTGGAAATGAAGTCGTAGCGCCTGCGACTGACCGCCCCAGAAGAGGACGTCATCCGACAGCGCGCCGCCTCGGGCCATGCGGCTCAATCCCCACCTTCACGCGGTGGTTCTCGATGGGGCCTGGTACGGGCAGGGTGGCGAACTCTGCTGGGGAGGGCTCGGGCATATGAAGACGAGCGAGGTCGGCGCCGTTCTCGAGAGCACCATCAAGCGCATGGAGCGTCATCTTCAACGACGCGGTCTGCTCCGGATCGAAGAGATGAGGCCGATCCCGATGTCCCTGCTGACCCCGCGCGGGGGCGCTGGATCTGGAGGGGCGCGAGGCACTGCTGCGATACGTGCTGCGGCCACCCCTCGCGCAGGAGCGCCTCGAGGTGCGCCCAGACGGTGGGGAACCATCAGTGCCTGGAACGCTGAGGTCTCATCGGCCGAGGGAGAGGCCGAAGTCTGGCGCCCCGCGGTCGCCCCGACCCGCGCCCTGGGTGATGCAAGTCACGGGGCGCACGTCCAAACCTTGACACGAGAAGACAGGGGACGATACCTTTCTCATGCTCCATCTTTGGATCCACCGCCAGCGCAGTGGGGCCCCGCGGTATTGGAGTGCCGCAAGTCATCATCCAGTTATTTCATTCAAGTCTCGGAAAAGCAGGGTTTCATCATGATCGACGGCTTACTGGGGAGGTCTCGTTCGAGCGCCCCCAATCCGGGCGAGCCTTCCCCCCGGGGGCGGTCGCGCGTACCGGCTCGCCTGCTCGCGTTGTTCATGGTGCTTTCTGGTACGTATCTTTGGGCCCACAACGTCGGGCAGGTGCAAACCACCAAGTTTCTGGCCCCTGAAACCCGCGATCTGCTCATTTTCAGGGCCTCGCAGGGAACGCCGGGCCTGGTCCTTGGCGACGCCCTCAGTTACATCATTCAGTTTTCGCCGATCGCCAATGGCGGCAACATCGGGGCCGGCGGCTACATCACGGATTACCTGCCTCCCGGCGTTGTGGTCGAGGCGGCTTCGATCGTCAACAAGGACAGCCTGGGAAACTTCTACGCCATCCCGCCCAGCCTGCCGGGCGGGATCGACTCCGGGTGGGGGGATAGAGGGCAAAACACCTTTCTCGCCCCGTTCAACGTCGCCGCGTACGACGCCACCGGTCGATGCGCCACCGGTGGG
>JAQBHL010000108.1:0-3000 GCA_032127745.1 Acidobacteriota bacterium
TCGCTGCTCATCGCTGAACGCGCGCTTGACCCTGCGGTTCGTGCGCTCGATGTGGACGTCTTCCGAACCGCTGAGCTCGGCGGGCTCCGTCTCAGATCCAGAGTCGTCCGTCTCCTCCGTCGTCTCGGCCTGGTCGTCCAGCTCCGCCTTGATCGCATCGAGGTCAAAGTTCTCAGGCATCGGGGGCCTCCTTGAGCCATTGGAGCATCAGCGCGATGTCTCCCTCGCCCAGTTTGATTCTATCGTGTTCTTTCGCATCAAGCATTCGTTGGATGTAGGGCACGGCTTGCTGCACCATCCTCACCGACCACATCACGCGGTCCCACTGCTCCCAGGTCGGGGCGCGCCAACGGCAGTCCGAGCACAAGATGTCGCCTTTGTATTCCCGCGCCGGATACCCACACGCGCACCGCTCGTGCTGTTGATCGGTCATCTCATCTCCCTCTCAGCATGTGCAACCGTCTTGTGACGGTCGATCAATCTCCTTCTCCCAGGCGTCCATGGCTTTGTCGATGGATGCGCGGAAGGTCCGTCCTTGTCCCTGAACCAGGACCCCTACGTCTGTGATTGCAGAACATTCCCACACCCGATCTCGGTGGAACTGCTCCAACGTCGCCGAGGTATTCGCGAGCCACTCTAGCCGCTGCGTGTCGGTTCGTTTGGTCATCTCGTCCTCCCTCGTCGGTCTGCGGGCCAGATTCCCCACCTGGCTCCAACGCTCTTCGCAACTGTGAGCCCTCTGCCAACCTACTAGACCCGGCGCTCTCACACGCCGCCGCAGACCGGACGGCTAGCATATCCCGTTGAGCGCTATGCCCGCGTTGGCGGTCATCACCGCTTCGCGGATCTTGCGCAGTGCGACGCTCTGGTCCGGGCCGTCTGGGGTTACACGCAGCACAACGCCTGCAAAGAAATGGGCGGCTTCTCTGATCTTCAGGTACTTCTCCGCGTCCTCTGGGCTTGGCGGGTGATACGTGAAGATGTGACTCAATCTCATTTCAACCGCATTCTGATCCATGATTATTCTCCCTCCAGTTTCCGCGCGTGCCCGGCCAGGTCGCTGGACCGTGTTACGCTGTGCCGCCCCGGTGCCCCGGACACGACACGCTCGCCCCCTCGCTGCGGGCACGCACGCACTACCACGTCCCGTACCTCGTCAACTTCTCCCATGCGACCGCAGCCACGAGCGGAACTTGTCCGTTGCCAATGGCGCGCAGTCGGTCCACCCGAGCGGCCACCCCATGAGCCACTCGACCCACGTCGGGTTCAGTTGCCCACCAGCGCGTTCCCGTAGATTGCATGGTGCTCCGCCATTCCGTCCCGGAATTGATCGCCCCGCCATCGCTTTTGCCAGGGCATCCGCACTCTTCATACATGGATTCGCGTCGAATGCTGTCAGCGTGGGCCATGTCTTTACCGCAGCATCCAAGGACGCTCCGCTCTGCCGTCCATTGTTCGGCCTGCCGCCACGGCGTCCATGTCCGTTCGGAGTACAGCCCGTGTCTGGCGTCGGCCACGATCCAGATCCGTTCCCGCAAGTGCGGCGCACCAACGTCGGCAGCGGAAACAACTCCCCAGCGCGTGTCATACCCCAGCGAGGCCAGGTCCCCGAGAACTCGGCCAAGCCCCCGAACAAGGAGCATTGGGCTGTTTTCCACGAACGCGAATCGGGGTTGTACTTCGCCAATGATGCGGGCGAACTCGGACCACAGCCCGCTGCGTGCCCCGTCGATCCCTGCGCCCTTGCCGGCTGCACTGATGTCCTGGCAAGGGAAGCCTCCGCTGATGACATCAACGTGCCCGCGCCAGGGTCGCCCGTCGAATGTTCGCACGTCGTCCCAGATTGGAAAGGCTGGCAAGATCCCGTCTCGCTGTCGTGCGAGCAGTACGCTTCGGCAGTAGGCATCAAGTTCAACAGCGCAGACGGTGCGCCATCCAAGCAGGATCCCTCCCAGGATGCCACCTCCTGCTCCTGCAAATAATGCCAGCTCACGCATACCTCACCACGCCCCGTACCTCGTCCACGCATCCAACGTGCGCCACGTCGCCACCCACAACCCAACCATTACAGCCGCCACTACGGCATCGGTGGCGTGGGCGGACAGCCACGCGGCCACCCGCCCCGCGCGCCTAGTACCAGTCTCCGCGGATCCACCAGAAGATGTCGAAGAAGTTGAGCACCGTGACACCACCACCTTTCGGGTTACGGGTTGCATCGGTCAGCCTCCACATGCAGCGGCAGGACTTCCTGCACCATTCTCCGCGCCGAGGCACAGCCCCGGCGTTGGGTTACAACATGGACGAACTTCGCCTTTGCGAATCGCCCAATCATCACCGCCCCCATTGCCTCCATTTCGGCCCGTGTCCGTGTCTTCGGCCCCGCCTTCCGCGCCACCATCCTTCCGTTGAGCGTGAACGTAGCTTCGGGCGTCGTCATCCCCTTCGCGGTCCAGTTTGCCGCCCGGTAGATCCCTCCCGTGTGCCCCTGCCACTTGTCGGCGTAGGTCACGAGGCACGGCCAGCGTTTCCGATCTATCAGTTTCATGCTGCGAGAAAGGAGAAACGTGCAGGCGTTCTTCGGCGCGCCGGGAGCAACCACCAGACGAGACAGGGCGAGAACTCCCTGCCAGTTCTCAGGATGCGTTGCAAGGGCCGCGCTCTTCGTCGGCGGTATCCACCACGCAACGCCAACGCACTCCTCCTCGAATATCGCGCCGGCAGAAAAGAGACCATGCCGGAACGTCGCCGTATTGCTCCCGCCCTTCGCGTAGTGGAGCGCCTCCACAAGTCTCCTGGCCGTCGCAAGTTCAACCGTTCGCACGGTCCAGTCCTCGCGCCGGAGACGGGAAGAAAAATCACCGTCATCCTGGTAGTACGGTCTCACTCGCTGGCCTCCACATAGATCGGCGGCACGCGCGGGTCAATGACGACCACCGGCCAGCGCTCGCGAGCGGGGCTGATGGTCCGCTCCACGGGTGCCGGGTCGCCCGCCGCCCACAT
>JAQBHL010000109.1:0-5459 GCA_032127745.1 Acidobacteriota bacterium
GCCATCAAGCCCGGTGCAGACCCGCGCTCGACTAAAGACGATCCGGGTTCGGTGCCTATACTGCCCCCATGGCAGAATATGGACGGCAGGATCCTCTCGAGCCGCTTTGGGAAGCGATCGGAGACATGGGCAAGCGGTTGCGCAGCTCGGGCGGGGGCGCTTTCCCCACCTCGGTGCTCCGAAACTACGCCATCGGGGCGGTGGTGTTTCTCTTCCTCTTCACCGGCTTCTACCAGGTGGCGGCGGATGAAGTGGCGGTGGTTCAGCGCTTCGGCAGGTACGTCCGCACCGCCGGTCCCGGGCCCCATTTCCGGCTGCCCTTCGGGCTCGAGCGGATCACCAGGGTGCCCGACAAACGCCAGCTCAAGATGGAGTTCGGGTTCGAAACGATCAGCGCCGGAACCCAGTCGGAGTTCCGAACCACCGAAGACACCAGAAGAGAATCGCTCATGCTCACCGGCGACCTCAACGTCGCGGTGGTGGAGTGGATCGTGCAGTACCGCATCAAGGACCCCTACCGGTATCTGTTCCATCTGCGCAACGTCACCGTGACTCTGCGGGACATGACCGAGGCCACCATGCGCGAGGTCGTGGGCGATCACAGCGTGGATGAGGTCCTGACCGTGGGTCGCGAAGCCATTGCCCTTCAGACCCGAGAGGAACTTCAAGCACTCTGCGATCAGTACGGAAACGGCATCGAGATCCAGCAACTGGTGCTTCAGGACGTCAATCCTCCCGACGAAGTGAAGCCGGCCTTCAACGAGGTCAACCAGGCCATTCAGGAGAAGGAGCGGGCCATCAACGAGGCCCTCGCGGAATACAACAGCGCCGTCCCCCAGGCCAAGGGCGAGGCTGAACAGGCGGTCCGGGCCGCCGAAGGCTACTCCCTCGAGCGGGTGAACGTGGCCGAGGGCGACGCGAAACGGTTCGAAGCGGTCTACGCGGAGTACCGGAAGGCGCCACAGGTCACGAGACGAAGGCTCTACCTGGAAACCCTCTCCCGTGTTCTCGAAGGCTCGGGCAGCAAGGTCATTGTCGATGAGCAGGCCAAGGGCATTCTGCCCCTGCTCCAACTCCCGGGTCTGATCAAGGAGAAGCCATGAGCGTCAACAATCTCATTCGGGCCGCCATCCTGGTGGTTATCGGTTTCGCGAGTCTTTACACCCTCGATGAGACCGAGCAGGCCGTCCTCACCGTGTTCGGCAAACCAGCGGGCACCGCCGTCACCACCCCGGGACTTCACCTGAAGATCCCGTTCATCCAGGTGGTGAACCGGTTCGACAAGCGCTGGCTCGAGTTCAACGGCGACCCCAACCAGATCCCCACCCGGGACAAGAAGTACCTGTGGATCGAGACCTACGCCCGGTGGAGGGTTTCCGATCCGCTGCGCTTCTACGAGGCCGTCCGGGATGAGCGTGGCGCCCAGAGCCGCCTCGACGACATCGTGGACGGGGCCACCCGCAACGCGGTCGCTTCCTACGACGTGATCGAGTTGGTGCGGAAAACGAACCGGGCCTTCGAAGCCACCGAAGAATTGAGCGGGGTCGAGGAAAGTGCCGAGATCGACGCCAAGGTGCTCACCGGCCGCGCGAAGATCGCCGCCGTGATCCTCGAGAAGGCGGCGCTCATCACCCCCCAGTTCGGGGTGGAGCTGGTGGATGTCCGCTTCAAGCGGATCAACTACGTCGAGAGCGTTCAGTCCAAGGTCTTCGATCGCATGATCTCCGAGCGGAAGCGCATCGCCGAGAAGAGCCGGTCCGAAGGGGCCGGGCGCGCGGCCGAAATCCGCGGTCAGAAGGAGCGTGATGAGCTCGCCGCCTCGTCCGAAGGGTACCGGAAGGCTCAGCTCCTCAAAGGCGCCGCCGACGCCAAGGCCACCGCGATCTTCGCCCGCGCCTACGAGCGGGACCCCGACTTCTACGCCTTCGTAAAATCGCTCGAGACCCTTGAGAAGACCATCGACTCAAAGTCCGTTCTGGTCCTCTCGACGGAGTCCGAACTCCTCAAGTACCTGAAAGCCGGCGGCGGGCGGTAGAGCCCGGGTGAGAGCAATATCCACCACGCGAGATGGCCGGAACTCGGCAACCCGCTTTTCGAATCGCCTGATTCACTCAGGCGATTCGAGCATCAACAACGACTTGCCGAGCGGAGGCCAGGGGGTCCTAGGGGGGCCGGGTCCGTGTCTGGACCCCCTAGAATAAGACGATGGGAAGGATCATCGAACTGATCACGGATGTCGCCGCCTCCGCCGATGAGGAAGGCCCCAGTCTGTCCCTGTCCACCGGTGATTTCGATCGGCTGAGGGATGACTGGGGGGACGATGAGATCGAAGACGCCCTCGCCCTGGCTCAGACTGCCTTCCATCACGAAGCGGTCAATGAAGCCGCTGACTCCCTTTCCGCGCGGGTGATCGAGGTGCTGGGGGTCTTCGCGGATGAGAAGCGCTTCGCCAGTTGCGCCGATCCCGAGGCCCCCATGCCCACGGAGACCCTGGCCCACCTGGCCCGAAGCGTCGTCTATCTCGAAGAGGCTCTGGCCCTGGTGCGTGATGCGCCCGCGCCCGACCGGAGCCGTTTCGACAAGCTTCTCGAACGGCTCGCGAATCGAGGGATCGAGGCCGAAATGGCTCCCCTTCCCATGACCCCCAAGGCAGAGGACGAAATCGAGCACTAGTCCCATATGGGTTGTGAGGGGTCCAAAGAGTCGGGTATAAAGGTGCCACGCCCCGAGCCGCTCCACCAAGGCGCTGCCTCCGGAGCGGCCCGACGAGCAGGAAAGCTTCCAGAGCCCTCCAAAGAACCCTAGAGTCCATTCATAAGGAGAACGAACCGCGCGAAGCCTTGCCTTCTGTTGGGCAGAGCCAGAGCGCACGTGCAAGTGTTATGGCGGAAAACATCGTACTGGCCGAGATGACCTGGCCCGAAGCCCTTGAGGCCACCGCCGACAAAAAGGCGGTTGCCCTTGTTCCTCTCGGATCCACCGAGGCCCACGGGCCCCATCTGCCGCTGGCCACCGCCACCTACCTCGCCATCGACGTCGCGAAGCGAACCGCCCGAAAACTCAAGGGCCACGGTGTGCGAGCGCTCGTATTTCCCAGCATCTCCTTCAGCGTCTGTGAACGGGCGGCGGATTTCCCGGGCACTTTGACTCTGTCCCGGCCCACCGCGTTGGACTTCCTCAAGGACGTGGCCCGAGCCGCGACCCGGGATTTCCGTGCCGTCGCCTTCGTCAACACCCACCTCGATCCCGCCCATCTGGAAGTCTTGAAGCAGGCGGTCGACGAGTCGAAGCGAGCCGGGGTTTCGGCTTGCTTTCTGGATCTGACCCGCAAGCGCTGGTCTCAACAGCTGGGCGAAGTGTTCAAGCAGGGCGATCACGCCGGGGCCTTCGAGACCTCGGCCATGATGGCTTTGAACCTGCCCCTGGTGCGCGAGCACGAGAGGATCAGCATCCCGCCCATGGACGGGCTGGTCGCGTCCATGAAGGACGGGGCGAAGACCTTCAAGGAAGCGGGCGGCGAAGACGCCTACTTCGGCGATCCGGGTGCGGCCACCATCGAGGACGGCGAGAACATTCTCGAGCAGATGGCGGAGATCTGCTCGGTGTCCGTCATGGAGCACCTGGCCAGCAAGAGCTGACGCGGCTCGCTACGACTGCGGTGCGATCAGGCGGTCTTCTTGGGCCGTCCCATCAGGAACAGGACCGACGAGACGGCCAGAACCACGAGGCCGAAGATGGTGGCCTGGGTCGGGCCGACCCCGATTTCGTGCCACCTCGAGGTGGCCTCTCCGTTGATTCCCAACACGCTCAGCGCGCCCACGAGCGCGATCCAGAAGCCGTTGAACAGCCCCACCCCGCCCCACATGCCGAGCGAGTCCCTGGTCTTGTCGGCGGACGACTTCTTCGCCTCCAGCTCGGCATTGAAGAGCGGGGAGTGCGTGCGGCTGTAGAACCAGTAGATCAGCATGCCGATGTTGAGCCAGATCAGGAACCGAAGCCAGGTCAGAACGGCCAGCGACACCATCAGGTAGGCGCACGAGAGGACGCCCAGGATCGGAGTCCATCGGCCGCCGGGCGCGGTGAAAGGACGCTTCACATCCGGTCGCGTGATCCGGAGCACCATCACCGCCGCGCAGACCACCACGAAGGCGAACAGGGTCCCGATGCTGGTCATCTCACCCACCACTTCGATCCGGGTGAAGCCGGCGACGACCGCCACGATGACGCAGGTGATGATGATGGTGATGTAGGGGGTCCGGTACTTCGGGTGGATCTTCGAGATCCCCGGGGGCAGGAGCAGGTCGCGGCTCATCGAGAAGAAGATGCGGGGCTGGCTCATCAGCATGACCAGCAGGACGCTGGTGATCCCGGCCACCGCCCCGGCGGAGACCAGAGCGTCGGCCCAGGCGATGTGGAGTGAGCCCAGGACATAGCCCACCGGCGCGTTGAGGAATTTGGTGACCTCTTCGGGCGACTGCTGGGCCACCCCGGGCAGATTCTCCGCGACGCTTCGGTATTCGGCCACGGGGATGACGCCGGAGAGCACGGCCGCGACCGCGATATAGAGAACCGTGCAGATGACGAGCGAGGCGATAATTCCAATGGGGAGGTCGCGCGCCGGATTCTTCGCCTCCTCCGCGGTGGTCGAGACCGCGTCGAAGCCGATATAGGCGAAGAAGACAACCGCGGCGGCGCCCATGACCCCCGACCAGCCGTAGGGCGTGAAGGGCTGCCAGTTGGCCGGCTCCACATGCCGGAAAGCCACGCCCAGGAAAATGAGAACGGCCAGGAGCTTGACGAAGACCATGACCGCGTTGAAGCGGGCGCTCTCTCGCACGCCCACCACCAGAAGAGTCATGATGAAGAGGACGATGAGGACGGCGGGCAGATTGATCACCGCCCCCGGGAGGATGCCGGGACCGGCCTGCATCCAGGTGGGCAGAACGATGCCGGCGGTGGCGAGGACCCGCTGGAAGTTCCCGCTCCAGCCTATGGCCACGGTCATCGATCCAACTGCGTACTCGAGGATCAGATCCCAGCCGATCATCCAGGCCACCACTTCTCCGAGGGTCGCATAGGCGTAGGTGTAGGCGCTGCCCGCCACCGGGATCATGGACGCGAACTCGGCGTAACAAAGGGCCGCGAAACCGCAGGCGAGTCCGGCCAGGACGTAGGACATGGTGATGGCCGGGCCGGCCTGGTTGGCCGCCGCGGTTCCCGTGAGGACAAAGATGCCGGTGCCGATGATGGCCCCGATGCCGAGCAGGGTGAGGTCGAGCGCGGAGAGAGTCCGTTTGAGGCCCTTGCCCCCGTGCTCCACATCGCTCGTGAGCTGTTCGATCGACTTTGTCTGGAAGAGGTTGGCTGACATGAAGCCTCCGGGTGAGAACGTCTGAAACGGGATCTTTGGGGTGGTGGCGCAAAGAACCGCGCCTCATCGGAGAGGAGCGGCTCACTTC
>JAQBHL010000110.1:0-10097 GCA_032127745.1 Acidobacteriota bacterium
CGCGGATTGCGGCCGTGATGAACCCGGTGGTGCGAGGGGGTGTTGAAGATCCACTCGATCGGACCCAGCTTCCCGATCAGGCGGGTATGGATCCAGAACTGGTACAGGGTGTTTAGCGCGGAGCAGGTGATGAAGGTGGCGGGCGCAAATCCCAGGACGGCGAGGGGAAGATAGAAGACCCAGGAAAAGAAGCTCTGAAACGCGCCCTGCCGAAGGGCGACGCTGAGGTTGTACTCCTCCGACTGGTGGTGCACGGACTGAGCGGCCCACAAGGCCCCGGCCTCGTGGCTGGTCCGGTGAAACCAGTAATAGAGGAAATCCACGGCCACAAAGCAAACGCAGAAGACGATCCAGGAATCCGGGGGCAGGTCGAAGAGCCGGGCTCTGGCGTATAGCCCCAGATAGGCTGCGAACAAAGTGGCCTTGACCAGAACACCCAGCAATTGCTCGATCATGCCGCAGCCCAGATCCGCGAACGAGTCGGCGAAGCGGTACACCCTTCGCTCGAGGAGCCGGGCGGCCACGATCTCGATCCCGATCAGGATGAAGAAGAGAGGTATGGAGGCGACGATCAGATTCATCTCGGGTTGACCCCGGCCCTTCCGGCGGGCCGACCCGGGATGCTAAGCTGTCCACCTGTCGCTTTCCAAAAAAGATAGCCACCATGCCGCTTTACGAATATCACTGTATACAGTGTGGCCGGTTCGAGACCCTTCAAAAGTTCTCGGAAGGTCCGCTGGCCGCGTGCCCCACGTGCGGGGGAGTTGTCGAACGATTAATTTCGGCGCCGGCTTTCCAGTTCAAGGGCACCGGGTTCTACATAACCGACTACGCTCGAGCGGGCGAAAAGGGTTCGGATTCGAAAGAGTCCGGCGCCCAGGCGTCCGATGCGAAGTCGTCGGAGACGGCGGCTGGTTCAAAGTCATCTTCGAAAGAAGCGTCCACGCCAACGTCGGCTGACTCCAAGTCGTCGACGAACTCCCCTCCCAAAGAAGGCGCTGCCTCAGCAGCATCGGCCCTGGCGCCGGCTGCGAACACGAGCCAGTAGCATCCCAAAAGACGTTTCCCACCTCTTCCGAGTATCCCACCTCGACGCAACAGGGCCTCTTGAAGATTCCGAAAGGGACTTTAAGGGGCCCCAGCTTTTTTCGGTCGCCGAGCAGCCCGTGGTGAAAGTCCGCCGTCCCCCAAGGAGGCTTCGCGCCCGCACCGAGACGCGCCCGGCACCCGGATGGCAAGGCGCCGAGTCCGACGCATATTGGACATATTCGAGGGCGAGCAACGAAGCCAGTCGGGATGCCGGGTTCTTCGAATGCAGCCCGACTTTCACCACGGGCTGCTAAGGCGCGGTGGTCAGTGGGCGGCGGCCCAGTTCGTCGCCACCCGCGCGTCAACCTCCAGGGGAACGAGAAGGCTCATCGCTTCGGCCATGGTCTGGCGCACGAGCTGCAGCGCCTCTTGCTGCTCGGCCTCGGGGGTTTCCAGCAGCAGCTCGTCGTGAATCTGGGAGATCAATCGGGTCTTGAGACCGCGCGCGCGAAGCGCGTGATCCAGGTCGACCATGGCTTTCTTGATGAGATCGGCGGCCGAACCCTGGACCCGGGTATTGACGGCCTGCCGCTCGGACTCCTGCCGGGCGGGAACATTCCTGGACTGAATGTCGGGCAGACGCCGGAGCCGGCCCATCATGGTCCTCACCATTCCGGTCTGGCGAGCTTCCTCGATGGAGGCGTCGATGAAGCCCCGCACCCGGGGATACCGGCTGAAGTAGGCATGGATGAAGGCGTCCGCCTCCTTGCGCGAGATGCCGATGTCCCGAGCCAGGGTGAAAGCGGTCTTACCGTAGAGCAAGGCGTAGTTCACCATCTTCGAGCGGCGCCGCTGTTCGTCCTTGGGCAGAGGCGAGAAGGGGCCGAAGATTTCCAGCGAGGTGCGATCGTGCACGTCCTCGCCTCGTCGAAACGTCTCTATCAGGGTGGGGTCTTCGCAGAGATGGGCCAGGATCCGGAGCTCGATCTGCGAGTAGTCCGCGGAGAGCAGCAGATGCCCGGGCGGGGCGATGAAGGCCTCGCGAACGCGGCGCCCCAGGGGGCTCCGGATGGGGATGTTCTGGAGGTTCGGGTTGGTGGAAGAGAGGCGGCCGGTGGCGGCCACGTTCTGTCTGAACGACGCGTGAATCCGCCCCGTCCGCGGGTTGATCATTTCCGGCAGGGCGTCCACGTAGGTCGAGAGCAGCTTGGTGATGCCGCGGTACTCGAGGATCAATCGCGGGAACTCGTGTTCTTTCGCCAGCTCTTCGAGCACGTCGTCCGCGGTCGACAGACTCTTGGTCTTCTGGGTCTTTCGACCCGACTCGAGACCCATTTCCTCGAACAGAATCTCCCGGAGCTGGACGGGCGAGAGGATGTTGAAGGTCCGGCCGGCCAGCGCGTAGATGCGTTGAGCGAGTTGCTCGATCTCCGGGCCGATCTCATCGGAGAGTTTCTGGAGGGCCCGGCGGTCGACCAGAACGCCGACCCGTTCCATTTCGGCGAGGATCGAGGCGAGCGGCATCTCCAGGTTGAGGAAGAGATCCATCAGCCCGTCGGCTTGAAGCCGCGCGCGGAGTCGCGGGGCCAGGCGCATCAGCACCGCGGCCTCCCGCGAGTGACGCTCGGCATCCTGGTCCGCGAGGAGCGAAAGCTGGGTTCCTTCCTCGTTGGGAAGATCGGCGCTTTCCGGCAGGCCGATCTCCTCGATCGCGATCTCGCGAAAACTGGAGCCACGCCGGCCCGGAGATAGGAGGTAGGCCGCGAGCGAGGCATCGAGGACGCGACCGCCGAACGAAATGCCCGCCTCGCCCAGAACCACGAAGTCGCGTCTGGAGCAGGCGGTCCATTTTTCGACCTTCGCGTCCTCGAGCAGAGTCCGAAGGTTCACGGGCAGGCCCTCGGACACGGGCAGGAAGGCCGCGTCATCGCCAGCGGCGAGAGCCAGGCCGCGAATCTGCGCCTCCATGGGGCGGTCGGGCGATATCGAAAGCGAGAAAGCGAACGCTCCCGCTTTCCGCGAGGCCGCGATGAGGCCATCGAGAGCCGCGGCCTCCGCAGCCTCGCGATGGGTGAAGGAGAAGGCGGTGGTGGTGGGAGCCATGTCGCGAGCGAAGCCGGAAAACTCGAGTTCCTTGAAGAGCTGGTAGGCGGCCTCCCGATTCGGTGGGGCCACGAGGGTTCCGTCCGGTTCGAAGGTCACGGGGACGTGGTCGTCCAGGGTCACAAGCTGCCGTGAGAGCAGCGCCTTGTCCGCGTGATCGATGAGGCCCTGGCGATAGGCCGGACGCTTGACCTCGCCGGAGCGGGCCAGGAGTTCGTCGAGCGACCCGAACTGGAGCAGCAGGTCGCGCGCACCCTTGTCGCCGATCCCGGGAACGCCGGGAACGTTGTCGACCGCGTCTCCGACCAGCGCGAGCAGGTCGATGACGCGCTCAGGCGGCACCCCCATCTTCTCGATGACACCCTCCCGGTGGTAGCGCTTCTCCGGCTTGCCGTCGCGACCCGGCGAGAGGACGCTGACCCGGTCCGAGACCAGTTGAAGCATGTCCTTGTCGCTGGTGATGATGACCACATCGAAGTCCCGCTCCTGAGCCTGGCGAGCCAGGGTGGCGATGACATCATCGGCCTCATAGCCATGGGCGGAGACCACGGGCAGACGCAGGGCTTCGCAGGCGCGGTCGATGAGGGGGAGCTGGGAGGCGAGGTCGTCGTCCATCTTCGGACGGTGCGCCTTGTATTCCGGGAAGGCCTGCTCTCTGGCCGTGCTGCCCGAGACGTCAAAGGTGACCAGAAGGTGGGTGGGCCGCTCGATGGCGGAGAGCGCCCGGATGGTGTTGATGAAACCGTACACCGCACCCGTAGGCTGACCGGCCCGGGTCGCGAGGCCTCGGACGGCGAAGAAAGACCGGTGGACGAGGCCGGTCCCGTCCACGATATGAAGTAGGGGGCGGGTGGTCACCGGGAGGATTGTAGTTGCGCTCGGGGATGGATTTTGGCAAACAAAAAGGGGAGCGTTCTCTGGCTCCCCTCTTCCCTTGGCGATGGTGCGGCGGTGCGCCCGCTAATTCAGGCGGTCGATTTTTGCCACCAGCTTTTCGATGAGGTCGGTGGTGCACGCCTCCTGCGCGTCGCCCAGGCCGCTCGCTTTCCACTCCTCGGCATTGGTGCCCACGCCGAAGCCGCCCTTGCTGAAATCGAACCCGCCGCCCTTGCTCGAAGCGCCCTCGCCTTTGCCCGAGATCATGATCTCGCCGGTGGACATGTCGATTATGCGGCCGGTGATCTTGACTTCGCTCTTCGCCTTGGCGCCGCCGAGGCCAATGCCCTTGACCCGCAGGCCGCCGCCGCGCTTCTCGGTCGAGAACTTGGTGATGGAACCGACGAGGATGTACTTCACCCCCAGAACCTTGCCGATCTTGGCCATGGTCTGGGCGGAGGGATCGGCGCGGCCGGAAGCGGCGAAATCCTGCTCGCCGAGAATGGTCGCGAGCTTCTTGCGCTCGATGACCCGGAAGGAGCCGTCCTCGACCAGAGCGTCCACCAGTTGATCGGCGATGCCCTTGCCGATGTCGTACTGCCCCCACCAGTTGTCGATGGTGCCATATTCGAAATCAAGAACCGCGATCTGCGGCCGGCTGTTCTTTTGAGCGAAGACCGGGGCGGAGAGAGTGAGTGCGAAAGAAGTGGCCAGAGCCAAAAGCGCCATGCGTCGTTTCATCAGGGGAATCCTCCTTGTAGGACGAGGCGATGCTAGCAAGGGGGGACCCGGGGGGGAAACGACTCGCGTCACAATCCGAAGAGAGGGCCGGCCAAGCCGCGGCGTGGCTCGTTCGAAGGTCAACGTCAACGAGCCCTTGGGAAGAAGGCTCGCCCACCGGGTCTGGAGCGCCCGCAGGGCCCGAGTGCCTTTCGGTCCGTCCCTCCTTGGGTCCGGACGAAGACGGCTCGAAGCCGGTCCATCACTTCATCCGGGCGAGGTCCGCCTCCGCGGCGATGAAGCCGAACGCGGCCCATTGCGAACCGGACACCACGCGCCGGAAGATGGCTTTCGCCCGCTCGGGGTCCCCGTTCACGAGGTAGAAGTTGCCGACGCCGTAGCCCTGGGTGGCGATCTGAAGGGGATCCTGTTCGTCGGTGCCCAGAACCTCTTCGGGCTGGCGCAGGCCCTTGTACATGAGGAGGCGCTGGTAGTAAGCGGCATTGTCGAGCACGTCCATGCCTTCCTTGATGGGCTCCAGGACTTTCTCCGCCTCGTCCTTCCTTCCCAGGCGCCTCAGGGTCATGTACAGCCAGTCGGAGGTGGCGACAAGGGAGTCGTCGTTGTCGGTCGAGTACTTCATGCACTCGCGGTAGGCGACGAGAGCCTTCGGGAAATCGCCCTTCAGGTAGTGAGCGAGACCGAGGTGGTAGTAGATGTTGAACTTCAGGGTCGCCGACGGGGAGGGCCTTCGACCGGGGTCGCCATCCGGTTCGCCCTCGTTGGGCTTTCCGGCCATGAGCTTCGCCGCCTGGTCAAGGTCGACAACCGCCTTGTCGAACTGGCGCGTGCTGATGTACCGATGTCCGCGGTGACGCAACAGGCGGGCGTCCTTGGGGAACTTTGCCGCGCCCCGGGAGAAGACATCGATGGCCTCCCGATACCTCGACAGATAGCCGAGCCTGCGGCCCAGCCCGATGATGTTCTGGGCGTCGTCCGGTTTCTTGACGAAGTCGGCGGTCGCAGTGGCGAGGTTGTCGTCCAGACGCTTCTTCGCCTCCGCGGACGGCTCGACCGGAAAAAATGCGCGGCCATCGAGGCCTTTGGCCTCGGGGGTCCGGGCCGCCGCGGCCGCGGCAACCTTTTCCGGGCGCAGATAGGTGTCGTACCACTTCAGATACCGCTCGTAGCGATCCTTCTGATAGCTGGGCACCCGGAGGCCGTGGAACTGGTCGGGGTAGACGACCAGTTCGGTGGGAACCCCGAGGCGACGGACCGCCTGGTACATCTGCTCGGTGTTCAGGAGCGGCACGTTCATGTCGGACTCACCGCACAGAAAAAGCGTGGGCGTCTTGATCTGATCGGCCTTCAGGAACGGTCCGGAGATCTTCAGGTAGGCCTCGGGGTTCTTCCAGGGCAGACCGAGTTCCACTTCGTACTCGTATTGATAGTGATCGGTGCCGTAGCCGGCAAGGATGTTGGAGATCGAGGCGCCGGAGGTGGCGGCCTTGAATCTGGTGGTCCTGGAGATCACGTGGTTGGTGAGAATGCCGCCATAGCTCCAGCCCCCCACCCCGAGCCGGTCCGGGTCGGCCACCCCCATTTCGATCGCGTGATCCACCACCGCCATCACGTCGTCGAAGTCGGGCTCACCCCACTTCGCGAAGAGCGCGTAGCTGAAATCGCGACCGTAGCCGGTGGAGCCGCGCGGGTTCCCGGCCACCACCGCGTAGCCCTGGGCGGCGAAGAGCTGCCATTCGAAACTGAAGCCGGTCGAATACTGCGAGGCCGGACCGCCGTGAATGCGAAGGATGGTGGGAAGCTTCTCCCCCGGCTTGGCGAAAGGAGGCCGGGTCAGGAAGCCGTCAACCATGGTGCCGTCCTTGCTCTTCGCTTGGAATCGCTCAACCCCGGCCAGGGTGATGTCCTTGAGCACGGCGTCGTTCGTCTTCGTGAGCCGCCGGACGTTCGAGCCGTCCAGGGTGAAAATTTCCGCGGGCATTGTGGGCTGGCTCTCCAGGAAGGCGACCCGGTCGTTCTTCGCGTCGAAGGATCCGACCTCGCGTTCTCCGGAGACCAGGCGTTCGAGGGCGCCGCCTTCGGACGGAATCCGGGCCAGATGTCCGTTTCCGCCGTCCTCCAGGAGGAAGAGCACCGACCGGCCGTCGCGGCTGAAGAGAGGCCCGCGCACGTTCCGGTCGAGATCGCGGGTGAGTGCTTTCACCTCGCCGGTGGCCACGTTCACGGTCGACACATGATTCGGGGCGTACCACATGTCGGCCACAGGCCCGGCGGCCACGTACACGATTGTCCTCCCGTCCGGAGACCAGGACGGCTCGTCGTCTTCGCTTGGATTCGTGGTGAGGGCCCTGGGCGTCTCGCCGGCCACGGGTGCGATGAGAAAGATGTTGGTGTCGTGATTGGAGTCCGGCTCGGCCGAGCGATTGCTGACGAAGGCGATGGCCTTCCCATCCGGTGACCAGGCGGGCTGAGAGTCGTCGTAGGGTCCGGAGGTGATCTGCACCGAGGCTTTCTTCTCCACGTCGAAGGTGTGGAGATGGGTGCGGATCTCCCGCAGGAAGCCCTCGGTGTCGCGCATGAACTGGAGTCGTCGGGTGACGATGGGCGGGGGCGTCTTCTTCTCCTCGCTCTTCGCCGCGTCGGCCTTCTGATCGGGATCGGGGTCGGAAGCCACCAGCACCAGCCGCTTCGAATCCGGCGACCATGCGAAAGATCCCACCCCGCCCTTCATGTCCGTCAATCGACTGGCTTCGCCGCCCTTCCGTGGTAGCAAGAAGACCTGGGTCTGGTCGCCTTCTCGGCTCGAGAGGAACGCGATCCACTTGCCGTCCGGAGAGAACTTCGGGCTCGTTTCGGCCTTGGGGGAGGTGGTGAGTCGCACCGCGTCGCCGCCCCCCGTCGGGATCAGGTAGATGTCGGAATCGGAAGTGTCCTTCTTGAGATCCATGGACCGGACGGTGTAGGCCACCTCGGCTCCGTCCGGAGAAAGAACCGGCCCGCCTACTGTCTTCAGGGCGAAAAGATCGTCAACGGTGAGCGGCCTTCCCTCCGCCGCCTCGGAGGCCTGGACCGGAAAGAGGAGAAGGGTGAAGGCCGAAGCGAGGGAGACAAGACGCATGGTTTGGATCCTTTCGATGAAGCTCGGAAGGCCTGATCGTACTCCCACGCGAACCGCCGGCGGTGCGACCGACGAGGGGCCCGCCCCGCGCGGTGCCCCGTCTCTATACTCGGTGGGTGCCCACGATAGTCGTCGCCGGTTCGTCCTCGAGGGCGGGGAAGACCGCACTCGCGGAGACGGTTCTGCGCGACCTCGGCGGCGCTTCGGCGGCGGTCAAGTTCACCACCACCGAGGATATTTTCGAGAGCTGTCCGCGGGGCACGACCTGTGTGGTGTGCGATATCGATGTTCCCTTCAAAGTCCTCCGCGACGAAGCCACCCTTAAAGAGCCGGGCACGGATACCGCACGCCTGAGCCACGCGACCACCGGGCCGGTGCTCTGGACCATCGCACGCAGATCGGCGGCGACCCTGGCCTGGCAGGCCACCCTCCGGCTCCTCGATCAGGCTCGAGCAGCGGGCCAGGGCGACGCTCCCGATCGGAACCTGGTGATCGAAGGCTCGACCATCGCCGGTCTGAGTTCGCCCGATTTCACGTTCTTCGTGGTCCATCCGTTCCTGAGCCCACAACGTTGGAAGGAAGGCACGCGCGAGTTGATCGGCCATGTCGATTGCGTGGTCATCAACCGTCAGGCCGCAGATATCAGGGAGCCGAGCCCCGAGGTCATGGCGGCGATACACGAGGCCCACCCTTATGATCTGCGGATCGCCGACGTCCTGGCGCCGCTCGAGCGCTGGGCCGGCGACCTTCTGCCCCGCCTTCGATCCGCTGGACCCTCTCCCACTTCATGAAGATTCGTATTGCCCACAGTCCCGACAGCGACGACGCGTTCATGTTCTATGGCCTGGCCAAGGGCAAGCTGGACACCGGCGGCCTCGAGGTCTCGCACGTCCTCAAGGACATCGAGTCCTTGAACCGGGAGGCGCTCGAAGGCACTTACGAAGTCACGGCCTGCTCGTTTCACGCCTACCCCTACATCGCCGACAAGTACGCGCTGATGCCGTGCGGCGGCAGCATCGGTGACGGCTATGGCCCGATCCTGGTCGCGAAGAGCGAGTCGAGGATCGCGGGCGGCCCCGAAGCAAAAGACCTCGGCCGGGTCGCCATTCCCGGGGTCATGACCTCCGCCTATCTGGCCCTTCGCCTCTATGCGCCCGATGTCGACACCTACGTCGTTCCTTTCGACGCCGTATTCGACGAAGTGCTTTCCGGCCGCGCCGATTGCGGTCTCGTGATCCACGAGGGCCAGCTCACTTTTGGCGGCGAGGGTCTGCGCCAGATCGTTGATCTGGGCGAATGGTGGCTCAAAGACACCGGCCTGCCCCTGCCCATGGGCGGCAACGCGGTGCGGCGCGACCTCGGACCCCTGATGATGAAACAGCTCACCCGCCTGGTGCGCGACACGGTCAAGTTTTCTCTCGCCCACCGGGAGGCGGCGCTCGAATACGCGATGACGTTCGCCCGCGGGATGCAGACCGGCATCGCCGACCGGTTCGTCGGCATGTGGGTCAACGACCTCACCATCGAGACGGGTGAGCGCGGTCGCGAGGCGGTGCGGACGTTCCTGCGCCGCGGTCGGGAGGCCGGAATCATCACCAGGGACTTCACCCTGGATTTCGTGGAGGCTTGATCCATGGCCCTCTTGCCCGCGCCCTTTCCTTTGCCCCTCGCGGATCTCCTCACTCCGGACGGCCGAGTCACGTCGTCCGAGGCGCTCTTCGTCGGCGGTCCGACGGTGATCATGATCGGCCACAAGGATTGCAAGACCACCAGACAGACCCTGCCCTTCATCGACCGCATCCACAAGGATGGAGGACGGGCGGTCGCCTTGTTTCAGGACTCGCCCGAGGAGGCGGCCGCGGCCTTGGTCAAGCTCGGCCTCCATCTGCCCTTCTTCTCGGAATCGAGTCCCTACCCGCTTTCCACCGCCATTGGCATCGCCACCGTTCCGACCCTGCTCTTCGTGGAGTCCAACGGAAGCGTGGCCCTCACGTCCGAGGCGTTCCGTCGGCCGGACATCGAAGCCTTCGCCAAACGCCTCGGGGCCCCGGTCCCGGTGATCGAGAACGACACCATGCCCGGCTTCAAACCCGGCTGAATGCCCAGAGAACCCTCGGTCTGAGGAGCCTGCCGGCCGGTCACACTCGCGCGCCACAGAGCTTGCAGAAGCTCGCATCCGTATCGTGGTCAGCCGAGCCGCAGCTCGGGCACAGCCTCTGGCGACCTCGCC
>JAQBHL010000111.1:0-21190 GCA_032127745.1 Acidobacteriota bacterium
GAGAGTCTCGCGGGAGGGGGCGCTGCCCCATCGGCTGGCCGAGGACTACATCGACCACTGGCAGACCCTTGAGGTCCAGGACGGTACGCTCGATCTCTTCCGGGCGGCCGTTACCTCGTCGCAACGATTCGGGATCTCGTACTGGGATGCCGCCATCATAGAGGCGGCGCGGAGCATGGGCTGCGACACGGTTCTTTCAGAGGACCTGAGCGACGGCCAGTCCTATGGCGGAGTCCGGGTGCGGAACCCGTTTCGCTCAGGAGCTCAGCGGAAGGCCTCGGTCGCGCCCCGGAGGTAGCAGCCGACCCGGCCCGTCCACGTTCCGCCAGGACTCCGGTCGTTCACGTAGTGGACAGAACTCCAGGAAGCGGCGAAGAAGAGCGGCGGGAAGCCGCCAGGTCCTGGCCGAGTCCGGATTCAGCGCCGCGGAGATCGATCGGCTCCTCAGCGAGCGCGCGATCCTGGAGGCTCGAAACACGAGTTGAGCCGCTCGCCGTCCACGAAACCCTCTCCGCCCGCTCGCGGAAAACGGGCCTACAATTGAACCCATCGGTCGTTCGCGAATGCGGAATCGCCGGGATCGCATTCGTAAATGGCGCCGTCTAAAAAGGCACCGGGGTGATCCGTTCCGCCCCCGTCCCGCATCGCTTGGGAGGTCTCATGTTCGGGTACCGAGAAGGTTCTGCCGCCGCGTTCATTCTGGCTGCGCTTGTGGCCGTCGGCTCCGCCCCCCCGCCGCGCGTCGCCGCGGCGGCGCTGCAACCGGCCGTGTCCCTGGACGCCCTGGCTCGCCGCTCCCTGGCCCGCCTGGACGGAGAGTTGAAGCTACCGGGTCTGAAGGAGCCGGTCGAGGTACTCCGGGACGAGTGGGGCATACCGCACATCTACGCGAAGAACGACGACGATCTCTTCTTCGCCCAGGGTTACGTGATGGCCCAGGACCGGCTATGGCAGATGGAATTGTGGCGGCGATGGCACGAGGGCCGGCTGGCCGAGATCTTCGGGCCCAAAGCACTCGACTACGACCGCCGCACCCGGCTGATGATGTTCCGGGGGCCGTGGGACAAGACCGAGTGGACGAGCTACCACCAAGACGCGGAGCGGCTGTTCACCGCCTACGCGAACGGGGTGAACGCGTACATCGAGCAGAACCGGGCCAACCTGCCGGTGGAATTCGAGCTGACCGGAGTGGCGCCCGATCCGTGGACCGCGCGCACGGTGGTCCTGCGCTGGGCCGCCCTCGCCGTCCCGAGCCTGAGGGGCCATGCGATCAACGAGATCCAGCTCGCCATGGAGGTCGCGCGCTACGGGGTTGAGGAGGCGAACCGACGCTTCGCGCCCGACCCCTGGGACGACCTGAAGGTTCCTGAAGGTCTCGACGTGAGCATCATCAAACCGGAGATGCTCGAGGCGATGCGCGCGGGCGACGGTGATCCATTCGAGCCCGGGATGTTGCCGCCCCTGGAGATCGTCCCGGCCTATCGCGGCCTCGTGCCCGGGGTGAAGGCCGCTTCGGTCTCAACCGCCGAGCCCACGACCGAAGGCAGCAACAACTGGGTCATGAGCCCCGCTCGGTCGACCACGGGCGGCGTGATCCTGGTCAACGACCCGCACCGCCGCATCGAAATGCCCGCGCTGCGCTACTTCGTCCATCTGGTGGCTCCGGGCTGGGACGTCATCGGCGGGGGAGAACCTCCCTTTGCCGGCGTCGACGAGGGGAGCAGCGCGCGTCTGGCTTGGGGGCTCACCTTCGCCGGCACCGACATGGTTGACGTCTACGTCGAGGAGATGAAGGCCGACAACCCGAATCTCGTTCGCTGGCAGGAGGGCTGGGAGCCGCTGCGCGTGATCAAGGAGGAGATCAGGGTCAAGGGTCGGGCCCCGGAGCCGATCGAGCTGAAGTTCAGCCGGCATGGCCCCGTCTTCTACGAAGACCTCGCGCACCGTCGCGCCTACGCCGCCCGATCGGTGCTGCAGGAGCCCGGGACGGCGCCTTACAAGGGCAGCTTCCAGCTCGCCCAGGCCACGAGCTGCGCCGACTTCTTCGACCGGGCCATGCACTGGCTGGTGCCCACGCACAACCTCATCTGTGGAGATGCCCTGGGCAACATCGCGCTCCAGGTCACCGGACTCACGCCCAATCGGGATGGCTGGAACGGACGTCTTCCCGTGCCCGGAAACGGAAAATACGAGTGGCGCGGTTTCCGGAGCGATCTTCCGCGCGAAATGAATCCGGAGCGTGGCTACATCGCCACCGCCAACAACAACACCCATCCGCCGGGCTACGCCGGACGGCCGGTCTTCTACCACTCGTCGATCGGGGTCGAGACCTCGCGCATAGCCCGCCTCAACCAGATCCTGGGGGTCTCGGAGAAGTTTTCCGTGGAAGATCACGAGCGGATTCAGCACGACGTCTACTCGCTTGCGGCCGAGCGGGATCTGCCCGGGTTCAAGGGCTGGGCTTCCAAGGACCCTGACCTCGAGTGGGCCCGGGGTCTGATCGCGGGGTGGGACGCCAGGCTCACGAAGGAGAGCACCGCCGCCGCCCTGTACGTGCGATGGTCGGCGGCCAGTGAGGGCGCCAAGGCGGCGTTACCGCCGGCGGACGAACAGGAGCGGCGGGCGCGAATCGAAACCGCTCTTCGCTCGGCGATCACTCGGCTGACCGCAGAGCTTGGTCCGGACCGGGCCCAGTGGCGACACGGGAGAATCCAGACCAGCGACCTTCCGCACACGATCACCTCGGCCTTCGACCTGCCCACGGTCGAGCGCCCCGGCGGTTTCGGAACCATAAACGCCACCGGCGCGAACTTCCGGAGGATCATCGACCTCGCCGATCCAGACCGCTCGGTGGCCAGTAACTCCCCGGGGCAATCGGCTCAGCCTGGGAGCCCGTACTACGGCAACCTGGTCGAGAACCTGGGCAACGGCCAGTACTTCCCGCTGCTCTACACCCGCGCCGCGGTCGAGAAACGGGTGGCTCATCGTCTGACCCTGCAGCCCGCGAAACGCTGAATCGCAGGTCCCTGGCCTTTCAGGTTGGGGATCGCGCCCCTCGCTTGAGACAATCGGTGGGTGCGCGGCGTGATCTCTCTCGTTCTTCTCGCCCTGCCGCCCGGCGTCGCCTTGGTGCGTGCGCAGGCGCCGCCTCCAAACGAAGCCACCCGCATTCTCGAGAGGGCCCAGGCCGCCGTTCTCGGCGACAAGGCGTCCTATACCCTGCGCATGACTGTCAACCGCACCGGCAAATCGCCAAGGGTGGTGACCATGGACGGCTTCAAGTCGGGCGACGACCGCGGCCTGGTGCGTTACACGGATCCGCCGAAGGAGAAAGGCACCGTCTATCTGCGCCGCGACGACAGCACCTACATCTACATTCCCGCGGCGGAGAAGGTCGCCCGGGTCGGACCCAAGCAGACCTTCGGCGGCGGCGATTTCAACAACGGCGACATCTTCCGTCTCTCCCTGACCCGTGACTACGAGGCGACCCTCGCGGGCGAGGAAACCGTCCTCGGGGTGTCCTGCCAGGTGCTGGAGCTCAAGGCCCGGAATCGCGGGGTGGCTTACGACCGGGTGCGTTACCTGGTGAGGAAGGACGGCACTTTCTTTCCCTGCCTCGCCGAGTACTTCACATCTCGGGTAAGAAACTCAAGATCCTAAGGGCCGATGAAGTGGAGACCCTGGGTGGCCGGAAACGCCCCACCCGACTGGTGATGGAGAGCGCGCTCGAAACCGGGGCCTCGACGGAGCTCAAGTTCCTGAAGATCGACGACCGCCCCCGGCTCGACGACCGGATGTTCTCGCCCGCCTCGCTCGAACGCGAGCGCTGAAACGGTTGACCACTCGCTCCCTCGTGGGCGCCCGGGCCGTGATGGCCGCGGTCCTGGCCCTGGGTCCCGCCGGATCGGCCCCGGCCGCCGCCGACGACTACGAACTGGGGGTCGAGAACTTCCTCTACCGCTCGACTTCGTCGCTTCTCAATCCTGACCATGTCTTCGGCCTAGCACCCACCGAGAATCTGTTTCGCCTGACCGGCATGGGACGAAAGGCCTTCGGCGGATTCGCCTTCAAGGCGTCGGCTTTCGTGGAGAGGCAGACGGGCAAGACCGATCGGACCTCTCTCACCTTTCGCCAGGCCTATGCCGAATACCGGACGGACGCCGGGTTCCTGGTTCGGGTGGGAAAGCAGAAGACGGCGTGGGGCTCGGGCTTCGTCTGGAATCCCACCGCGCGGCTGGAACCGCCCAAGTCACCTGCGAATCCAGGGACCGAACAACCCGGCATCGACGCGATTCGCATGGACATTTCGCCCACCGACTGGGCCTCCCTGACCCTGGTGGCAGGACGCGCCCAGACGAATCTCACCGACCTCCCCGGATCGCTGGCCCGGGAAACCGACCCGCAGTGGACAGGAGCCCTCCGGGCCCGGCTCCTGTTCCGCGATACCGACGTGGCCCTCACCTACCTCGCGGGAACCGACCGCGAGGGTCTGATCGGCGTCGACCTGGGCCGTACCTGGGGGGCGGTGGCCCTGCACGCCGAGACCGCCGTTTATCGCGGTTCGGAGATCGATCCGCTGCGGGCCGAGGATTCCTTCGTGCGGGTGGCGGCGGGGGCCTTGTGGAGCCCCGGCGACTCCATCCTGTCGGTTGAGTACTTCTTCAATTCCGAAGGCATGAGCCAGAGCGAGTTCGACGCCTACCTCGCCCGGCTCGACCGCAACCTCACCGCCGCCTACGATCCGAGGCTTCCCGAACGGGTGCGAGCCGCCGCCCTCGCCGCCTGGAGCGCCGATGTCGCGGTGCCCTTCGGGAGCAATCTGGGCCTGCGCCGCCACTACCTTTCCGCCGCCCTCACCCGTCGCGAGATCGTCTCCGACCTGAGCGCCACCGTCCGGGCGGTGAGCGGTCTGTCGGATGGCGGACTCATCGTGACTCTCGGAGTCGCCTATGCTCCGAGCCGAAACCTGCAGATGAGTCTCGACCTCGTTCTTCTTTTTGGGCCCGACGCCGCCGAATACAAGCTCGCACCCGTCAAGCGCGCGGTTCAGGCGCGCCTGAAGTACTCGTTCTAATGGGCTCGGTCAGCGTTCGAAACGTGAGCAAGGACTATGTCCTCGGCCGGACCATCGTGCGCGCCCTCCACGACGTGTCCCTGGAGGTGGAACGTTCCGAGTTCATCGCCATCGCCGGTCCCTCCGGCTCCGGCAAGTCGACGCTCCTGAATTTGGTGAGCGCCATCGATTCTCCGACCGAAGGAGAGGTCTCGATCGACGGGGTCCGGCTCGACAGCCTCGATGACAACGGCCTCTCGGATCTTCGCGCCCACAAGATCGGTTTCATCTTTCAGACCTTCAACCTCATTCCCGTGCTCTCGGCCTACGAAAACGTGGAATTCCCCCTTCTTTTCAAGCGAGACGGGACGGTCAGCAAGGGGCGGGTCGAGGAAGTCCTGGACCGGGTGGGTCTCAAGAACTTCATGCACCATCGTCCGGATGAGCTTTCCGGCGGGCAGAGGCAGAGAGTGGCGGTGGCCCGGGCCCTGGTCACCGATCCCCTGATCGTCCTCGCCGACGAACCCACCGCCAATCTCGACTCCGAGACCGGCCAGGCCGTCATCGACCTCATGCTCGAAATCAATCGATCGGCCGGGACCACCTTCATCTTCTCCACCCACGATCCGAGCGTCATGAAACACGCGCGGAGAGTCGTCCGCCTGGCGGATGGCCGAATCGCCACCTCGTAACCCCGAACGGAAGCCATGCCCAGAGTGAATCTGCCCGTCGTTCAGGAGGCCCCGAAGCAGGGCCGCGTCTCCTGCCTCCAGTGCGCGAAGTGCTGCACCTACGCGGCCGTGGGCATCAATGCGCCCACCACCGCGAAACTCGCCACCGAGATCCTGTGGCATCTCTATCACCAGGGTGTTTCCGTGTGTCGCGACGAGGCGGGGGACTGGTACGTGCAGTTCGAGGCCCGCTGCCGGAACCTCGGCGAGGGGAACCTGTGCGCGGTGTATTTCAATCGCCCCCACATCTGCCGCGCCTACGACGATCGGTCTTGCGAGGTCAATGCCCCCCAGCCCGGTCTGGTCGAGTTCAAAGAGCCCCGGACGTTCCTCGAATATCTCAGCCGGAAGAAGCCGAAGATCTATCGGACCATGGCGAAGGAGCATGTTCCGGCCGCCCTTCAGGTCGGGCTGCCCGCGGCCGGGCGTCGTCCGTCCGCGCGGAAACGCGCATGAGCGGGGGTTCACTGAGAGAATCGATCCGATGAGCGAAGCAGTCTCGAACCGGATCTTCACCATCAAGGATCCCTTGCTGATGGCGAGCACCAAGCGGCAAGCCGTCCTCGACGAAGACGAAAGGGAAGCGTTCCACGACCGCCGCCGGCCGGGCCGCAAAGACGCCTCCGCCCGTTCTGCGCTCCGGGGAGTGGCCGGGAAGTAGACCATGGGGCTCCTCGACCAGGATCCGCCCGAGGATGGTCCGCTGGCGAAGCTGAAGGCGCGCCAGGTCGAAGAGGATGCCGCGTATGAGCAGGCGCTCGCCGCTCTCGACCGCCTGGTCTCCTTCCCTCTTCCCGCGGAGACGCTCCAGGATCTGCCCGCTCAACTCGAGGCCATCAACCGCCTGTGGGAGGCGCCCGAGCTCGCGCCCTCGGGTTTTCTCGATCGCCGCGCCGCTCTGGCCCTGAAGCCCGCCCTCGCCCGGCAGCAGGAGTGGAATGCGAACGTGGTCCGGGTCCTCAACGGCTTCATCGCCGAGGAGTCGAAGGCGCTCGCCCATCTGCGTGAACTCTCAGCCGCCCTCATTCGGTACGCCCAGCGCCTGCTGCCGACCACCGATGCCCGGGACCGGGTGTCCTCCGGCTATGCGACCCTGCGATCGGAGTTGATCCTCGAAGCCTTCGATCGAAGGCTCGAGTCCCTGCACCGCAGAATCGACGGTCTCCAGGGCCTGGTGGATCGGGTGGAGATCGTGGGGGCGGAGGTGCGCGCGGTCCGGGAGTCGCTCGAGAGCCAGGCTCTTTTGCCCGAAAGGGCGCAGGGCGCGATCGAAGCCATGGAGAGCAGCGCCTACGTGGCCTTCGAGAACAAGTTCAGGCGCAGTGATGAGGCCCTGGCCGCGCGTTTCGCCAAATACGCGGCCGACTTCGCGGCGCGGCCCAAGGAGTCCGCCGTCCTCGATCTGGGTTGCGGCCGCGGGGAGTTCCTGCAGGCGCTTGGCCGGGCCGGGATCAACGGGCGCGGGGTCGAGAGCAACGCCTCGGCGGTGTCCGCCTGTCGCTCCGCGGGGCTCGACGTGGCCCACGGCGATCTGATTCAGTTTCTGAAGTCCACAGAAACCGCCTCGGTCGGAGGCGTCTTCGCCGCGCAGGTGGCCGAGCATCTTCCGCCTCCGGTGCTGCAGTCTCTCCTGGTGGAGGCGTTCCGGGTCCTCAAGGCCGGCGGCCTGCTGGTCCTGGAGACGGTCAATCCCCGGAGCGTCACCGGGCTGCTCGAGGTCTTCAATCGCGATCTCACCCACGAGAAGCCGCTTCACCCCGAGACCCTTTCGTTTCTCGCCGCCGCCGCCGGGTTCGCGGACGTGCGGGTCGAGATGCTCTCACCCCTCGAACCGCTGGCCCAGCTTCGCCGTCTCGAGGGAAGCGCGGCCCTGCCCGGTTCCATGGTGGAGACCTTCAACGAGAACGTGGACCGGCTGAACGGCCTGCTCTACGGCCCGCTGGAGTACGCCCTCTATGCCCGTATCAGGGGTTGAAGCCCGCGGGCGGGCCGGCGAGGGTCTTTCTTGAGACTGGCCATCGTTTCGCCTCTCCCCCCTTCGCCCACCGGCATCGCGGACTACACCCTGGATGTCGTGCGGTCGCTGGCCAAAGACCACGCGATCGATCTGTTTCACGATGCCGACGAAGTGAGCGCGGCGGTCGATGCTCCCGCTTTTCCCATCCGCGACCTCCCCGCGCGGGTGGCCTCCCAAGCCTACGAGGTTGTGATCTATCAGATGGGGAACGCTCCGGCCCACGACTTCATGTACGAATGGATGAAACGGGTCCCCGGCGCGGTGGTCCTGCACGATCTGGTTCTTCATCATTCCTACGCCCGCCGCTACCTGGAATCGCCCGACTCCCTGGCCTACGCCGCGGATCCATCCAGCGGCGAGAAGAGGGAGAAGGCGGAGAAGCAGCATCGGTCGTATCGCGAGGCCATAGAGGCCGTTTATCCGGGCCGGGGCGAGGGGCTCAAGGATGCGCAACTCAATTCGAGCGGCGACCTGCTTCCCTATGCCTTCCCTCTGTTCGAGCCCGCCCTCGAAGGGGCCCGGTCCGCGGGCGCGCACAACTCGTTCATGGTCGAGGCCATCAGGAACGCTCGCCCCGACCTGCCCTGCGTGGAACTCGCCATGCCCGTGGAGCCAGGGGTGGTGGAGCCGGCACGGCTCGCCGCCCTTCGCCTTCGCCTTGGGTTTTCCGAGTCGGATCTCGTGGTGGGCTGTTTCGGCCTGGTGACCCGGGAAAAGCGGATCGAAACCGTGGCCCGGGCGGTGGCGCGGATCGCGGAGATTCACCCAGGCGTCCGCCTGCTTCTCGCCGGGCCGGTCGCGGATTCCGACTGGCTGGCTTCGGTCCTGGATCGCACGTCCATGCTCGCGCGCACCGTGGTCGCGGGCCGTCTCGATCGGGATGATTTTCTTGCCGCCATGACTCTCACCCACGCGGTCGTTCACCTTCGCTACCCGACGGCGAGAGAAACCTCGGCGGCGTTGCTGCGGGTGATGGCTCAGGGCCGTCCGGCGGTCATCTCCGATATTGCCAATCAGTCCGGGATTCCCGGCGACGCGGTGAGGCGGGTGGATCTTCGCGACGAAGAGGGCGGCCTCTCCCGGGCCATCGACTGGATTCTTCGCCATCCCGAGGCCGCGCAGGCCATGGGCGAGCGCGCGGCCCGGTTCGCCCGAACCTCCCACGCCCCGGCGAACACGCGTGAAACCTACGGCCGGCTTCTAAACTCCTGCTCTCCCCACTATCCTCGCCTCCTCCCATGACGTCGATCAGCGTCGTCTTCCCCCTCTTCAACGAAGAGGACTACGTGGTTCGCGCCTACGAGGCGGCGGTGGACGCGCTCGCCGCCCTCACCGACGACTTCGAGATCATCCTGGTCAACGATGCCTCGACGGATCGAACCGCTTCGATCGTGGAATCGCTCCGGGACAAGGACCCGCGGGTCAAGGTGGTCCACAACCCGGTCAATCTGAAGCTGGGAGGCACCCTCCGCGCCGGCTACGCGGTCGCCACCCGGGATCTGGTTCTCTACACCGACGCGGATCTTCCCTTCGATCTGCGCGAGGTGCGAAAGGCGGTGCGGCTTCTCGAAGTCCAGAAGGCCGACGTGGTATCCGCCTATCGGTTCGACCGGACCTCCGAGGGCCTGCTTCGGACCGTCTATTCGTTCTTCTACAACTCCCTGGTGCGCACCGTCTTTGGCCTCGGCATCAAGGACGTGAACTTTTCTTTCAAGCTCTTCAGGCGGGAGCTGCTGAGCCGGTTCACCCTCAAGAGCGACGGCAGCTTCATCGACGTCGAGTTCCTGTGCCGGGCGCGCAAGGCGGGCGCCCACATCATCCAGATCGGAGTCGACTACTTCCCCCGGTCGCGCGGGGTGTCGACCCTTTCCTCTCCCGCGGTCATCGTGAAGATTCTGAAGGAGCTCGTGGCTCTGCGCCGCGAGGTGGCCTGAGCGGCCGGTGGATTGCTGCGAGCCCTCTCCCTCTATCGATCCCAGTCCCCAGGCGTTCGTCTCCATACCTGGCTCCGCGCCTATTCGGCCCCCCTGCGCGAAGTCGTGGCCGCCTTGCCCCGGGACGGCCTTCTGCTCGATGTCGGCTGCGGCCATGGCCTCATCTCGAACGAAGTGGCGCTCCGGAGTCTTAAGGCCCGGGTTCTCGGGATAGATCTCTCCGAAGCCAAGATCGCGTCGGCCCGGGCCACCGTAGGGACGAGACCCAATCTCGAGTTTCGTCTGGCTCCGCTTGGGGACGTGAGTGAATCGGAATTCGACGCCGTGAGCCTGATCGACGTCTTGTATCTCGTGCCCGCGCCCTCCTGGACCGCATTCCTGGACGCGTGTTTTGGGAAGCTGAAGCCGGGAGGCGTTTTCGTTCTCAAGGAGATAGGGAAGGAACCGCGCTGGAAGTTCCAGCGTTTGAGGCTGCAGGAATTCATGAGCACCCGGGTGCTTCGAATCACCCAGGGCGACACCATGCATTTCGAGAGCGCCGATGACCTGGCCCGGAGGCTCACCGAGACCGGTTTCGAGTCGGTGACGATCCGGCGGCTGGATGAGGGGTACACGTCGCCGCATATCCTTCTGACCGCCCGCAAACCCCGAGCCCTGGACGCCACTCTGTGAACCGCAAGCTCATCGTCAGCGCCGACGACCTCGGTCTTCACGAGGCCATCAACCAGGGCGTCCTCGCCGCCCACGAGGAAGGCATCGTCACCTCCGCTTCCATCGTGGCCTGCGGCCGAGCCTTCGATCACGCCTGCCGGCTGGTCGGGAAGAGGAGCACGCTGGACCTGGGCATTCACCTGACTCTCATTGAAGAGAAGCCGCTCCTCGGTCCGGAACGGCTGAAGACTCTGGCCCCCGGGCGGACGCTCCCGAAGTCCTATCGAGAGCTCTTTGGGGGCCTGCTCAAGGGGCGCATCGATCCCGAAGAGGTCGAGATGGAGCTCGACGCCCAGATCCAGCGAGTCCTGAAGGCGGGCCTCACGGTTTCGCATCTCGATTCTCACCAGCACGCGCATTTCTTTCCTCCGCTTCGAAGCGTCTTGTTCAGGCTGGCCGAGCGCTATCAGATCCGGGGGGTGCGGGCGGGCGGACGAGTGGTGCCGGCGAGGACGAAGTTCAGCCTCTTCCTGGCCCCGCTCGCGAAGAGCCTGCAGCGCGCGGCGCGCGCCCGGGGTCTTGGCACCCCCGATGCCCTGTGGCTGGAGTCGCCGAGCGGCCACATCAAAGGCCTCGACCTCGTGAGAGGCATTCCGAAACTGCCCGAGGGAGTGAGCGAACTGGTGGTGCATCCAGGGTCGGACCAGGCGACGCTCGAACGCGAGTACCCCGCCTGGGGTTTCAGCTGGCACGAAGAACTCGCCGCGGTCAAGGCCACGGACGTGCGCGACACCCTCATCCGCAACCATGTTCAGTTGACCCGTTACTCGGAGCTCTGATTGACGAAGCCGAGCGCTACGCTCCGGATTCTCGGTGTCCTTGTCCTCGCCGGGTTGACGGTCCTTCCCACTCTCACTTCGCGGATGTCCGCTCCGGCCAACTACGGAGGGCATGGCCTCACTTCGGGGTTCGGGCGGGGCCGGCTCGACCTGTCGGGGATTGTTTCAGATGGCAAAGGCGGCAGCGTCGATCTGCCCCTCGAACCCGCGAGCCTCACCGTTGTTTTGTCGGGCGCGGGCTTGATTCAGCTGCGTGGCGCGGGCGTCGATCAGGCGATCGTCGGCTCGGAGATCCCCACCACTCTCAGAGTGGAGATGCCCAAGGGCGGACGCCTGTCGATCACCTCGGCCTCGCGCATCCGGCTTCACGAACTGGTAGTGGAGCGTTCTGGGGCGGCCTTCGGTCAGACAAGCGCGCTGGGACTGCTTGGAATCCTGGCCCTCCTGGTTTCCGCCCGCGGCCTGAAGCCGGCGCTGATCGCGGCGGGGGGGCTCGGAGCGGCTTTCCACCTGATCGCCAGCGGCACCCTCTCCTCCACGTTCGCGCGGATCGCCATGGCCCGCCTCGCCCCGACCCTCTTCGTTGTGCTCCTGCTCCTTCCCTTGATTCTGGCCCTCAAGGAGGCGCGCTTTCCCGGCCCGCGTGGCCTCGGTCGATGGGGCTCCCTGGCCTTCGCCTTATCCCTGGCCCTCACCACTCTCCAGCTCCTCTGGTTCGACCAGCCGCTTCTGATGGGCGATCCCCAGTCCTACTTCGAAATGGGCGGCCGATTCGCGGAAGCGTTGGCCGGAATCCGTTCTCCCCTCGACCTGGGTCCAGCCTTGAGCGAGGTCCAGGCGTATCTCGCCCTGCCCGCCACCGGCCTGCTCTATGGCTTGCTGCGGCTCCTGGGCGGGGGGCTTGGGCTCATCTACGCGGCTCAAGCCGTGGCCATGGCGGCGGCGGTGGGAGCGCTGGTCTCGATCTGCGAGGACGAGATGGGTGCTCGGGCCGGAAAAGTGGCTTTGGTCCTCGCTCTTCTCCACCCGAGCTTCTCGATTCTTCCCGGGATCGTCCAGCCTGAGCCCTTCATCCTTGCCGCCTGGACTCTGGCCGCTCTCACCGCCCTTCGCGCCCGGCGGAGCGGGAACGAGACTCGCGGTTTCCTGGCCGCCGGCCTTCTGCTGGGCCTCGGTCTCGCTCTTCATCCCCAGGGACTGTCTTTCCTGCTCCTGGCCCTTGGGTTTTGCATCGCGCCCTGGGCCCCCACCCTGGCCCGGCGGCCCCGCTTCGTCATCGCGCCCGTCCTGGGGATCTTGAGCGTCCTCCTTCCCACCGCCGCCGCTGAACATTTCGCCCGGCCGCTCGGCCATGTGCTCGACCGGCAGTATGGATTTTTCGCCTTCACCTCGCCCCACCCTCTCGGCTTCTGGCTGTACCTGGACAGCGATGGATGGCAGGGACCCTTGCGGATCGAGGACACCAGTTATCAGAAGGAGCTCATCAACCTCAAGGGGGATGCCGCGGCGTCCTCCAGCTTCGCGGACGTCGCCTTCTTCATGGCCCGCCACCCGGCCGAATCCCTGCGCACCGTCCTGACCAATCTGCACCGGCTCTGGCGCCAGCCCGACAACCCGTTCGCGGTTCCCTTCGGGTTGCCTTTCGAGGCCCAGATCCTGCTTCACCGAGCACTCGTCGTCCTCTTCGTGGTGAGCCTTCCCGCACTTCTATCCGGACCTCTGGCCGTGCTCGTTCTGCCCTTCGCCATGCTGTCGATGACCTATCCCGCGTACCACGTGTTCAACAAGTATGCGACGCCGGCCCTGCCCTTCACCATCATGGGAGCGGCCTTCGCCATCGATCGCCTCTGGGAGGCGCGCGCGCGGTCGCGTGTGCTCCTGGCCGGGCTGGCCGGCGCGGCGGCGGGCGCGCTCCTTCCCGCCACCGCCTTCGCCCGTCTCGGTCTCTCCGGGGATCTCTTCCTGATCCTGGTTCGCGGACTCCTGTGGCTGGGGCTCGCGGTTGCCCTGTGGAGCGCGGTTTCTATCTTCGGGAGAGACATCCGTGCCCGACTCGTCGCCTTCACCGTCGGTTTCATGGTGCTCCTCGCCAGCTCATGGAGCGCGGCCCTGACCGACACGGATCGCGGGGCGTGGTCCGTCTCGCTCGAAAGGCCGCTCGAGCTCTCGTGCCACCTTCCGTTCGAAGCAACCTCCGAAGATCCTTCGGCACCCCAGGATCCAGCCTGGCTTCTGGTGGACGCCCGGTCGAGCGATGCCACCCCGCCGCAGGTGCGGGTCAACGGCCGTCCCTTGGAGCCGGTGGCGCCGATGATGCCGACCTACGGCCTCGCCGGTTATCGAGGCCATCGCGACCCCGCCGGCTTCAGGCAGATGTGGCGGGCGCCCATCGGCGAAGATCTTCTCGCCGATGGCGAGCTGAGCGTCCAGGTGAGCGGAGGGCGGACGATACGGGTTTTCGGCGACATCCGCGAGGGAAGCGACGGTCCGAGGCTTTCGATCGGGAACTGGCCGCATCTGAGCGTCTATCGGCTCATGCACGAGGGCCAGTACCGACTGCCGGTGCGCGACGCTCCCGCTCAGGCCTGCTCCGCCCGGGGCCTCTCGGGCCGGCCGGGGGTCAACCTCGTGCGAATTCCGGAGGGCGAAGAAACCTTGATCGCGCTGAAATCGCCGAAGCCGCCGACCTGGATCTTCTGAGGTCTGGAGTCCGGGGTGCATCGGCGCACCCTTGGTTGGGGATACTCAGGAGACCGGGTACGGGAGCGCGGCGCGGGTCGCGTCCATCAGTCGTTTGATCTCGGCGACCTCGGACTCGGTGGCGGTGGCGAGAGGCGGGCGGGGCACTCCGCCGTGGCGGCCGGAAAGGGTCACCGCGGCCTTGAGGCCGGCGACGCCATAGGTGCCGGTCACGGCGATGGCGAGCGGGGTGAGGGCCAGTTGCAGACGGCGTGCCTTCTCGTGATCGCCCGCCTTGAAGGCGCGGTAGACCGCCACCGTGGCCTCGGGCGAGCAGCCGGCCACGGCCAGAACGCCTCCGGACGCGCCCAGGCTCAGGGCGGAGTAGAGAATGGGAGCGGAACCGGCGGCCAGGGGGAACTCCTTGGGTACGCCGGCGAGAATCCTCTGCAGGTTCGCGATATCGCCGCTCGAGTCCTTCATGCCGCGGATGTTCGGGTGCTTCGCCAGCTGATGAACCACGCTCGGTGGAACGGGCAGACCGGTGGCCCCGGGCATGGAGTAGATAAGCACGGGGATCCGGGAGAGGTCGGCCACCGCCTCGTAATGTCTCCTCAGAGCCTCCGCGTTGAGCTGGCTCTTGAAGAAGAACGGATTCAGGACCAGAGCGGCCGAAGCGCCCGCGTCGGCGGCCTTCTTCGTGAGTTCGACCGTGGTGCGGGTCGAGTCCGTTCCCGTGCCCGCGTAGATGGGGCGGCCGTTCGATCTGGCCACCGCGGCCCTGATGATCGCGACCTTCTCGTCTTCCGAGAGACAGGCGGCTTCGCCATTGCTGCCGAGTACGAGAAGGCCCGAGAAGTCGCAGGCGGCGTAGGACTCGACGTTGGCTTCGTACCCGGCGAGGTCGAGCCGGCCATCCGCCTCGAAGGGGGTGACGATGGGAGGGATGATGCCTTCGAGAAAACCGGCCATCGGACCCTCCGGTGGGAACTGACTAGGCGGCGGGCGTCTTCTTGCCCAGCGCGGTGGCGACCCGCTCGAGCAGACGCTGATCCTGAGGCGTGAACGAATCGCGGAAATCGGACCAGACCTCGAGGATGGCCCAGAGGCCCGCCTCGGTCCGGACGGGGGCGATGAGGAGCGAACCCACGGTCAGGCCTACCGCTTTCCAGGCGCTTTCCTCGGTGATGTTCGAGATCATGGTGGAACGGGGATTCCGGGCGGCGTCGGCCAGCGGGCCGCCCGAGCCCACGCGCTCCGGGCCGGTCGGACGATTGGCCGCGGTCAGCATGGCCAGGTCCTCACCGTCGGCCACGTAGGCCGACACTGTGGTGTACCTGGCGAACTTCTTCTTGAGGCTGTCCACGGCGAGTCGGAGCGCTTCTTCGAACGAGGGCGCCGCCTGAATGTCCGTCTCGAGTTGCGCCGCTACCCGCTCACGCCGGTTCGCGGCCGTGCGAACGAGGTCGCGCTTCCATGGCTTCTCATCTTCCGACATCAACGACACGTGGTGAAAGTCCTCCATTTGGGGTTTTAGGTTCCAGGGAGTGTCGTCCTCGATCCGATCAGACGTGACCGGTGGGACGCCCTCCCTTGGGAGAACAGGAATGCTACCACTTTAGCCGGTTCGAATTTCGCGCCTTAGGTTCGAAGGGCGCCAACCACGGCCGAGGGCCTGAGCTCATAGCCCGGAAATACCCGGGTCAGATCGGGAACGCCCAGTCGAGTGAGGATCTCGCCCACGGGATCGCGGAAATCGGTGGTCACCGGAAGATCCCGGCCTTCGAGGAGGTTCTCCTCGGAAACTCTGGGAAATTTTCCGTGCACCCGGCCGCCGTTCACCCGTCCCGAGAAGGTGAACTGGGCCACGAGGGCGAAACCCAGGGCGGCGTGGGATCCTTGGACCCGAGGCTCGGGGCATGGTGGAGCCAGGGCCGCCCTCCCTTATCCGCTCGCACCCCGTTCGAATCGCCAGGTCGAACCGCCGACACCGTCCACCGGTCGGGCCTCGGAGATCGAAACCCCGAACGCCTTTCCCAGCGCCCCGCCCCTCATCACCGCGGCTGGTGGACCATCGTCGACGATGCCCCCATGGTTCAGCACGATCATCCGGCTGGCCCACTGCGCGGCCGCGACCAGATCGTGGATGACCGCGACAATGGCCACGCCGTTCGCGGCGATCCCGTGGAGCAGGGCGAACAGATCGAGTCCGTGACCCACGTCGAGGTGAGCGGAGGGTTCGTCGAGAAGGAGCAGGGCGGGTTCCTGAGCCAGGGCCCGCGCCACCAGGGCGCGCTGACGCTCACCCGCGGAGAGCGAGCCCAGGCTTCTGGCGGCAAGATGGAGGAGACTGGTCTCGGAGATGGCGAGTGAGACCGCGTCCCGATCCGGGCCGGAGAGGCCCTGGAAGGGTCCGGTGTGGGGATAGCGGCCGAGCTCGGTGCTCTCTCGCACCGAGATCTTCGGCGCTCCCTCCTGAAGGGCCACCACCAGGGCCACCTGTCGCGCGATTTCGCGACTGGAGAAGGAGGAGAGGCTCCGGCCGGACAGGCGTACCTCACCGCGGGCCGCGGGGAGAAGCCCGGCGATGGCGGAGAGCAGGGTCGACTTGCCCGCGGCGTTGGGGCCCACGAGGGCCACGCGCTCGGAGGCGTTGACCCTGAGGGTCACCTCATGGATGACCGTCCGGGGCCCGCGCCGCACGCTCACGTCCTCGAGGGCCAGAAGATGCGGGCGGTTCACGCTCGCTCCGTTCGGCGCAGAATGTGGATGAGGTACGGCGCTCCGAAGAGCGAGGTGATGGCGCCAAGGGGCAGGTCGTAGCGATCGGAGATCGCGCGGGCGCCGAGATCGGAGAGCACGACCAGAATAGCCCCGGCCAGGAACGCGGCGGGAAGGAGGCGCGACGATCTCGGTCCCACGAAACCTCTCATGAAGTGTGGCGCCATCAGGCCGACGAAAGGAACCGATCCGGCGATCGACGTGGTGGCGCCCGAGAGCAGGGCGGCAAGGGCGAGGAGAAGGAGGCGCATGCCCGTGACGTTCAATCCGAGGGCCCGAGCCTCGGTTTCTCCGAGCAGGAGCAGATCGAGAGGCCGATGAAGAAAGGCCGCAGCCAGACAGGCCGGAAGGATCAGCGCGCTGGCGATCCCCAGGTGCACGAATCCCCGGCCCTCGAGCCCTCCGGCCATCCAGAAGAAGACCGCGCGCACCCGGAATTCCTCCGAGGCGATGAGAACGATGGAGGTGATGCCGGAGAGAAAGGCGCTGACGGCAAGGCCGGTCAGGATGAGCGAGGTGAGAGACGAAGATCGCGTGCCCTCCGCGACCGCGTACACGATCAGAGCGGCGCCGAGGGCGCCTACGAAAGCGGCCGAGGGCAGGGCCAGGAAGACATCGAATGACCATCCCAGCTTCACCGCGATCACCGCCCCCAAAGCCGCGCCCGAGCCCACGCCCAGCAGAGACGCATCGGCCATGGGATTCTGGAACACGGTCTGAAGGACCGCGCCGGTGAGGGCGAGGGCGCCGCCGATGAGCGCGGCCAGGAGAACCCGGGGGAGACGTATCTGACCCAGGATCACGGTGTGCGCCTCATCGAGGGAGGAATGGGAGATCAGGCCGACTGCGCGGGCGCCTTCGGTCAGGATCTCGAGGGGCGTGTACCGCACCGCGCCCAGACAGAGGGCTCCGACCATGGACAGAAGAAGGCCGAGGGCCAGCACGAGAGTGACTCGTGTCGGCGTCACTTCGAGAACCGCTCCTGGTGCAGGGCGCGCGCCATGAATTCGCACGACGCGGCCGCGTGATGATTGAGGGCCACCAGCAGTTCGGTGGGCATCTCCACGATGTGCCCGGCCCTGACCGCCCGCATCATGGACAGAAGAGGATGCTCGTGGACTTCTCTGGACGTGGTGGTGTGTGAGCCGATGAAGAGCCAGTCCGGATCGAGACCGTATGCGCGCTCGGCTCCAAGCGGGGTGATCCCTGTGATGCCGGCCCGGGCCGCGGCGTTTTCACCTCCGCCGCAGCGGATGAGGGCATCGAACGCGGTCTGGGAGCCGGCGGTGAAGCCGCTGGCCCAGTAGAGAAGGGTGGGGCGCGGGACGCCGGTCAGGCTCAGTTCAATGGCGTGGAGGCGTTCATCGAACTCAGCGGCGAGCCGGGACGCAGCGTCGATTTCGCCGACCGCGCGGCCAAGACCGAGCAGCGCCTGTCTGAACCCGGCCAGCGAATCGAGCCCGGTCATTCGATGGACCTTGAGGCCCGAGAGTCGCAGGGCGCGAAGCACATCCGCGTCCGTGTACTCCGAGACCACCACCAGATCGGGCCGAAGGGCGATCAGCCGTTCGATGTCGACTTTGGGGAATCGCGCGATGCTCTTTGGGATACGCCCCACCACATTGGAGGTTCCGACCTCGTCCACCAGAGCGGTCACTCCGACCAGGCGCGCGACGGGAAGGATGTCGGCGAGGATCTCGTCGGCGGCGAGGTTCAAGGACGCCACCCGCTGGGGCGGCGGATCGATCCCCGCGCGGACCGGCGCGCCGCCGCTCCCCAGGAGGGCGATGAGAAAGGCGAACCAAACGCCGAAGCGGATCGGCCGGGAGGGGATCGATGGCGATCTCATGAATGACTCCTCCGCTCGTCCCGGGTTACTTCGCGCTGTCCAGGGAGAGGCTGACCCGGAAACGGCGCGGCAGGGCGGGGTAGCCCAGAACTTCCTGGTAGGTCGCGTCGAACACGTTCTCGACCGCGGCCAGGATCCGGGCATGAAGGTTCAAGCGGAAGGCGCCGCGAACATCGACTCTGGTGAAGCCCGGGTTTTCGGTGAGACCGAGGCCCAGGAAGTCGGAATCGGCCCGGCGGCCCACGGTTACCAGGGTGGCGGCGAGCGTGGCCCGGGCGACACTGCCTTCGGCGGTGATCGAGGCCTGATGCGGTGGCCGGCGTAGCAGTTCCTGACCGGCGGCCAGGAGGGGATCGGTGCTGGTGCTGGTGAGAACTCTGCTTTTCTGGGCGGTGTAGGAGGAGATAAGGCGAAGGCGCGCGGACGGGCGCCACTCGCCGGAAAACTCGAAGCCTTTGGCCTCGGTCTCGCCCAGGTTCTCGTAGGTGCCCACGAAGGGGGAGAACGAGACCACCTTGTAGGCGATCTGGTCGAGGTACTGGTGGTGAAAGTACGTGGCCTGCACCTTGAGAGAGTCGCCGAGGCGCAGATCGAAGCCGGTGTCCCAGGTCCGAGCGCGTTCGGGCTTGAGATCGGGATTGCCGAGAGCGAACGACGACGTGCCGTAACTCTCGAAGAAGCTTGGCGCCTTGATTCCTGCACCCGCGCTGGCGCGGAGAGTGAGGTCAAAACCCGGGTTTCGCGAAGCCACCCAGGCCAGGGAGGCGTGGGGCACAAGGGAGGTACCCGTGGAGCCGTTGTGCTCGGCGCGCAGGCTTAAGGTTCCAAAAGCCCTCGGGGAGAGAGCGATCTGGTCCTGGAGGAAGGCGCCATAACTCACCCGCCGTGGCGATAGCGGCGTCTCCCCCACGGTTCCGAGGTTCCCGGACTCTCGATCGATATCCCCGCCCGCGGTCAGGGAGTGCGATCGAACCTGGCCGCGCAGTTCGTAGGTGCCGAAGAGCCGATCGGTCTGGTTCGCATAGCCGAGCAGATCGGGAAAATCGGAGGAATCGAAAGCGGCCCGAACCGAACCATAGGCCGGCCGGAAGGAGCCCGAGTCGAGGGGATCGCGCGAGAGCTGATCGTCGCGCTTGAAGCCGACTCGCGCCGCATGGGACAAGGCTCCCGACCGGAACCGCGCGCCGACGCTCGCGATCAGCAGGTTGCGTTCGTAACCGGCGTCAAGGTCAGGTCGACCGAACAGGGTAGGGCCGGGTGTCCCGCCGTCCGAGGTGTTGAGCCGGAAAGAGGCGTGCAACGCACCGCCCGTGGTCAGGCGTCGTTCCAGGGATGCCGCGAACAGGTTCGAGGTGAAGTCGGCGTTTTGTCCCTGGTTATCGGTTTCCGACCGGCCGAGGCTCACGGAGCCGGAGAGAAGGCCGCGCTCCTCGCTGCCCGTGGCCGAGTACGACCGAGTGCCGAGATCCCCGCCGCCGGCCTCGCCGCGCAGCCTTCGCCCGGCGCCCGCCACCCTGGTTTCAAGCGCCAACACCCCGGCCAGCGCGTCCGACCCATACAGCGTCCCCGCCGACCCTCGAACCACCTCCACGCGTTCGATATCGGGAGTGAGGAGAGCGCCGAAGTTGAAGAAGCCGCCCGGCTCGTTGACGGGGACGCCATCAATCAGGACCCGGGCAAAGCGGGACTCCCCCCCACGGACGAAGAGCGAGGACTGCGCCCCCACGCCCCCGGTGCTGGCCACGCTCATCCCCGGCAATTCGGCGAGCAGGTCCGTGAGGCGAAGGGTCTGGCGTTCCTTCAGATCCCTGGCGTCGAGCACGCTGGCCGAGACCCCGACCGAGGAAGCCGCGGTGCGCGATCGCGTGGCCGCCACCAGGACCTCTTCACGGATTCTGGCCGGCCGGAGGGCAATGTCGAGGGACAGGTCGCGCCCGGCGATCACGATGGGCGAGGCATCGACCTCGAAACCGCGCACGCTCGCGACGTAGGCGCCGTCAGGAACCTCGAGCTTGAACTCGCCTCGCGATCCCGTGACCACCTCGCGCGACATCGTGGCGCTGGTGAGGCGAACCACGGCTTGCGAAACTGCCAGGCCAGCCTCCGTGGTCACGGAACCGTTGATCTCCGCAGCCGAGGCCAGGGATGTGGTCAGAGCCCAGCCGAAGGCGAGAGCCAGGCGAGCGAAAGGAAAGGGAGTCCGGATGGACGGGCTGAGCGACATGACGATGGGATTCCTTCCTCGAGGAAAAGGCTCTTCGGAGGAGGAAGGAGAAGGGGCTCATGGAGGGACGCGCCCGAGGGGTTCGGAGCGTCCTGCCGAGCGACCGTAGCCTTCTTCCGCGAGAAGCCTCGTTGTGAGTCTTTCCGACTTCGCTCGAGGCAGGTTTCCTGGCTCCCGGGTCAACGACGCTTCTCTAGAGCCTTCCCCTTGGTCTTTGGGACCCGAGTGGCTCGGACGGATCGAGAAACAACTCACCGGCTACAGTGGCGGGACCGCGCATGTATTCGACCTGCTTCCCTTTTACCCTCCTTTTATGGAGGCACCCTGAGCGACGAGCAAGGATAGCTCCTTTCCAGAAAGAGGGACGCGCCCGATTTCTCGGGCGCGGAAAGAGGCTTGGGACGGCGCTTCCTACTTCGCGTCGGTTCCGGT
>JAQBHL010000112.1:0-4731 GCA_032127745.1 Acidobacteriota bacterium
TGGCGACGAGATTGGGCCGCGCATGCTTGCTCGCCTCTCAAAAGGCACTGGCCTGCAGCCCGAAGACTTGTGAAACAAGAGGCGTGCCGTCGAACAAGGCGTTGCACCTGACAAAGCGCGTAGGTGCGGTCGCTTCGCGACCGCTCGTTGAGGCGCGCTTTGCAGGTGAACGCCGGTGTTCGACGGACGCGGGGCACGCGATGTGAACGGCCATCAGGAAACGCGGGTTTCTGACCGGTAGTCGCGGACGTCCGAGATAAGCCCAATCATCATCCGCGCCGTAGGCGCGTCCCGGTGCTTGATAGGGTAGGCGCGGCGTAGGAAAGGTCCCGGTGGGAATAGAGCCCACCGGGGGTACGGATTCGGTCCGCACTCCTGGGTGGGAGTTGCGCGAACCGACTTCGTAGCTTCCCACCGTGCCTGCCCGGTTGTCCACCCATGATCTCCGGGAGGGTGGATGGGCAGATCCGGCGCGTCGGTTGTGCTGTATCTGTTGAGCTGCCGCAGGTGTGGTGGGCTCTTCGGGATCTGCTCGTCGTGTTATCGAGGACAGGTCTACTGCGGCCCTGGATGCCGCCGCTCAGGACGGAGCGCGAGCCGTGCCATGGCGAGCCGGCGGGAGCAGGCCACGTTGTGCGGCCGGCTCAATCACGCCCGCCGGCAGGGGGCTTACCGCGAGCGGCAACGCGCGATGCGAGTCATGGGCGCCAGCGAGAAAGTGACTGATCACCCTTCCCCCACAGGACTTGAGTTTCCTACTCTGGCGGAGTCGGACCAGTCGGGGACGCGCGAGGCGGATCCGATGAGCCGGGGCGTGATTGCCTGCATCGTATGCGGGCGACGAGGCCCGGTCACCGACTCCACAGGAGGAAGGACTCGTGATCAATCGAGAAGCGGCCGTGCGGATACGCCATCTGTACTTCGCCGAGCACTGGCGGGTGGGCACGATCGCGTCCGAACTGGGCCTGCATCACGAGACGGTGAAGGCGGCGTTGCAGTCGGCGATCAGGGCATTGCCAACTCCGCGAGCAAGGCAAGTGGACCCGTACGTGGAGTTCATGCGCCAAACGTTGGAACAGTATCCACAGCTGCGGGCGACCCGTCTCTTTCAGATGATTCAGGAGCGGGGCTTCGCGGGCACCGCCCGTCAGGTCAGGCGGAAAGTGGCGGAGATACGACCGCGGAGGCAAGAGGCTTTCCTGCGTCGCAGAGTGTTTCCGGCCGAAGAGGCCCAGGTGGACTGGGCCAGCTTCGGCAAGGTCACAATCGGGACAGCGCAGCGAGATCTGTCTTGTTTCGTCATGACCCTCTCGTACTCGCGGGCTCTGTACCTGGAGTTCTCTTTCGACCAGCGCATGGAGAGTTTCCTCCGCGGTCACGTTCGCGCCTTTGCGGATCTGGGCGGGGTCCCCCGGATCATCCTCTATGACAACCTTCGCTCAGCCGTGGTGGAGCGCCTTGGAAACGCGGTCCATTTCAATCCTCGACTCATCGAGTTGGCCGCGCACTATCACTTCGCTCCGCGGGCCTGTCGTCCGGCGAGGGGGAATGAGAAAGGCCGGGTCGAGAGAAGCATCCGGTTCATCCGGGATTCTTTCTTCGCCGCCCGTCCCTTTACGACACTCGCCGACTTCAACCGCCAGGCGTTGGTGTGGAGGGATGAGGTTGCCGCCAAACGGCCATGGCCGCAAGACGATCGGATGTCGGTTGAAGAGGCTTTCGCGGAGGAGGTTCTCCGGCTGATGGAGTTGCCTGTTCATCCCTTCGATGCCGACTTCATGGGCGCGGTCCGTTCAGCCAAGACCATTTATGTCCGCTTCGACAAAAACGACTATTCGATTCCCCACCCATTCGTCGGCCACCCCCTGACGCTGATCGCCTCCGACACCGAGGTCCGGATTCTCGACGGCGCAGCCGAGGTCGCAAGACATCGGCGCTCCTACGGTCGCCACGAGCGCATCGAAGACCAGACCCACATAGACGCTCTGCTGATTGAGAAGGCGAGGGCGCTGGCCTCCACTCCATCTTCCCTCCTGATCTCCGTGGTCCCCGAGGTCGAGACCTTTCTGGATGAGGGATTCAAGCGGGGCGAGTCCGCCGCCCTCATGACCACGAGACTCCGTCTGTTGCTCGATGACTACGGCGCTCACGATCTACGCGCCGCCGTCCAGGAGGCCCTGCTCAAGGGCACGCCGCGCACCGCTTCCGTCGCCTACATCCTGGGCCAGCAGAAGCGCCGGGGCCACCCGCAGGCCGATCCCGTGGACTTGTCCCGCCGCCCTGACCTCAAAGACCTTTACGTCAAACCTCATGCCTCGGAGACCTACGATGCCCTCTCACATTCCCTCGACGACGATGACTCAGAGCGCCACTGATCTGGCCGCACGACTGGCCCAGATCGGTCTCACGAAGACCGCGAGCCATCTCGACGATTTCCTGGCCCGCGCCACCAAGGCGCGATCCTCTCCCGTCCAGATCCTCGAGGAAATCGCGCGCACAGAACAAATCGAGAAAACCCGACGCAGTCTGGAAGGCCGGCTCCGGCGCGCCCGTATCGGTCGATTCAAATCCATCGCCGACTTCGACTGGAACTGGCCCAAGAAACTCGAACAGGACGTGATCAAGCGCGCACTCACCCTCGAATTCGTCAGGGAGGGGCGCAACCTCGTCCTTCTCGGCTCCAACGGCCTGGGGAAGACCATGATCTCCAAAAACATCGCCCACCAGGCGGTGCTGGCTGGCTTCTCTGTACTCTTCACCACCGCCGCCGAGCTCATCGAAGACCTGCGCTCGCGCTCCCCGGAAACGCTCCGCCGCCGCCTCGCCCGCTACGTAGCACCTCAACTTCTCGCCATCGACGAGGTCGGATATCTCTCCTACGACTCGGCCGCCGCCGACCTGCTCTACAAGGTCATCGACCGTCGCTACGAACGCTCCGGAGCCCGAGACAACAACCCCTCGCGCTCCATCCTCGTCACCACCAACCTCGCCTTTCGCGACTGGAACACCGTGTTCCCAAACGCCACCTCCATCGCCACCCTCCTCGACAAACTCACCCACCACGCCGACGTCACCATGATCACGGGAAACAGCTACCGCGTCCACGAGAGCCAGAAAGAGGCCGCCGCCCGTCGGAAAAAATCATGAACGCCGACCAGTCCGCCGCCAGGAGGGGATACGTCATCGCGATCATCACCAACTACCTCCGACTCCCGGGAACTCCGCTACGAGCCAGCCGCAACGACCGCCGACTCGCGGCCGAACTCCACGGCCGTGGCGTACCACTACGCGTGGTCTATGCCGCGTTCGTTCTCGCCGGCGTCCGACACAGCCACCGCAGCCCCGGCCAGCTAACCCTCTCTCCCATCCGAACTCTCTCGTACTTTCTCGGAGCCATCGACGAAGTGCTCCACACCGACCCGCCCCTCGATCCGGCATATGTCGCCTACTTGGCGGAGAAGCTCCAACCCCACGTCGCCGAGAAAGAGGCCCTGCTCCGGTCTCGCTCAGAACCGATTAAGCCCGCGCCCGCGACCCGCGGTCAGAAACCCGCGTTTCCTCATGGCCGCTAACAAGAAGTCATCGCTTGGCACGTTCCGGAGAAAGAGGCCCATCTTGCCGGCATCCAAATCGTCACCGGCCCCATCACCGCGCCTGCGGAGGCCAACAACTGCACGTCGAGTCCCCCAAAATGAAGGCGCTGCACAACAAGGCCTTGCACCAGACAGGGCGCGGAGGTGTGGCCTTCGCGCTTCGTTGGAGGCCAGTCTTTGAGGCGCGCCCTGCAGGTGAAGGCCGGTGTTGGACGGACATTCGCGGAGCGCGGCAAGACCCGACATGACCAATGCGTGTCGATCCCACCCACTAGTAACCTACTTCGTCCTCGCTTTCGGTCTGTTCTGGGCCTGCATTGGACTGGGGCGCATAGACCGATTTCACTTCTGGGTGCCGATACTGGGTGCTCTGGCGCCCGGAGTGGCGGCTATCGTTGTTTCTGGTGTCGGGGAGGGAGAGGGCGAAGTCAGGCACCTGCTCCGGCGCCTTCTCCACTGGCGCGTGGGTGTTGGATGGTACGTCGTCGTTCTTGGCCTTCCCTTTGTGGAAGACGTCTTCGCTGCAGGCTTCGCCAGGCTCATGGGCCTATTCTCCGCCGGGCGGATCCCTCCCGTGCTACCGGTCCTGCCGGCGTTGTGGGTCGTCTTTCTCTTTGCCGCAGGCGAAGAAGTGGGATGGCGCGGCTTCGCGTTGCCCCGCCTCCTCGTCTCCCGCAGCGCGGTCGCGGCAAGTCTCATGCTCGGGAGCATTCACGCGGCGTGGCACCTGCCAGTGATCCTGCTGCCGCATCAGTACTTGAGTGGGGTGCCCCTCCTGCCCTGGTCGATCTTCGTGCTTTCGGAGGCGGTCCTCTTTACTTGGATCTTTCGGAACACCGGCGGCAGCGTCCTGATGGCCGCTCTGTACCACGGGTCGAGCAACCTGATGTTTCTCTATCACGGAATCGACCCCGCGTGGGCACCATGGATCAAGTGCTCTACGTCCACGCTCGCCGCCATTTGCGTGCTAGCCTGGGCTGGCCCGAATCTGAAGCGGGAGCCTACCGCAGTATGAGCGTTCCGTGCCGTCCAACAACTGGATGAAGCTGACAAAGCCCGCGCTGGGTACGGCCTGCCCAACGCGTGTTCGACAGACGCTCGCGGAGCCAACTGATGGAACGGAGTGACCGGTGGTGCC
>JAQBHL010000113.1:0-10901 GCA_032127745.1 Acidobacteriota bacterium
AACGGATAAAAGGTACGCCGGGGATAACAGGCTGATCTGGTCCAAGAGTTCACATCGACGACCAGGTTTGGCACCTCGATGTCGGCTCATCGCATCCTGGAGCTGTAGAAGGTTCCAAGGGTTGGGCTGTTCGCCCATTAAAGCGGTACGTGAGCTGGGTTTAGAACGTCGCGAGACAGTTCGGTCCCTATCTGTTGTGGGCGAAGGAGATTTGAGGGGAGCTGTCCTTAGTACGAGAGGACCGGGATGGACGAACCTCTAGTGCACCAGTTGTCACGCCAGTGGCATCGCTGGGTAGCTACGTTCGGTAGGGATAAACGCTGAAAGCATCTAAGCGTGAAGCCCACCCCAAGATGAGATCTCCCGCAGGGTAACCTGCCTAAAGACCCCTGGAAGACTACCAGGTTGATAGGCCTGAGGTGTAAGAGTCGAGCGCAAGCACAGACTTTGAGCTGACAGGTACTAATCGGTCGTGAGGCTTGACCATAGCGTTTGTACTGCTGGTGAAGTGAAGAACTTCAAACTTTCGAAAGCGTTCGTTTGCTTCGAGTGCGGCTCGCGTCTAAGAGCTCGTTACAGCTAACTGATTTTCCCGGTGACCTTGGAGGAGGGGTCACACCCGTTCCCATTCCGAACACGGCAGTTAAGCCCTCCATCGCCAATGGTACTGCCAGGGCAACCTGGTGGGAGAGTAGGACGTTGCCGGGATTTTTCTTCTTCGTTTTTTCCAACTCAGACCCCAAAGTCGACTCAAGAAGGCCCCGTTTTCCCACCTGCGAATTCTCCCGAGAATCCGTGACGGGATTCCCGGGGCCTTTCGTTTTTTTGGGCCTGGTCCTGGACGCTCGTCGACCCCCCGACCAGGGTCTAGAATCCGACTATCCACTCTCTGGAGGCCTCAACCCCAATGTCCGGTCATTCGAAATGGCACACGATCAAACACAAGAAGGGCGCCCTTGATGCGAAGAGGGGAAGGATCTTCACCAAGCTGATCCGAGAGATGACCATCGCGGCCCGGATCGGCGGCGGCAATACCGAAATGAACCCCCGGCTGCGCACCGTGGTCGACAAGGCGAAAGCGGCAAATATGCCTGCCGACAACGTCAAGCGGGCTATTCAGAAGGGCACCGGCGACCTGGAAGGCGTGAACTATGAAGACTTCACCATGGAGGGCTACGGTCCCGGGGGAGTGGCGGTGCTTGTAGAGGGCACCACGGACAACCGAAACCGTGCGGTTTCAGAGATAAGGCACATCTTCAGCAAGCACAATGGCAATATGGGAACGGCGGGGTGCGTCTCATACCTCTTCCACCAGAAGGGCTACATTGCTATCTCGGCCGATAAGACTACTGAAGACACGCTCATGGAAATCGCACTCGATGCCGGCGCGGACGACATTCTCACTTCCCCCGAGGGCTTCGAGATTTACACGACACCGCAGGCCTACGAAGCGGTGTTGAGTGCCGTGAAAGCCGCCGGCATCGAGCCAGACGACTCGGAGATCGGCAAGTATGCCGAGAACACGATCGCGCTTGATGGCGGGAAAGCGGCGCAGATGCTCAGGCTCATCGACGCCATGGAAGACAGCGACGACGTCAACAGTGTCTGGACCAATTTCGACACCTCCAGCGCGCCAGAATCCTAGGACCCATCTGATCGTTCTCGGCATCGATCCCGGTCTCGTCGTCACCGGCTTTGGGGTCATCGACTTCGGACCGAAACGGAAATACCGGGTGATCGACTTCGGAGTCATTCGAACACCGGTGAAGTCCCCCCTTGAGGCTCGCCTCCTGGTCATCTTCCGAGGAATTACAGGCATCATCAAGAAACACGCACCCGAGCGTGTGGCCGTTGAAGGCATCTATCAGGCCAAGAATGTGCGCAGCGCCCTCACCCTCGGACATGCTCGAGGGGCGGCTCTCCTCGCGGCGGCGGCCGCCGAGCTTCCCCTTGCCGCCTTCGCGCCGGCGACGGTGAAAGCACATGTCAGCGGCTATGGCCTTGCTGACAAGCAACAGGTGTCCTTCATGGTCAGCCGGATTCTCGGGCTTCCTGCCGACCTGCTCCCGGGCGATGCGTCCGACGCTCTCGCCCTGGCCATTTGTGGCGCCGACCTCATGCGGGATCCCGAGCGTCTGAAGATCCCATGATCGGCTTTCTGCGTGGTGTCCTGATGCGGAAGAGCCCGCAGGAGCTGCTTCTGGATGTGGGCGGCGTCGGATATCGGGTGCTGGTTCCCATATCCACCTTCTGCCGTCTGGGCGACCAGGGCGCGCTGGCCGAGCTCCTGATCCACACCCACGTCCGCGAAGACCATCTGATCCTTTATGGATTTGCCACCGCCTCCGAACTCGAGCTCTTTGAGAAGCTCGTCAGCGTAAGCGGCGTCGGACCCAAAGTGGCTCTGGGCGTCCTTTCGGGCATCGAGGTCGATGACCTGGTTCAGGCCATCCGAGCCAACGATGTGGCCCGACTCACGCGGGTTCCGGGCGTCGGCAAGAAGACCTCCGAGCGCCTGATTCTCGAGCTCAAGGACAAGATCGCTTCGTTTCACACCGAGGCCTCCGAACCCCGCGCCCCTTCACCGAAGCGAAACGACCTACTCTCGGCCCTGGCCAACCTCGGCTACTCATCGGCCGAAGCGGACAGAGCGGCAACGGAGGTCCTCCGTCTCCAACCCGAGGCATCTCTCGGGGACCTCCTCCGCGACGCCCTGCGCGTCATCTCCCGTCGGTAAACCATGACCTCCGCTGATCCCCGGCTCACTTCGCGCACGCCACTCGACGACGATGTCCGCTTCGATGTCTCCCTCCGACCCCTTCGTCTCGCAGATTACATAGGTCAGCGGCACGTAGTCGAGAACCTCAGCGTCTCCATCGAGGCCGCGAAGAACCGAGGCGAGGCCCTGGACCACATCCTCCTCTTCGGCCCCCCGGGGGTGGGCAAAACCTCCCTGGCCCACGTGATCGCAAACGAGTTGAGCGTGCCCATCAAGACGACCTCCGGGCCCGTAGTGGAGCGCGCCGGCGACCTGGCTGCCCTTCTGACCGCCCTGGACGATCGAGAGATCCTCTTCATCGACGAAATTCACCGGCTTGACGCCAAGGTCGAGGAAATTCTCTACCCGGCACTCGAGGACTTCAGCCTTGACCTGATGATCGGAACCGGCCCCGGGGCCCGGTCGATGAGAGTTCCCCTCAAGCCCTTCACCCTAATCTCGGCCACCACCCGCGCCGGACTGTTGACCGCACCTCTGCGCAGCCGCTTCGGGATCGTCATGCGCCTGGACCTTTATACGGCGGACGACCTTCAGATCATTGTCACCAGATCCGCCCGCCTCCTGGGAGTGCCTCTCGACGAAGAAGGCGCTGCTCAAATCGCCCGCCGGAGCCGTGGCACGCCACGCATCGCGAACCGTCTGCTTCGCCGGGTGCGCGACTTCGCTCAGGTCCGGGCCCAGGGCAGCATCACCGGGCCGGTGGCCGACGATGCCTTGAAGCTCCTGGCTGTCGACGACTTCGGCTTCGATGAAATCGACCGAAAGCTGCTCCTGACCATCATCGAAAAGTTCGGCGGCGGTCCGGTGGGTCTCGGAACCCTCGCCGCCTCGATCGGGGAAGAGGCGGACGCCATCGAGGACATCTTCGAGCCGTATCTTCTTCAGATCGGTTTCATCGACCGCACCCCCCGCGGCCGGATGGCCACGGCCCACGCGTACCGACACTTTGGCCTCGACCGAGAAGGGGCCGGGCGCCCGCAGAAGAAGCTGTTCTGAAGACCCGGGAATTCAATTTCGACCTGCCGCCGGACCGCATCGCGCAGGTCCCTCTTCAGGATCGGGACGCGTCGAGGCTTCTGGTCCTCAACCGGGTCACCGGGGGACTGGCGCACTCTCGTTTCCTCGCCCTGCCCGATCTTCTCCGAGCCGGAGACCTGCTGGTGGTCAACCGGAGCCGGGTTCTGCCGGCCCGCCTCCTGGGCACGACCCGGGGTGGAGGGCGCGCCGAGGTCCTCTATCTGTTTCCGGAGCCTGAAGACCACGGACAGTTCCGCGCCCTCGTTCGCCCGGGCCGGAAGCTTCAGATCGGGGCTGTGGTCAGGCTGGGAGACGTCGAATCCTGCCGAGTCGTCTCGATCCATCCGGACGGCGCTCGCACGATGCGATTTGAGGGCCGCTCCGACCTCCTGGAGCTCCTCCAGCGGCTGGGCCATCTGCCGCTTCCCCCCTATATCGATCGCGCCGATGGGCCCCTGGATAGAGATCGATACCAGACCGTCTTCGCGAAAGAGCCCGGCAGCGTCGCCGCGCCCACCGCAGGCCTGCACTTCACCGAGGCCCTCCTGGCCCGGCTCCGGGGAAGGGGGGTTCGCGTTCACGAGATCCTGCTTCATGTCGGTCCGGGAACTTTCGCGCGCGTAGACGCCGAGGACATTGCCGACCATCGCGTCCCGCCGGAGCCATACTTCGTCCCGGACGACACCGCGGAGGCCTACGCCGCCGCGCGAGCGGGTGGTCATCGCGTCATAGCGGTCGGCACCACCACCGTAAGAACGCTGGAAAGTGCGGTCCAGCCCGAGGGGTTGATGGCGGGCCCGGGCGAAACCAGTCTGGTGATCCGGCCCGGCCACCAATTCCAGGCCGTTGACGCCGTAATCACGAATTTCCACCTCCCCCAATCGTCTCTGCTCTTCCTCGTCTCTGCCTTCGCCGGCCGTGAGGCCATTCTCCACGCCTACGGCGAGGCGATCCGGGAAGGCTATCGGTTCTACAGCTACGGCGATGCCATGCTGATCCACGGCCCTTCGCCGGCCGAAGGCTAAACTGAGGTCCCAATGCCCACGTCTCGTTTCAGCGCCCTCCGAGTCATAGGGATCGGTCTTCTGCTCATGATGGGCGCGAGTGCCTGCAAGAAGCTCGGGCAGGTGGAAGTGCCCGCCACCAATCCAAACCCCCCCGAAGCCCCGCTTCCGCCGGCTCCGCCCACGGGAACGGTCATCATTGGCGTGCCCAGCCCCAGCCCCACCAACCCGCCCCCCCCAGGCGCGTCTCCAACCGCTTCAGCCGTTCCCGCCACCCCGCCGCCTGGCGGCTCCTGCTCCCTCCCTCCCATGCCCGAGGGTTCGCCCTGCCGGGCCGAGACCCCGAGTTTCCAGGTCCAGGTCGAGACCGCCCAGGCAGAGGTCCTGAGGACCCGCCCCGACCTTTTTGACGGCCCCAACGTCCGAAGCGAAGACGCGTATGTGCAGGAAGTGGCCCGCGTTCTGCGGACCCGGGGCCTGTGCGCCGCGCAGGGTCGCCCGAAAGATGAGATCGCGGTCAAAACCACCAACGAATGGAATGATCAATACGACATCGTGCTTGGAAGCGGCCAGACCTGGACCAGCTACCAGGTGACCTGCAGACCCGCCCGCTTCTAGTCTGCGGCCCATCCCTCCTCCAGACCACACTCCCCGAAGGCCCATGACAGAAGAAGGCCCATGACACAACCCGATATCCCCCAACTCAATGACGTCGTGCGCGAGCAGTCCATGCGCGTCCAGGCCGCGGCCACCGAGATCCGGAAGGTCATCGTGGGCCAGCCCGCGCTGGTCGACCGGCTCCTGGTGGCGCTCCTGTGTCGCGGTCATCTTCTGGTCGAGGGAGTTCCCGGGCTCGCCAAGACCCTGGCCATCAAGACCCTTTCCAGGGTTCTCGACCTTTCCTTCTCGAGGATTCAATTCACTCCCGACCTTCTCCCCGCCGATCTGGTGGGAACCCTGATCTTCCAGCCCAAGTCCGGAGAATTCACCGTCCGTAAGGGGCCGGTCTTCGCCCATCTGGTGCTGGCTGACGAGATCAATCGCGCCCCCGCCAAGGTTCAGTCGGCGCTCCTCGAGGCCATGCAGGAGAGGCAGGTCACCATTGGCGACAGCACCTATCCACTGCCCGAGCCCTTCCTGGTCTTCGCCACCCAGAACCCGATCGAGCAGGAAGGGACCTACCCCCTTCCCGAAGCCCAGGTCGACCGCTTCCTCATGAAGGTCCGCATCGACTACCCGAAAAAGGAAGAGGAGCGACAGATCCTCGATCGGATGCTCCTGGTTTCGCCCGAAGAACTTGCCGTTTCGAAGCGAATGGACCAGGCCTCCGTCCTGGCTCTGGCCCGACTGGTTCGAAACATTCATCTGGATGAACGGGTTCGCAACTACATCGTCGACGTCGTGACCGCCACCCGCAAGCCGCGCGAGGTGGGTCTCGGGGATCTGTCCCACCTGATCAGCTTCGGCGCGTCTCCGCGCGGGACCCTGGCCTTCTCCGAGGCCGCCCGCGCCGTGGCCTTCCTGCGCGGTCGGGGATACGTCGTGCCCGAAGACGTGAAGGAGATCGCGCGCGACGTGCTTCGGCACAGAATCCTGCTCACCTATGAGGCCGAGGCCGAGAATGTGACCAGCGACGCAATCGTCGATCGCATCCTGGAACGCGTCGAAGTCCCTTGAACTCCGGGCCGCGGCCTTCGAGAAACTGAACCGTGTCCACACTTGACCGAGAGACACTGCGAAAGATCCGAAGGATCCGGCTGCACACCCGCCTGATCCTCGATTCCGGCATTGTCGGCAGCTACCACGCGGCCTTCAAGGGTCGCGGGATGGAGTTCGCCGAAGTCCGGGAGTATCAGCCGGGTGACGATGTCCGCACCATCGATTGGAACGTGACCGCGCGGTCCGGCCTCCCCCACGTCAAGAAATACGTCGAGGAGCGCGACCTCACCCTTCTTCTCCTCATCGACATTTCGGGCTCCTCCTCTTTCGGTTCGCGCTATCTGGCCAAGCGCGATCTCGCCGCCGAAATCTCCGGCGTCCTCGCCTTTTCGGCCGTGGCCAACAAGGACCGCGTGGGCGCGGTGCTGTTCTCCGACCAGGTCGAGATGTTCATTCCTCCCTTGAGAGGCGAGATGCACGCTCTGCGTATCGTCCGGGATACCCTGGTGCACCAGGCTCGTTCCAACCGCACCTCCATAGAGAAAGCGGTCCGGTTCGCGCGCGGGATTCTCAAACGAAGGTCGATCGTGGCCCTCATCTCGGACTTTCAGGACCACGGCTATGAGAAGGGACTCGCGGCGCTCAGACGGAAGCATGATGTCTTCGCCCTCCATCTTCGGGACCCGCTGGAGACCTCGATTCCCGACGTGGGCCTGGTCCGCCTCACCGACCCGGAAACCGGGGAACTGGTCGTCCTCGACACCAGCGATCCCAGCGTGCGCTCCGCCCTGATGCCCCCCAATGTGGAGGAAACGCGAGCCGGCCTGAGGCAGTGCGGAGTCGATTCCCTTCCCCTCACCACTTCGGAGCCCTACGATCGCCCGCTTCAGGGCTTCTTCAAGAGAAGGGAGCGGCGTCGTTGAAGTCGCTTCTCGGCATCTCCGTGTTCCTGGCCCTGGCCCAGGCTGGGCTTCCGTTGCCGACCCTGGAGGTCCGTCCCAGCACCTCCAACGTTTCCATCGGCGAGCGGTTTCAAGTGACTCTCGAAGCTCGAGGGGCCAGCACCACGACCTTCGAATTCCCCCGGGAGATCAACACCGGATCGGTGGAGTTGACTCAGTCGCGACCTCTCAGCGCGATGGCGAGTACCGCGGTTTATGACGCCCAGGTCTTCACCCTCGGGTCCGAGGCGCGCATTCCGGAGATCGAGGTTCAGTACAAACTTTCAGACGGCTCCACCGGTTCCGTCAAGAGCCCTCCCTTTCCCCTCAACGTCATTTCCACCCTGGACCCCAGCGACGAGAACCCGGCCCCTGCGGATTTCGCGCCCCCTGTTCCGGTCCTCGTCTCGAGAGCCTTTTGGATCTCCAGCGGCCTAGCCGGCCTGCTTCTGGTCGCCTTGCTGGCGCTGCTCATCCGCCGCCTCCGATTCCCGAAGAAACCGGTCGAGCCCCGCGTCACCCCTGCCGTTTCGCCCGAAGAAGAGACCCTCACCCGCCTTCAAGCTCTCGCCGCGGGGCGGTCCACCCTGGAGCCGAGGACGTTCTACATCCAGTTGATCCAGATTGTGAAGACGTACCTCGAACGGCGCCTCGACGCACCCGTCCTCGAGATGACCTCCACGGAGACCCTGGCCTTCGTGAAAGCCCACGCCTGGACGGCGCCTCACGCAGTGGGGCTTCGGGAGCTCGTCACCTCCGCGGATCTGGTGAAATTCGGCGGCTCCTCCGATGCGTCGAACGCCGATCGCCAGCTCCAGCTCGCCCGCGAGCTGGTGGGCCGTATCGACCGGTTGCGACGGGTGGAGACGGAAATCGAAACGCGTGATGCGGATCGCAGGAAGACGGCGTGATGCCCTTCTCCGCGCTCCAGTTCCAGACGCCCTGGTGGCTGATTCTCCTGCCCCTTCCACTTCTCCTCGCCTTCGTGTCTCGCCGTCTGGAGGTCTTCGAGCCCAGACTCAGTCTCCCCCGGACCTCCATGGCCGGCTCCCTCCGACCCACCTGGCGCACTCGGTTCCGGAATCTCCCGGTTTGGCTCGCTGCCCTTGCCCTGACGCTCATGGTCATCGCCCTGGCGCGCCCGCAAAGAGGCCTGGGTCGGGATCAACTCACCACCGAAGGCGTCGACATCGTGGTCGCCCTGGACGTGTCCGGATCGATGGCGGCCCAGGATTTTCAGCCCGACAACCGCCTTTCGGTCGCGAAGTCCGTGGTGACCGACTTCATCAGGAAGCGAACGCGCGACCGCGTGGGACTGGTCGTCTTTGCGGGCCGGGCGATCACCCAGTCTCCCGCGACCACAGACCAGGCCCTGCTCCTGAGGCAGCTCGAGGATGTGGCTCTGGACAGATTGCCCGACGGCACCGCCATCGGGTCGGGCCTGGCCACGGCGCTGTCCAGGTTGAGCAAGTCGGAGGCGAAGACCAAGCTGATCGTGCTGGTCACCGATGGGGCGAACAACAGCGGAGAGATCGATCCCCAGACCGCCACCGACATCGCGAAGGCGATGCAGGTCAAGATCTACACGGTGGGAGTCGGCAAGGGCGGTATCGCTCCGATCCCGGTCCGGGCGCAGGATCCCTTCACCGGCCGCATCGTGTCCCGTACCGTGAACATGGAGGTTCCCATCGACGAGGACCTGCTCAAGCAGATCGCGGAGCGAACCGGGGGCGCGTTTTTCTCCGCCACCGACGAGTCGAGTTTTCGGGACATTTTCGCCCGCATCGACGCCCTTGAGACGAGCCGTCTCAAGAGCGTGTCCTTCCGCAGGTTTCAGGAACTCTTTCCGCCCTTCCTGACCACCGCGCTGCTTCTCCTCCTCTTGTCCGGGTTCCTCTGGACGCGCGGCCTGCGCGTGCTTCCTGCTTGAGCGCCCGATGACCCTCGCCTCTCCCGTGTGGCTCGTCGCCCTCCTGATCCTCCCCTTCCTCGCCTGGCTGGGGGTGGTCATCCATCGCAAGGACCGGGAACGGATGGAAACGCTCGTGACCCCTTCCATGTTCGAACGCGTTGGGCGCCGCTTCCCGCCGCGGACCGCCGCGCTGCGCCGCGCGCTTCTGGTAGCGGGTGCTCTCTTCCTTGTCCTCGCCCTGGCCCGACCGCAATGGGGAATCGTGCGGGAGCGGGTCGAGCGATCCGGAGTGGATGTCGCCCTCGTGCTGGACACCTCGCTTTCGATGTCCGTCGAGGACGTGTCGCCCAATCGCTTCTTCCTGGCCCGGCAAGGCCTGCTGGCCCTGATGACCAGGCTCGCCGGGGATCGCTTTTCCCTGGTGGCTTTCGAGGGCGAGGCCTATCCGCTCGTGCCCCTGACCCTCGACGCTGACGCGGTGGCGCTCTTTCTCGAAACCCTTGAACCGGGTTTTGTGCCCAGCCCCGGCTCGAATCTCCTCTCCGGCATCGAGGCCGGCATTGCCACCTTCGTCGATCCCAGCCGGGCCAACCGAGTGATTGTTCTGGTTTCGGACGGCGAGGATCTCGAGGAGAGCCTCGATGCGGCGGTGGCGGCGGCGAAAAAGGCCGGGGTGGTGATCCATACGGTCGGCGCCGGATCCAGCCAGGGCGGTCCGGTTCCGAACACGGACGCTAGCGGCGCACGCAGCGGCTACAAGCTCGAGAACGGCGATCCGGTGATATCGCGGCTCAACCGCGAGAACCTGATTCGGCTCGCGCAGGCCACCGGAGGCGAGTCCACCCAGGTGTCACCCAACAACACCTCCCTCCCCGTCATCGCCTCCGCCATCGAGGCCATGGAGAACAAACAGATGGCGAGCGAATTCTCGTTCCGGAAGAAGGAGCGCTTCCAGATTCCGCTGGGCCTGTCCTTCGTCTCCTTCCTGTTCGCATTCTTCGGACCGGTCCTTATGGAGCGCTTTCGGAGGAAGCGCGCGCCTGTTCTGGCGGCCCTCCTGCTCCTGATGGCGCCCGGGGCGCACGCCGACCTCAAGGACGAAATCCTGGCCCGTCCTTCGCGCGAGACCAACAAGGGCCTCAAGGCCTACCAGAGCGGGGACACCGCCGAGGCGCTGGCTGCTTTCGAGAGGGCGCGCGCGGCCCGGCCGGGCGCACCGGCCACCCGCTTCAACGAAGCGGTGGCTCAGGCGAAGGCCGGCAAGGCGCCCGAGGCCATCGAGACCTTCACCGCCCTCACCCGGGAGCAGAACGATCTCGGGTTCGAGAGCGACTACAACCTGGGAAATGCGCTTCTGGGCGCCCAGCAGCTGCCCGCCGCGGTCGCGGCCTATCGCGACGCCCTGCGCCTGAGGCCGGACGATCCTGGCGCCCGCCGAAATCTGGAAATCACCCTTCGTCGACTGGAGCAACAGAAGAAGGAACAGGAAGAGAAGAAGGACGACAAGAAGGGCCAGGACCAGAAGAAGGACCAGCCCAACCCGGAAGACGGAAAGAAGGAGCCCCAGAAGAGCGAGAAACAGCAGGAGA
>JAQBHL010000114.1:0-2624 GCA_032127745.1 Acidobacteriota bacterium
GATGGCAACGGCAATGTTGCCGGTCGCCCGGTCCAGCAGGGTCAGGGTGATGAAGAACACCTGGAAGATCGGCGTGAAGAGCCAGGCGAGCAGGCCGAGCGGATTGTCTGGCTGGGCCGGACTGAGAGCGATGCCGGCCTGCGGCGTCTCCGTCGGCGGCGCGGTCACGCCCGGAGCCAGGCTCGGCGCTTCGCCCGGGGCGCAGGCCGCGACAAGGAGGACCATGAGCGCGATGGCGAGCACCGGGGCGAAACGGGCCAGCCGAGTAGGGAGAGTCATCAACATCCTTCGCTCAGCGGACGGGGTCGTAGCCGCCGGGATTGCCCGGATGGCAGCTCGCGATCCGGCGCGCCCCCATCCATCCGCCCCGGAACAGACCGTAGCGCTCGATTGCCTGCTCGGTGTAGCGCGAACAGGAGGGCTCGTAGCGGCACGAAGACGGGAGCCAGGAGAACAGGAATCGGTACAGGTGGATCAACCCGATGCCGATACGCTTCACCCGTTGCTCCCTTCCAGAACGCCGCCGCGAGCGAGTTGTCGGCGGAGCGTCTTGACCAGTGTCTCGTAGTCGGCGTCAACAAGCGCCGGCCGGGCGACGAGGAGAACGTCCCAGCCCGGCTGGATGGACGGCCCCAGAGCCCTCAGTGCCTCGCGGATGCGCCGCCGGACGCGGTTTCGAACGACGGCCGAGCCAAGCACTCGCCCGGTCGCCATACCGAACCTTGTCGTCTCGAGGTCGGTCCGCAGGATCCGGGCCGCAAGGAGCGGGTGGGACCGCATGGTCCCGCGCTCCTGGAGGGCCGCGAAGTCCTGGGGACGGGAGAGCATTCCGAGGCGCGACCGAAGTCGGGCGCGCTCGTCCGTCAGGCCGTCAGGCGCTTCCGGCCGCGAGCGCGGCGCGCGGCCACAATTCGGCGGCCGCCCGCGGTCCTCATCCGGGCGCGGAAACCGTGTTCCTTGGCGCGATGTCGCTTCTTGGGCTGGAACGTCTGCTTCATCGGGACTGCGCGGGATCCTCTCCATCAGGCCTCGGGGTTTTCGTGGTCTGCATGACCCCTGAAGGCACGTAAACGCGCCGAGCGCCCATCGGCGCATGGCGCGTTCGTCGTCCGGGGGATGATAGGACGGCCCCGGAAGGAGTGTCAAACATGGTGGCGTTGGGGGCGGGGACGCCCGCGCGAGGACCGTGCCCTCTTGCCTGCCTCGCCCGGCACGTGGTGACAGGGCAATCAGAATCCCCTCCGGGCTCGGTCGGCGAGTGGGCCATGAGGCGATACTCCCCAGGGGTATCGCGGATTCGCCTTGCGAGGCCGCACGGTGCGGTGCTATCTTTCGGAACCCTCGCTACCTAGGCTGTCCGTTTCGCGGTCCGGGTGAAGGGGCCGGAGCCGGCCCGGAGCCTGAGTTCCGGCAGCTCGGTGCTACCCCAGCGGCGTTCCGGTACAGCCTCTTGAAGCGTGTCTCGGTCGCCGGTCCATCACAACGACAACAGAGAGCCGTCATCGACGAATGGATGCGAAACAGGTCTGGCGCGCCGCCCTTGGGGAACTTCAGGTTTCCCTCTCACCGGCGAACTTCGAAACCTGGCTCCGCGACACGACGCTCGTGGATGTTGCCGACAACCGTTTCCGCATCGCCGTGCCCAACGGGTTCGCGAAGGATTGGCTGGAGAGCCGCTACCGCTCGCTGATCTCCCAGACCCTGGCCCGCATCGTGGGCTACAGCGTTCAGGTCGAGTTCGTGGTCGGAACCGCCCCGGATGTGGCCGACGACGAGGATGGGCCTGCCGCGCCGGTTCTGCCGGAGCGCCCGGTTGCCACCCCCAGCTCGCAGCACGTTCGGGTGGAAGCCACCCGCGTCGGCGGCGAGGGCGGCGCGACGAATCTCAACCCGCGGTACACGTTCGCGAACTTCATTGTGGGCTCCGCCAACCGCCTCGCCCACGCGGCCTCCCTGTCCGTGGCAGAGCGCCCAGGCCACGCCTACAACCCGCTCTTCCTGTATGGCGGGGTGGGCCTGGGCAAGACGCACATGATGCATGCGATCGGCAACCAGGTCATGGCGAAGTTTCCCCGAAAGCGCGTGGTCTACGCGACATCCGAGAAGTTCACCAACGAATTCATCACCTCGATCCAGCAGGGCAAGATCGACGACTTCCGGGCGCGCTACCGGCGGATCGACCTCCTCCTCATCGACGACATCCAGTTCATCGCGGACAAGGAACGGACCCAGGAAGAGTTCTTCCATACGTTCAACACGATCCACGAGGATGGCAAGCAGATCGTCCTGAGCTCGGATCGGCCCCCGAAGGGGATCCTCACGCTCGAGGAGCGGCTCCGGAGCCGATTCGAGTGGGGCCTCATCGCCGACCTGACCGCCCCGGACCTCGAAACCCGGATCGCGATCCTTCGGGCGAAGGCCGAGGAAGGAGGCGTTCCGATCACCTCGGACGTCATGGAGTTCATCGCCCGCAAGGTGGTGAGCAACATCCGTGAGCTAGAGGGTGCCCTGAACCGGATCGTGGCCTATGCCTCGATGGGCGCGATGCCGATCTCCATCGAGCTGGCCCAGGCGGTCCTGTCGAACGTCCTGTACAACCCCAAGAAGCGCCAGATCACGCCCGA
>JAQBHL010000115.1:0-41103 GCA_032127745.1 Acidobacteriota bacterium
CCGCGTTGCTCGTCGTTGCATATGCTGGATATGCGGCCTCCTCGGCGCCTTGCGCTCCGGGCGCCTCGACACTCGCATGTGCCACGTACTTGTGAGGCAGGACACTAGTGAACGGCGCGCGCCTGAACCTTGTCCTTCGTGGCCAGTGAGAACTTCGGGTCGGTGGGGCCCCCCTTCGTGACCCTTTCGGCCACGTAGGCGCCCAGCGCGGGGCCGTGCTTGAAGCCATGTCCCGAGCCGCCGCCCACCAGCCAGACATTCGAGTGCTTCGGATGGCGGTCCACCAGGAAGTCGCCGTTCGAGGAGTTTTCGTACTGGCAGACTTCAGAGCCCACGATCGGCGCGCCCCCGAGGCCGGGGAACCGTTCGGCCACGAAGCTTTTCACCAGCGCCTTGCTCTCCTCGGTGACGATGCGCTCGCCCAGGTCGGGGTCGAACTTCGGCCCGTGCTTGTCGATCGCGACCTTGAAGCCCTTGGTTTCCAGATCCGGCAGACCGTAGATCTCGGCGCCGAAATCGATCCAGGTGGGCATCTTCGGCGGAGCGAAGCGGTCGTCACCCGGGGGGATGCCGAAGTAGAAGACCTCCTGGCGGGTGGGGAAGATGCGGTCGCCGAGGATCTCCGGGAAGACCTTCCCGAGCCAGGGACCGCAGGCGAATACGAAGTTCGCGGCCGCCACCGAACTCTCGCCGACCCTGACGGAGGTGACCGCGGCATCGGTGGCCGGGGCCTCGGCCCTTCCCAGGATCAGTTCACCGCCCGCCTTCTCGAACTCGCGCACCACCACCTGAACCGCCCGGCGCGCGAACAGCGCACCCGATCGGGGCTCGGAGAGAGCCCAGGTGATCGGCCCGAACTCGATCTGGGGATAGCGGGCCACCAGATCGGCGCGCTCCAGCCTTTCATGCGGAATTCCCACCCTCTTGAGGGTCTCCACCGAGTCCATGGTGAGGGCGTCGCGATCGCGGGCCATGAAGAGCATCCCCGTTTCCGTGAACAGTCGCTCCCCGGTGGCCTGCTGCAGTTTCTTCCATTGCGCGAGCGAGTCCCACGACATCCGGGTGTAGATCTCCTGGGAGCCGTAGCCCATGCGGATGACCCGGGTCTCGCCGCCGGAGCTGGCCCTCGAACTCGCCGGACCGTACTCGTCAATGAGAGCCACGCGCTTTCCCTGGGTCTGGAGGTGCCATGCGGTCCAGGCCCCAAATACGCCCGCGCCCACGATGGCGGCGTCAAAGGTCCGGCCGGCTGGGGGTGGTGCCGCAGACCGGGCAGTTCCGCTCCGGACTGGCGCCCCCGGCCCGGCCCCGGCTGTGCCCGCTGCCCCCGCGGTGACGGCAGCTCCCACGAAGGTACGGCGGCTCACCTTTGAATTCACGCTCTGCCTCCCCTTCTTCACGGGCCTGAGTTTCGTTTTCGGCACCGCCAGAGCCTAGCCGACCTCCGGTCGTGGACGAGCCAGCCCCGGGACCCTAGAAGCGGAAGCTGATTCCCACAGAGAAGCGTTTGTCGACATTGACCCGCGGCGTTCCGGAGAGGCTGACCTTCCGGAACTCCGCCCGCAATCGCGCCGCCCCGATGGGCACGCGCAAGCCGCCGAAGATGGAGTTGACGCTACCCCAGTCGCTCACCGTGTCGTACTTCTGGCGATAGGCGCCCAGGCCCAGACCGATGAAGGGGGAGACCTTGAGCGAGGGGGGATTCAACTCCACCTGAGCGCTGTAGGTCTCCACCGAGGCCAGCGGGTCCTCGCCTTTCATGCGCGCGAATTCGCCGCCTGCCTGGAGGAAGGGGAGGGAGATGAAAGCGGCATGAAACCCGAATCCCGTGCCCCAGTCCATGGTCGGCGTAGGCAGGGTCAGGAAGGCCCCGATCTCTCCGGCCCCGGAAGGCGATGCCAGCATCAGCGCTGCCGCCAGCGCCCCGCCCAGCAATCTTCGCCGTCCGAATCCTCGTGCCATCTCCTGTCCCCTCACGTTACTTGACGACCTGGCGTTCCTTGTACACCGTCCAGGCGATGGGCACCAAGGACAAGGCGATGATCACGATGGCAATCTTGTCGATATTGCGGGCGAGATCGAAGCCGGGAGCCATTGTCTTCAGAATGGGGGGCAGGAAATAGCCGGCGAGCACCATGCTCCATACCCAGGTGAAGGCACCCACCACGTTGTAGGCGATGAAGGTGGCGAAACGCATCCTCACCATGCCTGCGACAATGGGCGCGAAGGTGCGGACGATGGGAACCCAGCGCCCGGCGACCACGAAGAAGGTCCCCCAGCGGCCATAGAAGTCCTCGGTCCTGGTCAGGTAGGCGCGCCGGTAGATTGGAATCCCGAGCAGGCTCTTGTCGTTCCAGGTGTAGAGCGTCCTGCCGAACCAGGAGCCGATCCAGTAGCCGACCTGGTCGCCGAGAATGCCGCAGACCGGGACAATGGTGAGCAGCGCCCACAGGGGCAGCAGAGGATGGCCGTCGGATCCCGGCGTGGCCGCGAAGATCCCGCACAGCACGAGGAGGGAGTCTCCGGGGAGCAGGGCGAAAAAGCCCGTCTCCGCGAAGATGATCAGGCAGATAACCGGGAGCCCACCCGTCTGAATGAGCCACTGAATGCCCTCGGGCTTCAGGAACCACAAAAGTTGATGAACGATCTCCAAACTCTCTCCCCTCGGAAAAGCGAAGGGCGGAGTCTAGAGGCGGTGGTTGACCCGAAGCGAATCAGCCTCGGGGCCGCCCTGATGGCGAAAGGACTACTTCACCGTTGCGGTGGGACGCTGGCCCTCGTCGCGCAGGGTGATCTCGCTCGCCTGGCCCACCCCCGCGGGGACAGAATCCGCTTTGAAAGGTTCATGAACCGGATCAGCATGCGGGGGCCGGAAGGTCGGTCAACGGAGCGGCCACAAAACCGCTAGGCTTTCGGTCCGAGCCCTTTCACCTCCAGGAGACCCCGAGCATGAAGCGTCCGATTCTCTCCGTTCTCGTTGCCGCTTTCCTGATGTCGACGGTTCCAGGCGTGGGGGCCCAGCCGCAGCGGCCCGACCCGGGCGCGCAGGGCTTCTATCGTTTCCCCACCCTGCGCGGAAAGACCATCGTGTTCGCGGCCGAAGGCGACCTCTGGACGGTTTCCACCGATGGCGGCCTGGCCCGCCGGCTCACTACTCACCCGGCCCAGGAGTCAGACCCGATCCTCTCGCCCGACGGCAGGACCGTGGCCTTCACCGCGCGCTACGAGGGCCCGGCCGAGGTCTTCACCATGCCCCTGGAGGGCGGCGTGCCGGTCCGCCGCACCTACGAGACGGAGACCTCCACCGCCACCAGCTGGACGCCTTCGGGCGAACTCGTCTACACGACCCAGCATTTCGCCACCCTCCCCGACGCTCAGCTGGTCACGGTGAACCTCACGACCGGAGACCGCGCCCGGGTGCCGCTCAGTCAGGCCTCCGAAGGCTCGTACGACGCGAGCGGCCGCACCCTGTACTTCGTCCGTCCCGCCTTTCATAACAATGTGACCAAGCGATACAAGGGAGGACAGGCGCGCAAGATCTGGAAATTCACCCAAGGCGACGCCGAAGCCCAGGTCCTGACTCACAGCTACCCCGGCGAGAGTCATTCGCCACGGTGGTGGAACGGCCGGGTGTACTTCGTGAGCGACCGCGACGGCACCATGAACATCTGGTCGATGGACGAGGGCGGCGGCGACCTGCGCCAGCACACGAGGCACTCGGGCTGGGACGTCAAGCAGCCGTCCATGGACGCCGGGCACCTGGTCTATCAGGTGGGCGCCGACCTGTGGTTCCACGACATCAGCACCGGGGCCGAACGCCTGATTCCCATCACCCTGCCCTCCGACTTCGATCAGTTGCGTGAGAAGTGGGTGAACAAGCCGACGGACCTGATCACGTCCGCGCACCTGCACCCGAAAGGGGACTCGGTGGTTCTCACCGCGCGCGGCCGGGTGTTCGTGGCTCCCGCCGGTTCCGGCCGGCTGGTCACGGCCTCGCGCCAGCCCGGCGTGCGCTATCGCGATGTCCGTTTCATGCCCGATGGCAAGAGCCTCCTCGCCTTGTCCGATCTGAGTGGCGAATTGGAATTCGCCACGTTGCCGGCGAACGGAGTGGGCGCTGAGAAAGCGCTCACCCGCGACGGCAAGGTGCTGCGCTTCGATGGCCATCCCTCGCCCGACGGCAAGTGGATCGCCTACACCGACAATAACAACGGGGTGTGGCTGCTGAACGTCGCGACCTCGGAGCAGACCATGTTTGCCCCCAACCGCGAGGGCGGCTTCGACCTTGCCTGGTCGCCGGACAGCCGGTGGATCGCCTGGTCGCAGTCGGCGCTCAACAGCTTCGCCCAGATCCTGCTCTACAACGTCGAGACCAGGAGAACCACCGAGGTGACGAGCGATCGGGTGAACAGCGTGAGCGCCTCCTGGAGTCCCGACGGGGAATGGCTTTACTTCCTCTCCGACCGCAACCTGGAATCGGTGGTGGGAGCCCCCTGGGGCCCCCGTCAACCCGAGCCCTTCTTCGATCGGCCCATCAAGCTCTACCAGGTGGCGCTCCAGGCCGGACTCCGCTCGCCCTTCAAGCCCGCGGACGAACTCCATCCAGAGGCCGGAGAGAAGGATGACTCCAAGCCGGAGATCCCGGTCGCGGCCAAGCCCGCGGCGAGCCCCGCCGCGTCGCCGCGTCCCACCCCCGCGCCGGCTCCCATGGTCGACATCGACCTCGAGGGTCTCGATCAGCGCATCTACGAGGTGCCGGCGGGCTCGGGCGATTTCAACACCCTCAACGTGGCTGCGAAGGCTCTCTATTGGCTGGCCACCGATACCGGAGCCGAAGGCAAGACCCATCTGATGGCTCTCGAGATCGCCAACAAGGAGCCCAAGCCGGTGAAGGTGGTCGAGGATGTCTCGTCCTACGAACTCTCGGCGGATGGGAAGAAGCTTCTTCTTACAAGGCGCACGGATCTGCACATCATCGAGGCCGGCACAAAGGCGGTTTTGGCCACGGACCTGGGCAAAGCCAAGGTCGATCTCGCCAACTGGACGTTCCCCATCGATGTGAGGGGGGACTGGAAGCAGATCTTCGTTGATGCCTGGCGGATGGAGCGCGACTACTTCTACGACCCGAACATGCATGGCGTCGACTGGAATGCGGTGTTGAAGCGCCACCTGCCCCTGGTGGATCGAATCACCAGCCGGGAGGAACTCTCGGACCTCATCGGCTGGATGGTGGGCGAGCTGAGCGTCCTGCACACCTCGGTTCGAGGCGGCGACATGAGGCCCGGGCCGGATGACGTCAAGGTTCCCAGTCTGGGGGCTCGCCTGGCGCGCGACCTGAAGGCGGGCGGCTACCGGGTCGACTACATCTATCGACACGACCCGGACTATCCCGACGAACGGTCTCCCCTCGCCGACCCCGAGCTCGACATCCGCGTGGGCGATGTGATCGAGGCCGTGAATGGTGTCGATGCGAGAACCGTCGATCAGTTCGACGCGCTGCTCCGCGGCCAGGAGAAGAGCCAGGTCCTGCTCAAGCTGAAGCGGGGGGCGAAAGGCGCGTCGCGTGAGGTCATCGTGACGCCCACCGCGGACGAGCGGAACCTGCGTTACACCGACTGGGAGCATTCCCGAAGGCTTGCGGTGGAACAAGAGTCGAAGGGGCAGCTCGGCTACGTTCACCTGCGGGCCATGACCGCGAACGACATCACCGCCTGGTACCGGAACTTCTATCCGGCCTTCAACCGCGCCGGCATTGTCATCGATGTGCGCCACAACAATGGAGGCAACATCGACAGTTTCATCCTGGAGAAGCTGATGCGCCGGGCCTGGATGTACTGGAAGAGTCGGGCTGGAGAGCCCTCCTGGAACATGCAGTTCGCGCCCCGCGGCCACATGGTGGTCCTGGTCGATGCGAACACCGCGTCGGACGGCGAGGCCTTCGCGGATGGCTTCCGCCGTCTGGGTCTGGGGAAAGTCATCGGGGTGCGAACCTGGGGCGGCGAAGTATGGCTTTCGGGAGTCAATCGCCTGACCGATGGCGGGATCGCGCGCGCGCCCATGACGGGCGTCTACGGTCCGGAGGGAGAGTGGCTCATCGAGAACCATGGGGTCGACCCCGACATCGTGGTCGACAATCCGCCGCACGCCACTTTCAACGGGCAGGACGCCCAACTAGATGCGGCCATCGAGCATCTGCTGGCCGAGATCAAGAAGGATCCGCGGACGGTCCCGAAACCGCCCGCCTATCCGGACAAGTCTTTCAAATACCCGGGAGATAAATAGGGCCGGGCGGGGAATCGCCAGGGGAACTTTTGGCCGCTTCGCAGCGTCATCCAGTCCATGTGGAGCACTTTCTTCTCCGACGTCCGGCTCGCGCTCCGGACCATGAAGAGGCGGAAGGCGATGAGCGCGCTGCTGGTGGCGACTTTGGGCCTGGGTCTTGGGGCCAACGTGGCCATGTTCGGGATCGTGGACGCGATGGTGCTGCGGCCGCTCGATTTCCCGAATCTGAGCCGCCTCGTCCGGCTCTGGGAAACTCACCCCAACGCGGAGTCCTGGGAACAGTGGACGGTCTCGCCCGCCAATTTTCTGGATTGGAAGGAGCAGACTGCGGGCGTCTTCGACACCCTGGTGGCCGTGGAGTACTGGGACGCCAACATCCGCGGGGTCGAGACGCCGGAGCGCGCTCAAGGGTTCAAGGTCTCTCCCGAGTTCTTCGACAGCCTCGGGATCCAGCCCGTCCTTGGCCGTGCCTTTCTGGGCAGTGACGGGCGGGCGGGCGAGAGCCCGCGCGTGATTCTTGGCCACGGGCTTTGGCAGAGGAGCTTTGCGGGAGACCAAGGCATACTGGGGCGGACGGTCAGCGTCGACGGCCAGGCCTATTCCGTGGTGGGCATCGCTCCCCGGGATTTCATGTTCCCAGAGGGGGCGGAGATGTGGGCCCCCATGACCGACCTGGGGCCCGGCGCGGCGCCCCGCGACAAGCACTACCTGACCGCCATCGGTCTGCTGAAGCCCGGCGTTTCGATAACCAGCGCGCGCGCGCAACTCGCCACCGTGGCTCAGCGGCTCGAGGCGGAGAATCCGGTCACGAACAAGGCCCGGAGCGTCACCATCGAATCGCTGTCGCATGGGTTCGAGGATCCAGGGATGCGTCCCGTTCTGGGCTTTTTCGAACTGGCCGCGGGACTGGTGCTGCTGATTGCATGCGTGAACGTGGCCAACTTCCTCCTGGCCCGGGGCGCTGAGCGTCGACGCGAGGTCGCGGTCCGACAGGCTCTGGGAGCGGCCCGTTCCAGAATCCTGGGGCAGCTGCTGACCGAGGGTCTGGTCACCGCGATCCTGTCGCTTCTGGTCGCTTTTCCGGTGGCCGCTCTCGCCACTCGGGCGGTCAGGGGAATCATGCCGGTTGAGATCGCCCGTTTCCTCAACGGTTGGAGCAGCATCGATCTTGACGGACGAGCGATGCTCTTCGGAGTTTTGCTTGCCGGTATCTCCTCTCTCGTCTTCAGCCTCGCTCCTTCCCGAAGCGCTTCGAACCCGGACCTCACCGCGGCCCTGAAGGAAGGGGGTCGCGCGAACACGGAGGGCGCCTCCAGACAGCGCGGCCGCAGCGTTCTGGTCGTGGCCCAGATCGCCTCCGCTATGGCCCTGGTTCTGGTGGCCAGTCTCGCCACCCGCAGCGCGTGGACGCTGATCGAAGGCCCTCAAGGCTATGACCCCGAAAACCTTCTCGCCCTCCGGGTGACCCTGCCCGAAACCAGGTACGGCGAGCCCGAAGCGCGCCGGACATTCGCGAGAGAGGTGGAGGCACGGCTCCGCGCGCTTCCCGGAGTGGTATCCGTCGCCTACGCGAATGAACTTCCGGCCCGCAATTCAAACGCCTCGCGATCGATCCGCATTGAAGGCGCGCCGGTCCTCAACGACTCGGAACTTCCGGTCGTCGATTCGCGCGCGGTGTCGGCAGACTACTTCGAAACTCTTCGTCTTCCCATCCTGTCCGGTCGGGCCTTGAACGAAAGAGACGATGCGTCGCCCCAGGCTCAGCAGGTGGCGGTGGTTTCAACGTCGTTCGCCGACAAGTACTGGCCCGGACAGGACCCCCTGGGTCGAAGATTCCAGGCCGGCGATGAGAAGGCGCCCTTGCTCACCGTGGTCGGAGTCTCCGGGGATGTCGTCCATCAGTGGTTCGCTCGTCGAAACTATCCGACCATCTACCAGCCCTACGCCCAGATCCCGCGGGAGGACATCACCTTCGCGGTCAAGGTCCGGGGAGGTGTGGACGCCCTGGCCGGCCCAGCCAAGCGGGCGCTTGCTTTGGTCGATCCCTATCAACCGGCGTACCAAGTCTGGAGCATGAAGCACTCCCTGTCCCTCTCCACGATTGGCCTCAGGTTCGTGGCCGGGATCATGACCTCCCTCTCGGTCCTGGCCCTCATTCTGGCTCTCAGCGGCGTGTACGGGGTCATGGCCTATCGGGTCTCTCTGCGGACTCTCGAGATCGGGGTCCGGCTCGTGCTCGGAGCCTCGCGAGGCGACATCTTGAAGCTCACCATGGCGCAGGCCGGGCGACTGACTCTGGCCGGGCTGATCGTCGGAGGGATCTTGGGCATAGCCGGAGGAGCCGGCCTGTCGAGCGTGCTCCAGGGCGCTGTCGCTGTCGATGTCGCGACCGTGGCCGGCTTCAGCGTTCTACTGGCGTTCGCGGCCCTGCTCGCCGCCTACATTCCCGCCCGCCGCTCCCTTTCCGTGGATCCCGCTCACGCCCTTCGCGCAGAGTAGCGGCTCGCGTCTGACCCCTCGCCGACGTACGCTCGCCAATCGCCGAAGACGTCGATGCGGGCCAGCGTCCCTGGCCGCCTGCCCGCGATCCTCGAAAACCGCCCGGTTCTCCGAACGCTGTCATCCCGATGATCCTGCTGAGGGTCAGCCTCGCCGCCACCGCCCTGCCCGCGAGGAGGGCGGCGAAGGTCGCACCGGTGGAGGCGCTTCGCGAGGAGTAGGCCCGATCCGCTTTTCAGGGGAGGGACGGCGTCCGGGCTAGAGGGGCGACGTCCAGTCCTCGTCTCTGGCCATCCATCGAATCACGTCGGCCCGGGCCACGATGCCGGCCAGACGCCCGCCTTCCAGCACCGGCACGGCGTTCACTCGCCGCTTGACCATCAGCTCCGCGAGTGCCTCGACATCCTCCTCGGGCCCGACGGTCATGACGTCCTCCGTCATCACGTCCCGGGCCTTGTTTCCCACCATGTGCTGCATCCGCCGCTTGAAGTGGCCCGGCGTTTCCAGGGGGATCCGGCCGTCCAGGACGGGAAGGAAGGCTGGCGGGGCGATGCGGGTGTTGCGCACGATGAGATCGATATCGGTGACGATGCCGAGAACGCGTCCTCCTTCGTCGACCACCGGAATCGCGCTGATCGCCTTGTCATGCATCAATCGGGCGATGCGAGAGACGCTGTCGTCGGGATGGACGAACACCACCTCGGGGGTCATGATGTCCTCCACCCGGGTGAGAGGTGGCTCGGTGGGCGGGGTCTTGCCGCGCGGTTCGGACTTGGAGCGAGCCTGTTTGCGAGTCATGGCCGACTCTCCCTTCCTAATGAGGTTCCGGGGGCGAAGCCAGGGCCAGGCTATGGGGCTGGTCTTTTCCCGAAAGCTTCTTGAACGCCATTGGGCGAACGGTCAGCACCGGGCAGGTGGCCCGCCGGATCACGTGCTGAGCGTTGGAACCGGAAAGCAGGTGTTCGACCGGACCGTGTCCCTGGGCTCCGATCACGATGAGATCGGCCCTGTCTTCGACCGCCAGTCTCAGAATTTCCTTGTAGGCGCGCCCGACCGCCACCCGCGTTTCGATCTTCACCGCCCTTTCCGCGAAGGGTTCGATGGTCTGGGCGAGCCGCTCCAGCGCGCTCTGCTCGTAGTCCTCCCGGAGCTTCGAGAGAACGGGGAGCGAGGGGTACCTTGGGTCGCCGATGTCGGGCAGGTTGTCGATGACGTGAAGGAGCGTGATCGCGGCCTGATTCTTTTCGGCCAGGGTCAGGGCGAAAGCGAGAGCTTCGGCAGAGGTGTCCGAGAAATCCGTGGCGCACAGGATTCGGGTCACCAGGCCGGGAGCTTCCCAGGTGTGTCCCTCCTCGTGGCTGAGAGTGAGCACCGGGCAGGGAAGCCGGCGGATCAGCTTCTCGGCCACGGATCCGAGGAAGAGGCGTTCAAGTCCGTTCCGGCCGTGGGTGCCCATTACCACAAGGTCCGGCTGCATCTGTTCGGCCGCCGCCAGGATCTCCCGCCAGGGGTCGCCTTCGCACACCGCGACTTCGTAGTCGAGGTGCGCCTCCCGCGCGGGGGACATGAATCCGCGCATCTGCTCCTCGATTTTCTTCCGCGCTTCGGGGGTGAGGAGCCAGGGCGCGGTCGCGTACATCGATTCGGCGGCCTGCATGATCTGGGGGATGACGTGGATGACCTTGAGACGAGCCTTGAACTTTCGGGCCAGGGCCAGAGCGTGGCGGAGGGCCTGGGTGGAGAAGGCGGAGAAGTCGGTGGGGAAGAGTATGCGTTCGATACGGGTTCTATTGAGGGTCATTGAGTCACCTCATCCAGTGATGGAGCCAGGGGGATGCCTTCTCCTTCACCTTACCGGTTCCTCCAGCCCTGAAGCATCTGCACGTAGTTCGCTCTTTCATAGGCCGCCGGGTCCGGGCACCGCATGAGGTTCATGTTGCCGCGCATCGATTCGAGGGAGTCCCAGTCGAACTCCTTCATCCAGTCCTTCATTCCCTGCAGCAGGACGCTCAGGTGCCCGGGCCCCTTCTGAAGGAGCGCGGAAACCACCTGCACCGCGTGGGCGCCCGCCATCACCGCCTTGATCGCGTCGCGCGAATCATGGATTCCGCCGCTCACCGCGAGGGAAGCCTGCACCTGGCCCGAAAGCGCGCCGAGCCAACGCAGCCGGAGCGGGAGTTCGCGCTGGTCCGAGAGAGAGAGCCCCCGGTTGAGCTCCAGCGCCTCCGGGTCGATGTCCGGCTGGTAGAACCGGTTGAACAGGACCAGGCCGGAAGCGCCGGCGGAATCGAGTTCGAGAGCGAAGTGCAGGAGAGACGAGTAGAAGGGAGAGAGCTTCACGGCCAGGGGAAAGCGAACCGTCCGCCTGACTTCGCGAACGACATCCACGGCTTCGCGTTCCACGTCCTGGCCGCTGACCTTCGGGTCGAAGGCCAGGCGATAGAGGTTCAGTTCGAGGGCGTCGGCGCCCGCGCCCTCGATGAGGGGCGCGTAGTCAAGCCAACCGCCGGGGGTGGAGCCGTTGAGCGATGCGATCACCGGCACCGCGACCGCGGCTTTCACCTTTTCGAGGTGACTCAGATACTCCTCCGGTCCGAACATGAAGTTCTGGGGGGCGGGAAAGTAGGAGAGGGCCTCGGCGGAGGATTCGTTGTGGGTCTCGGTGTGGAGGAAGGCGTTCGTCTGCTCGCGGGAGATCTGCTCTTCGAACAGCGAGCGCAGCACGATGGCCGCCGCACCCGCGTCCTCCAGCTGACGGACGGTGTCGAGATGGTCGGCCAGAGGCGAAGCCCCGGGAATCAGGGGATGAGGGAGATCGAGACCGAGATATCGGGTGGATAGATTCATCGCCTTCCTCTTCATTGCTTTTCCGGGGCGGGTGCGGGAGCCGTCTTCGCGGCCGTCCCGTCCAGGGGGACGGTGATCCCAGCGAGCTGCTGGTACACCGCGTAGCGCTGGCGGGTGTGTCTCTCGGCCAACTTGAGGAGATGCTGGAACCTCGCAGGATCGGCCTTTTCGACCACCCGGAATCGTCCCTCGTTCCGGACGTATTCGGAGAGCGGCGTCTTGGGCTGGCCCGAATCGAGGTGGAGAGGAGGCTCGCCGCGACTCACCCGGCGCGGGTCGTAGCGGTACAGGGGCCACAGGCCCGAACTCATGGCGAGCTTTTGCTGCTCGACCCCCATGGCCATGTCATACCCGTGGGCGATGCAGTGGCTGTAGGCGATGACCAGCGACGGTCCCGGATACGCTTCGGCTTCCTGCAAAGCCTGGACGGTCTGCGCCATCTTGGCTCCAAAGGCGATGCGGGCGACGTAGACGCTGCCATAGCTCATGGCGATGAGGCCGAGGTCCTTCTTCGGAACCTCCTTGCCCGCCTCGGCGAACTTGGCCGAAGCGCCGAGAGGCGTCGCCTTCGACTGCTGGCCCCCGGTGTTCGAGTAGACCTCGGTGTCGAGGACCAGGATATTGACGTTGCGATTGCTGGCGAGGACGTGGTCCAGTCCGCCGAAGCCGATGTCATAGGCCCAGCCGTCGCCGCCCACCAGCCACACGCTCTTCTTGACCAGGTAGTCAGCCAGGGTCTCCAGCCTGCGGGCCTCCGGAACATGGAGGGCGGAGAGCCGCGACCGCAGTTCGAGCACGCGACGGCGCTGTTCGGCGATCCCGGCCTCCGTATCCTGCGCGCCTTCGATGAGACTCTGGGTCAGGCTCTCGCCGATCTCGGTCCCCAGACTTCCGAGCAGTTGAAGCGCCTGACCTCGATGCGAGTCCACGGCCAGGCGCAGGCCGAGCCCGAACTCCGCGTTGTCCTCGAAGAGCGAGTTCGCCCAGGCCGGGCCGCGACCGTCGCGGTTTACGGTGTACGGGGTGGTGGGGAGGTTGCCGCCATAGATGGAAGAGCACCCTGTAGCGTTCGCAATCACCGCGCGGTCGCCGAAGAGCTGAGTCAGCACCTTGATATACGGCGTTTCTCCGCATCCCGCACAGGCTCCCGAGTACTCGAACAGAGGCTGCAGGAACTGCGAACTCTTGAGGTCCACCTTGCCGAAGGCCGCCCGATCCATCTCGGGAATATCCAGGAAGAAGGTGTAGTTCTCCCGCTCGGAGTCCCGCAGAGGGAACTGGGGAGCCATGTCGATCGCCTTGTGGCGAGGGTTGGTCTTGTCCTTGGCCGGACAAACCTGCACGCACAGGGTGCAGCCGGTGCAGTCCTCGGGGGCCACCTGGATCGTGTATTTGAGTCCCTTCAGGTCTTTCGAGCGGAAGTCGTCGGTCTTGAAGGTGGCGGGAGCGCCCGAGAGGGCCCCGGGTGCGTAGATCTTGGCCCGGATCGCCGCGTGCGGGCACACGAGCGCGCACTGGTTGCATTGGATACAGATCTTCTGATCCCACACCGGAATGTCCACGGCCAGATTGCGCTTCTCCCAGGCGGTGGTGCCGACTGGCCAGGCGCCGTCCGGCGGGAAGGCGCTCACGGGAAGCAGGTCGCCTTTTCCGGCCATCATGACCGCGGTCACCCGCTTCACGAAGTCGGGTGCCAAATACGACACCATGGGCGGGCGCGAGTGGGTGGCCGTCATCTCCGTGGGTGGAGGGACTTCATGCAGGTGCTCGAGGGTCGAGTCCACCGCCGCGTAGTTTCGCTTCACCACATCGCCGCCGCGCTTGCCGTAGGTCTTGGTGATCGCTCCTTTGATGCAGGCGATGGCCTCATGGCGGGGGAGCACGCCGGACAGGGCGAAGAAGCAAACCTGCATCACGGTGTTGATGCGCCCGCCCATCCCCGCCTTGCGGGCCACGGTGAGGGCGTCGATGACGTAGAGCCGGAGCTTCCTCTCCAGGATGATCTCCTGGACCTCGCGGGGCAGATGACTCCAGACCTCGGAAGGCCCGTAGGGCGAGTTCAAGAGGAACACCGCCCCTGGAGCGGCGCGCTCCAGCACGTCGACCTTGTCGACGAACTCGAACTGATGGCAGGCCACGAAGTCGGCCCGCTTGATGAGATAGGCGGACTGGATGGGCCGCGGCCCGAAGCGCAGATGCGAGACCGTGGTGGCGCCCGCTTTCTTCGAGTCGTAGACGAAGTAGCCCTGGGCGAAGAACGGCGTCTCGTCGCCGATGATCTTGATCGAGTTCTTGTTGGCTCCCACCGTCCCATCGGAGCCGAGGCCATAGAACACCGCGCGCTTTACGTCGCTCGGTTCGATGTCCAGATCGGCGTCATACGGCAAGGACGTATGAGTCACGTCGTCCATGATCCCCACGGTGAAGTGATTCCGCAGCTTCTTTTCCTTGAGGTGGGCGAAGACCGCCTGCACCATCGGCGGATCGAACTCCTTGGACGAGAGACCGTAACGTCCTCCCACCACTCGAGGGGGATTGGGGAACGTGACCAGGCCCTCGTTCTGGGCCTCCGAGAGCGCCGCCAGTATTTCCAGGTAGAGAGGCTCCCCGACCGCGCCCGGCTCTTTCGTGCGATCCAGCACCGCGATCGAACGCGTGGTCTTCGGGAGGGCGGCGACGAAGGCCGCGGTGGAGAAGGGATGGAACAGCCGCACCTTCAGAACACCCACCTTCTCGCCTCTCTTCAGCTCGTGGTCGACCGTCTCGTGCGCGGTCTCGGCCCCGGAGCCCATGATGACGATGACGCGCTCCGCTTCCGGATGGCCGACGTAGTCGAAGAGGTGATAGTGCCTTCCGGTCCGCGCGGCCAGGCGATCCATCGCCTGCTGGACCAGGCCTGGACAGGCGGTGTGGAAGCCGTTCGCGGCCTCCCGCGCCTGGAAGAACGTATCCGGGTTCTGAGCCGTGCCCCGCAGGACGGGATGATCGGGGGTGAGGCCGCGGGAGCGGTGCTCCAGAATTCCCTGGTAGTCGATGAGTGTCTTCAGATCGTCCTCGGACAGCTCGTCGATCTTGGCCACTTCGTGAGAGGTTCGGAAGCCGTCGAAGAAGTGCAGGAAAGGAATCCGCGCGTGCAGGGTGGCCATGTGCGCGACCGCGGCCAGATCCTGCGCCTCCTGCACCGAGCCGGACGCGAGCAGAGCGAAGCCGGTGGCGCGGCAGGCCATCACGTCCGAATGGTCGCCGAAGATCGAAAGGGCGTGGGTGGCGACCGTGCGCGCGGCCACGTGCATGCAGAAGGGCGAGAGTTCTCCCGCGATCTTGTACATGTTGGGGATCATGAGGAGCAGACCCTGGGAGGCGGTGAACGTGGTGGCGAGCGCCCCGCCCTGAAGAGCGCCGTGCACCGCTCCGGCCGCGCCGGCCTCGGACTGCATTTCGACCACCTCGGGGACGGCGCCCCAGAGATTTGTTCGGCCGTGAGCGGACCATGAGTCCGCGAATTCCCCCATCGGTGAACTGGGCGTGATCGGGTATATGGCAATCACTTCACTCAGTCGGTGAGCAACCGCGGCCACGGCTTCGTTGCCGTCGACCAGAATCCGGCGGGGATGTGACATTCGAACCTCCACTCTAGGCCGACTACAAGTCGCGTGCCACGATTTGAGGGTCCCGAGTTGCCCCTCTTCTTCCCAACTCTCGGGAATTCGCGCCCAGATGACCGCAATTAGTGCGCCGCCCGGCTCGCTCTGCGCAGATTGTGCGTGGCGCGAGCCGATGACCCATCCTGGTTCTGGTTACTGCGGCGGACCGAGCAGAGACCACGAGCACCCCTGGCGAGAGGGCATGACACTCAGAGACTGGAATGGTCCTTGCTGCAGCGGTGTGAGAACCCACACACATCGGAGGAAAGAAAAGAAATGAAATCGCATAAAATCAATGTTGTTGAGACAGACGGGGCTTTGAAGTCAGCCAAGACCGCCAAGACCGCCAAGACCGCCAAGGCCGTCAAGGCCGCCAAAGCCGTGGGCGCGGTGCTCGCCGGCGCCACCATCGGTTATGTGGCGGGTGCGCTCACCGCTCCGGCCTCGGGCCAGGAGACGCGCCGGCGCATCGGTCGCCGGGTCGAGGACGAGGCCCAGGGTATTGCGCGCAAAGCCCGGCGTTCGCTGGCCACCGCGAAGGACGGGGCGCAGGATTTCGCTTTGAAAGCCAAGAAGTCGCTGACGAAGGCGAAGGACAAAATGGCCGAAAAGGTGCGCAGATAGGCCCCAGCCCACGGGGCACACCCAACCCGAGCGCCGTGTGGGTTGAAGTCGGGCGAGTCAGGGACGGCCTTGAGGTCGTGAGCACTTCTCAGAAGCTTGCTCACCAGCCGGCACGCGAACTCGAAAAGGCGTTCGGAGGCGCCTTATTGTACAAATGGTCGGATCGGGGGCCTCAAGCCGTGGGGAGATCAGGCCGGGTGGGCAGATTTCCCGCGTCGGCCTGGTATTCCTTGACCTTGTACTGAATCTTGCGCGGACTCACGCCCAGGATCCTCGCGGCCTGCGACGTCGAGCCTCCGACGGACTCGAGGGTGCGCAGGATGGCTTCGCGCTCGATCGCGTCGAAACTGCTTCCGGGGATCGCGATTCCGGTTGATCGGCCGGGCTCTTTGGCCTCGATGGCCTGGCGGAGGGTGGGGAAATGGGCCGGGGTGAGGAGCGTCTCCTCGGCCAGGACCACCGCACGCTCGATCACGTTCTCGAGCTGCCGGACGTTACCCGGCCAGGCCTGGCCCAGGAGCAACGCCATGGCTTCGTCCGAGAAGTCCTTCACCTCCTTGCCGTTTCTGGTCGCGAACTCCCGCAGGAAATGATGGGCGAGCAGGGGAACGTCGGAGAGGCGGTCGCGGAGGGGCGGAATCTTGATCTCGATGACGTTCAGGCGGTAATAGAGGTCCTCTCGGAACGCGCCCTCGACGATCATCTTCGGGAGGTCCTGGTGAGTGGCACACACGATACGGACGTCCACCTTGAAGGTGCGGTTGCCGCCGACCCGCTCGAACTCCCGCTCCTCCAGGAAGCGCAGGAGCTTGACCTGGACCGTGGCTGAGATATCGCCGATCTCGTCGAGGAAGAGGGTTCCGCCGTCCGCAGACTCGAAACGGCCGGCGCGGCTGCTGATCGCCCCGGTGAAAGCTCCCTTCTCGTGGCCGAACAACTCGCTTTCGAGCAGGGTTTCAGGAAGGGCCGCGCAGGAGACCTTGACGAAGGGGCGGGTGCGACGCGGACTGGCCTGATGAAGGGCCTGCGCGAACAGCTCCTTGCCGGTTCCGCTTTCTCCCAGAACCAGAACGGACGCGTGGGAAGGGGCCACCTGGCGGATGGCCTTGAAGGCCAGGAGCATCGCGGGGCTCTCACCGAGCATGTTCTCGAAACGGTATTTCTCGGCCACCCGCTCCCGGAGCTGCCGTGTCTCCTCGATCAGGCGTTTCTTTTCGATCGCGCGCTCCACCACCACCTCCAGCTCCTCGACATCGAGGGGCTTGGCCAGATAGTCCTCGGCTCCGTTCTTCATGGCGCGAACCGCGTTCTTTACCGTTCCATACGCGGTCATGAGGATGACCATGGTCTGAGGCCTCGCCTGCTTCAGCCGGGTCAGCAGCTGAAGACCATCCATGCCGGGCATGCGCAGGTCGGTCAACACGACATCGGCGTCGATCTGCTCGATCAGGGCCAGGCCCGCGGTGGCGTCATGCGCGCACGCCACTTCGTAGCCGTCCTCCTTGAGGAGGGTTTGAAGTGCGGTGGCCGCGTGCACCTCGTCATCGATGACCACGATCCGCGCCTTGAGGCTCATGGTCTGCTCTGCGGGGCCAGGGGCAGGCTGATCTCGAACAAGGCGCCCGCTCCAGGCTCGTTGCGCCCCTCGATGGCTCCCCCGTGCGAGGCGATGATCTGGCGGGCGATGGAGAGTCCCAGACCGGTTCCGCCCGGTTTGGTGGTGGTGAAGATCTGGAACACATCCACGCCGTCGGGCAGGCCCGGACCTGTGTCTTCGACGGTGAGCAGGACGGTGTCCGGGCCCAGAACCACCTTCACCGTTACCTGTCCGCCCGCGCTCATGGCCTCGATGCCGTTGCGGACGAGGTTGATCATCACCTGCTTCATCTTCTCCGCGTCGATGGGCAGGGGGGGGAGCCTCGGCTGGCGCTCGTAGATCAGGCGAACGCCGCAGGCCTTTGACTGGGGTTCCAGCAAAAGGAGCACGTGCCCGATCACCGCGTCGAGATCGGCGAAGCCCTGCTGGATCCGGTCGGCGCGCGAGAACTGCAGGAAGTCTCCGGCCAGGGCGTCGAGGCGGCTCACCTCCTCCCGGATGATGCCGATGAGTTCGCCGATGCCCATGTCCGTCTTCCGGCGGGCGTTGCGCCGTTCGATGACGGAAAGCTGGAGAGCGATGGAGTTGAGGGGATTGCGAATCTCGTGGGCGAGGCCGGCCGCGAACGTTCCAAGCAGGGCCATCTTCTCGCTCTCGATGATCCGCTCCTGGGCCGCGCGCAATTCGCGGTAGGCGGTGCGGGCCTCCTCGTGGCGCTGGCGTTCCCCTTCGCCACGCCGGGCCCGCTCCACGGCCAGGCTGATCTGATGCCCAAGGGTCTCGAGGAAACGCAGTTCCTCTTCACTGAAGGGAATCCCCGCGCGGGCGGCGACATTGAGGACGCCTCGAGAGCCCCCACGGAAGACGAGGGGGATGCTGGCATGGCCGGCCGATGCGTACGAGCCATCGACAATGGCGGGCATTCGCGGGCATTGGGTGGTATTCCGCGCCTGCATGGTCTGCGCGCTCCTGAACACCTCGCTGCACAGACAATCGGAAAGCCCGTGGCGGAGAACCTCGTCCAGGTAGCCGGGCGCCAGACCGCGGGACGCGGCCAGATGAAGCCTCTGATCCGGTTCGTCGCCGGTGAGAATCCAGGCGGCGCTCAGGCCCAGCTTCTCCCGAACCTTATCGAGGGCGATTTCGAAGACCGACTGGGCGCTCTCAGTGCTGTGAACCTCAATGGCGACCTCGGCCAGCACCGCGAGCTCGCGCTCCCGCTGGGCCAGCCGCTCGCGCAATTCCCGGACCTGCGCCTCAAGGGGCGGATGGTGGCGCTCGGCCTCGTTTGCCATGACGGAGGGATCGTAACAGCGGGTGACACGGCCCAGCATAACCACTGGCCTTGCAACTGAGGTGCCATGGCCCGCAACCCCTCTCCAGGACGTCGTATTCGGCTCCCGACGACGAAACAGGTGCTTGCCATGGCCCGGTCCGGCGCAAAGTTTTCGCCTGCTTCCCTACGCGCCGCACAAAGATCCGGCTAGGTCGCGCGCATCCGAAGCTGATCCAGCCGGTCCCGGGGGCCGAGGGTGATAAGGGTGTCGCGCTCCATGATGGTGGCCTCCGGAGGAGGGTTGAAGATCATCTTTCCGTCCGTGCGCTTGATGGCGACCACGATCAGGCCCAGCTCCTGCCGCAGTCCGGTGTCGCGCAAGGCCTGGCCGCACAGGGGGCTGCTCTGCTGGATGACGGTCTCATCGATCTGAAGCGCCATGTAGTCGCTGCGGGTCGCGAGTTCGATGAAGTCGACCACGCTCGGCCGCAGCACCGCCTGGGCCATGCGCTGCCCGCCGATCACATAGGGCGAGATGACCCTATTGGCTCCGGCCCGCAGGAGCTTCTTCTCCGCGCCCTCATCCTCCGCCCGGGCCACGATGAACACCCGGTCCGACATCAGGCGGGCGCTCATGGTGATGAACAGATTGTCCGCATCGGAGGCCGCGAGGGTGACCAGGGTGCGAGCCCGATCGATTCCGGCCCGGCGCAGAGTGTCGTCGTGGGTGGCGTCCCCGGCCAGGGCCACGCCGTGCTCGGCCTGGAAATCGCTGAGTAGACCGGCCTCGCGATCGATGACCACGAAGGGCGTGCTGTGCTGGGCGAATTCATGAGCGACCAGGTGGCCCATGCGGCCGTAACCACAGACAATGATGTGATCGTGGAGAGCGTGAAGTTTCTTTTCCATTCGGTTCCTGGCAAATTGGCCGGTTAGCTCTCCGCCCACCACCGCGCGGATGGCCGAGGTGGACGCGTAGAACAAAGAGAAGACGCCGGTGAGCAGCAAACCCATGGTGAACTCACGGCCGTGGGTGCTGAGGGAGTGGACCTCATGGTAGCCGACGGTGGTGAGGGTGATGACGCACATGTACAGGGAGTCGAAGAACGACCATCCTTCCACCAGCATGTACCCGACGGTTCCGCCCACCACCAGAATGAGCACGACCAGCAGCGCCTCGGCGATGGCTCGATATCCGGGGGGAAGGGTCTTCACCTTCGAGGGGCCTTTCGATCGTGCATGTTCCCCAATGATCATAGGTCTGCGGGGCGGTGTAGAGTCCGCACGGATGAAGGTGGTGGGTTCAGATGTGCCCGGTGAAAGAAGGATTTCTGACGCTCCTGGAGCTGAGTGAGGGCGAGACGGCGGCCATACAGGCACTTCACAGCGATGGCGCCACGAGGCGCCGCATCCAGGCCCTGGGTCTTTTCGAGGGTCGGCGCCTGTGCCTGATCGCCCGCGCGCCTTTTTCCGGTCCGCTCCTCGTCGAGGATGTGGCCAGCGGGGCCCGGGTGATGATCGCGCGCGACCTCGCGGAATGCATCGAGATGACGGATGATTCCCAAGACGCAGGCTGACGAGATCGTCATCGCCCTCGCCGGCCAGCCCAACTGCGGCAAGTCGACGCTGTTCAACGCGGTGGCCGCGTTCAAGGTCGACGTGGGGAATTTCGCCGGGACGTCCGTGGCCTACGCCGAGACCAAGGTGACCTTCGAAGGGCAGAGCATCCGCCTCATCGATCTGCCCGGCACGTACTCCATCTCCTCTCACGACCTCGCGGAGAAGGTGGCGCGCGACTTCCTGCTTTCGGGCGAGGTGGATGCCCTGATCAACGTGGTCGACGCCTCCATGCTCTCGCGGTCTCTCGAATTCAGCCTGCAGCTCATCGAAATGCGGGCGCCCATGGTGGTGTGTCTCAACATGATGGACGAGGCCCTGCGCAAGGGAATGGACATCGACCTGACGCGTCTCGAGGGGCTCCTCGGCCTCCCCGTGCGCAGCGCGGTCGCGGTGGTCGGCACCGGAATCGACGAGGTCTTTCGTCAGGCCATCCGGGTGGCCGGCCAGAACGTCGCTTCGGTCGAACCTCGCTACGACCTCGAGATCGAGCACTCATTGGCCCGGCTGCTGGCCGGCTATCCAGAATCCCTGCGCGATGCGTGGCCCCACTCGGCGCGTTTCGTGGCCTTGCGCCTGCTGGAGGCGGATGAGGACTTCGAGACCCGAGTTTCGACCCTCGCTCCCTCTTTCGCGGCTCGGGCGCGCGAAGAACGGAGGCTCCTCTCGGAGCGCGATGGCCGCCCGGAAGCTTCGGCCCTCGGGTCCCACCGTCATGCCCTGGTTCTGGACCTCTACGAGAAAGTGGTTCGCCACAAACGTGGAAACGTCCTGGGGACCCGAGAGAAAATCGATCGATTCATCATCCACCCCCTGGGCGGGGCGGTGGTTGTGGTCGCTTCACTCCTGCTGACCTTCTACCTCGCCTTCTTCATGGGCAACGCCATCGCCGCGGTGGTCGATGTGCCGTCCTCCGCTCTTCGCGCGGCCATCCAGGCCTTTGGTCCCGGTCTCGGTCCCGTGCTTCTGCTGGGCCTCTTCGAGGGAGTGGTGGCGGGCGCGGGGATCGTGCTGCCCTATCTCGTCCCCCTCCTGCTCCTCCTCGCCATCTTCGAGGACACCGGCCTTCTCCCGAGGATCGCTTTCATGGTGGACGGAATCCTCCATCGAGTCGGCCTTCACGGCAGTTCCGTGGTTCCGCTGATCCTGGGTTTTGGCTGCAACGTGCCCGCGATCATGGCCACCCGGACCCTCGACAATTCACGAGATCGTCTGGTCACGATGCTGGTCATACCGTTCGTGACCTGCTCCGCGCGCAGCGTGATCATCATCGCCCTGGCCGGGAAGTATCTGGGCGTCCTCGTCACCCTGGGTCTGTATCTGCTGGCGGGGGGGGTGTCGATGGCGGTGTCCTTCGGGATCACCCGTTCCAAACGCCGCCGCTCGCTCGGCGTCATCATGGAGGTTCCTCCCCTGCGCCGGCCCTATCCGAGGATCGTGGTCCGGAAAGTCTGGATGCGTCTGCGCGAGTTCGTGGTGCTGGCCTGGCCGGTGCTGATCGTGTCGAGCCTGGCCTTGTCGATGGTGTCGTTTCTCGGCATGGATGCCGCCATCAACGGGGCTCTTTCGCCCTTGACCTCCTCCTGGCTGAATCTCCCCGTGGCCGTGGGCATCCCCTTGTTTCTCGGCCTCTTCCGGAAGGAACTAACCCTGCTGATGCTGGGGGCCGCTCTGGGCACCAGCGCGATCGGAACCGTGCTCTCTCACTCTCAGATCCTGGTGCTCGTGATCTTCACCATGCTCTACGTTCCCTGCGTGGCCACCATCGCCGCCTTGTGGCGTGAAGGCGGATGGAGAATCGCGACGGCCTCATCTCTATTGAATCTGGTCGTGTCGATCGCGGTGGCGGGCGGCGTCGGGCGCCTGATCCAGGCTCTTTGAGTCCTGGATACCGCTCCGCTCCAGGGCTATGATTCGCCACCCCCCCCGAAGAGCGACGCACAATTGAGGAGAGACCGCTGGCGTGAGCGTGGTAACGCGGATACGCAGATCTGAGGAATTGACGGTTCCGTTCACCCACGCCGAGGTGTGGACGGTGCTCGCCGACTCCGCTGCCTATTCGGAGTGGTGGCCGTCGACCCGCGGCCTCCGAATGCTGAACGCTCCTCCCGGCCCCCTGGGGACGGAGTGGGAGGTCAGGCCTCTCTTCGGTCCGATGGTTCGCTTCCGGCTCGAAGAGTTGGAGGCGCCCTCCAACATTCGGCTCCGCTTCTCCGGGGGCGCCCTCGAGGGGCCTGGCGGCTTCCATATCTCCCCGGTGGAGAACGCCACTCGTGTCGCCTACGCGGTCGATGTGTTCGCTCGAGGCCTCGACGTGGCGGCGCTCAGTCATGTTCTCCCTCTTGATCGAATCTATGGACTCCGGATGAAGAGAGTCCTCAGAAGCCTGCGTCGGCGACTCGGGAGCAAGCGAAGGCAGGCGCGTCGCGTGTCGGCGAGGGCGGAGGCGATGGCCCGAGCGGCGGCGGTGGAAGCGGCCCGCGTGGCTGCGGCTCGGGCGGAGGAAGAGGCGGCGGCCCGGGCGGCGAGGGAGGAAGCGGAGGCGCGGGCGGCGGCGGTGGAAGCGGCTCGCGTGGCTGCGGCTCGGGCGGAGGAAGAGGCGGCGGCCCGGGCGGCGAGAGAGAAAGCGGAGGCGCGCTCTGGGGCGACGGAAGCGGCTCACGTGGCCGCCAATCATCCGAAAGAGGCTGCAAAGGCTTCCGGCCTGGGACGGGTGATTCGCGCCATGGGAGGGAGGCTCGCTCGATGGTCGAGGGAGGGTCCTCGCGTACCCTTCACCCCCGAGCCCTTTTCGACCGGGCCGCAGGTTGCCAATTCATCGTCCAACTTCGAGGCCGCGCGACGCTATCTGCAGGCGCTCTCCTCGGAAGCCCAGACCCTTTCCATCGACTCGCACCTCCATTCGGACGCGGTCGGTGAGGAATTTCCGAACCGAACCTTTCCCGCGGGCGCCACTCGAGACCGCGATGAAATTCTTCGCGCCTGGTCGAACCGCCGGGAGATGTGGGACGGACAGCGGTTCGAACTTCTGGGAGCGACCGGCGACGGCTCGCAGGTGGCCATGGAGGTCCGCTGGACCGCCCGGGCTCGTCGCACCGAGCACTTCGAAGCCGGCCAGACCGTGGGCGCGGACCTCGCCCTCTTTCTCAGCTTCCGCGATCAACGAATCGTCCGGCAGCGGTCCTATTTCAGCTCCGAGTTGTCCCCTCCCCAGTCGGTTCCGACAGAGAGGGACGCGGTCCACGCCCCGACCGACCGGGGCGGAGATTCACCGCCTCTCTTCGTTGTTCCCGGACCACGCTCGTCCAAATTCGAGATTGCCCGTGCCTATTTCGGGGCGCTTTCCTCGCGCGCCAGCGGCCAGGCGACGGCACGGTTCTTTGCCGAAGATGGCGTCCAGGAAGAGTTGCCCAGCCGGTTCCGTCCCGCCGGGGCCTACCGGAACCGGCGCGACATCGGCCCGGCCCGGGACGAGAGCCTCGCCGCGCTGAGGTCGGAGCAATATGAAGTCCTCGGCGTCACCGGCGGCGGCTCGATGGTGGCGCTGGAGCTTCGGTGGACCGGCATCGCCGGTCCCGTTCACCCTCGATACGAAGCGGGCAGCGAGCTTCAAGCGCGGAAGGCCGTGTTCCTGAAGTTCCGCGACGGTCTGATCGTCAGGCAGCGAACCTACGAGTGCGCCTGAGCTCTTGAGAATCCGCCGAGCAACCGCCCGCCGATGACCCGCGGTTCGATGTCGTTCGCGCGGGGGGCCGCGGCTCAGGGAAGGAGTGCTTCAATCCGGGTCTGATCCAGGCCGGCGTCGAGCAGGGCCTGGGTGATCTGCGGTAGCCCGGTCACATCGAAGGGCGCGATCACCGCACGGTCACCGCGCCGTCGAACTCCGAGCCCAGGGCCACGTGCTCGAAGCCGGCCACGTTGACGGCGTGCCTGATGGCTCGGGCAATGGCCCGCGCATCCTCGCCGCATGCCGCGGTCTCCCACCCTCCGATCCCGATCACGCCGCCGTTTTGGGAGATGGCCCGGAGCCCTCGATCGGGCGCGGGACGTCCACGTGACCGCACGCGCCCCGGGAGAGCAGATCGCGATTCCAAAGGGTGGTCCGCGTGAAGGCCGGCCACGAACAGATTCCGATTCGCTCCGCCAGCCTTCGCGAATCCATCGCTAGACCGGAAGTTCGATCACGAACCGAGCGCCCGTGGGGGTGTTGCCCTCGACCCGGATCTCCCCCCCGTGATCCTCGACGATCCGGCGGGCGATGGCGAGGCCCAGACCGCTGCCCTTTCTCTTGGTGGAGAAGTTGGGAGCGAAGATGGTCTCGCGGCTCGACGCGGGAACGCCGGGGCCGGTGTCGGAAACACTCAGCACCGCCCTCTTGGTGGCCGGATCGAAAGCGGTGCCGATGACGATGGATCCTTTCTCCCCGAGAGCCGCGATGGCGTTGTCGACAAGATTGATCACCACCCGCTTGATCTGAGGCCCGTCCAGGCGCACGGGGGGAAGCGGGATCGCGAGCCTCCGTTCGAGAGAGATCTGGGGGTAAGCGGCGTCGTACAGTCCAAGGGCCGCTTCCACCACCGCGTTCAGCGAGCCCTCGACCGGGCGCGAGGGAGGGAGACGCGCGAACTGGGCGAATTCATCGACGAGATTCTGCAGCGCGTCCACTTCCGAGACGATGGCCTCGATCGACTCCGAGAGAACCCGATCGAAATCGGAGGCCCCCTTCAAATGGGCCTTGCGAACGCGCTGGGCGGAGAGCTTGATGGGGGTGAGGGGATTCTTGATCTCGTGGGCCAGCTTGCGCGCGACCTCGCCCCAGGCCGCGACCTTCTGGGCCTGCATGAGCGGCGTGACATCCTCGAGAACGATGACCGCGCCCGGCGAGCCCTTGTCGGGGGTGGCGAAACGTGCGGCCCGGAATCTCACCTGCCGTCGACCACCGACGCCGAACAGAGCGAGGTCGCGCTCGAACTGCGTCGACCGTCCCTCGAGGATGCGCGCGATGGAGCGAGTGACTTCGTTCGCGATCTCCTCGGGCACGAGAGAGCCGAGGGGCGATTCAACGATCCGGGCGGGGTCTCCGCCCAGGAGCCTGGACGCGGCCGAATTGACCCGCATCACCCTCTGGTCCCCGTCGACCACCAGAACCCCGGTGCCGATGGTCTCGAGCACGGTTTCCATCAGTCGCCTTCGCTCGTCGATCTCCACGTTCTTCCGGGTGAGGTCCGATCTCGAAAACTCGACCTCCTCCTCCGAGCGGGCCAGGCGCTCGGACATGAGATTGAAGGACTGGATGAGCTTCACGAACTCCTCGTCCGTTTCGTCCTTCTCCACTCTGACCCCTCGCTCGCCGGCGGCGATCCGCTCGGCCGCCAGCGCCACGTTCCGAACCGGTCGCGCGAATCGACGGGCCAGAACAAAGGGCAGCCACGAAGCCCCGACGAGAGTCAGGAGGGCGGGAAAGAGGAACAACGAGATGTACAAAGAAGAGATGGGAATCCGGGCCGCCCGGAGCTTTTCGAAGGTGTCGAGTCGGCGATCGAGATTGGCCAGGAGCGCGGTCTGATCGGCGGAAGCGGCCAGTCCCACGATGACCACGAAGCGGCCCGCGTCCGGGACCATGCGAGCGGCCAGCCGCAGATCCTCCCCGTCCCGGGCGATCGAAAGTTCGGCCAGCCGACCCGCCCGCGCCTCGGTGGCGAGGTTCCCCGTCTCGCTCGCCAGAAGGGACGAGTGTCCGTAGGTCGCGACTACCTGGTCCCTCGCGTTCAGGATGAGTAGAAGGTCGGCATTGATGGGCAGTCCGAGGCCCTGCGAGGCGAGGGACGCCCCCGGATCCTGCAGGCGGCGACGACCAAGTTCGGCCGCGGCCGCGGAGGCGAAGGCCCGGGCCGCGCGCACCCGCTCATCCTCGACTCGAAGCGCCACCGATCTCGCCACCCCGGCCATGCCCGCGGCATCAAAGGTCAGCCAGCGCGTCGAGGAGTCGCGAAGGAGCGAACCGCCGACACCGGTGAGGACGACCGCGGGGAGAAGGCCCATCACCAGGAGGGCCAGGACCAGGCGCAGGCGAAGACGAGCCCCGACCACTCCGCGCCGCGAGTCGAGGAACGCGCGCACCAGATTGCGAACCAGGACAAACAGCACGACGAAGAGCAGGGTGAGATTGATGACGGAGAGGCCGAACAGAAGGGCGGCCGCGGCGAAGTCCGTATCGATGGCCGGACTTCTTCTCGCCACCACGCCCAGCCCGATCGAGGTGATGACCAGGATCACGAAGAGCACGGCGGCGAGGGGCAGGTTGTTCTTGAGCGGTGGTCGCTCGGTCATGAGAGGGTCATTGTAGTCCGCTAAATCATGTTAAAAAGAACGGTTATGGCCAAGGCGAAATCGGGGCGGCGAATCGGTTCGCGGCTCGTTCTGGCCTTCTCCCTGATCGCTGCCAGCGCACTCCGGAGCGAGCCGGCGCAGGAGACCGCTCCTTCGGTTTTGGCGGTGGCGCCGCCGCCCCTGATCCTGGGCGTCGCCATCGACGAGCACGGGATCAGCGAGGGCGATCTTCAGCGAAGCCGCGACCTGATTCTCGGTCTCCTGCGCTCCCTTCCCCGGGGCTCGGAGATCACCATTGCTTCCTTCAGCGGGGACAAGAGGATCATCCTCCCGTCGACCTCGGACCAGACTCGGATCGCCCCCGCCCTCGACATCTTCAAGGCGGGGACTCCCGGGGTGGCCCTTCCGGACGGGCTTTTCGACGTGGTCCAATATCTGGCCAGCCGGGAGGCGTCCTCGCGCGCGGTGATCCTGGTCTCGGCCGGCCGGGTGCGGGAGGGCGATCTGCATTTCGAGGATCCCCTGAACGCCGCGATTGGCCGGGACATCAGAATCTCTTGCCTGGCCGTTGGTCCGGGGGACGGAAAGCTGCTCCGACGCATCGCCAAACTCACCGGCGGCGACTACCTGCGGCTGGAGGTTGCTGACGTGTCGATGCTGAACCGGGCCATCGCGCCCCAGGTCGAACCGGCTCCGATGGCGACCCCGCAAGCCGACTCCGGGCCGCTCCCGTCGGAATCCCGGACCGCAGCCTCCGCGAGCCTCCTCGGAGCGGCGGCCATCTTCTTCTCGGTGGGCGGTCTTCTGATGCTGGGACTCGTCGTGTTGCTGGTCCGCCGGCTGGGAACACCGGCTCCAGATGCTCCCCCTGCGGTCGTCCCTCCGCGCCGAGCGGATCTGCGACTGGACGCAGGCACCCCGGCCCGGGAGGTATTGGCCGAGGATGAGACGCTTCTCGAAAAGACTCTGGTCGTGAACGCGAATCCCATTCTGCGCGCTCTCTCCGGCCCTGGAGCGGGCCAGAATTTTCCCCTGTCGGCCAGCGGTCGCACCAGCGTCGGGCGGTCGCGGAGCAACGACATCGTCGTCCCCGAAGATGCGGCCTCGGCCCAGCATTGCCGGATCGACCGCGAGGGCGACTCCTACGTCCTGCACGACCTCGGCTCCACCAACGGCGTCTGGGTGAACGGGACCAGAATCGAGCGGGCGGTTCTGCAGCACGGCGACCGGCTCAAGGTGGGCGGCACTGTCTTCACGGTCAGCCTCTTCGGCGATCGTTCCTGACCGGGGGCGTGGCTCAGATCCTCAAGAGCGGGGCCCGACCTAGGAAAGACTCTTTATCGCCTTTGGGGCCAGGAAGAAGACCAGCCGCCCCGCGCCTGCCTTCACGCTGTTCTTGAAATCGATGCAGGCGACGCCGCCCTTCTTGAACGCGAAATTCGCTCCGGGCCTGGCTCCCAGCCACTCGGCCGTCCATTCCGACAGATACGGCTCGTGGCCCACCGCCGCGACCACCCTCGAATTGGAAATGCTCGCAAGCTCCCCCTCGAACTGAGATCGCGAGCCGCTGCCGAGGGCCTCCGATTCCTTCATCGGCGCGGTCGTCCAGTGGGGGAGCAGTATCTGGGCGGTCTGCCGGGCCCGAACCAGCGGAGAGGTCAGAAGCAGATCCGCGGTGACCAACCGGCTGATCCCGCGCGCGGTCTTCTGGAAACGCGCGCTGCCCTCTTCAGTGAGCGGACGGAGATCGTCGGAGATCCCGGCGGTTTCGCGGTCCACGGCAATGGCGTGTCGGATCAGAATCAGCTTCATGGTGGAGGTCCACTCTGCGGTTTCAAGAACCTATCATGGCGTCAATTTCGTCGAATGCGTAAACGGAGACTCCCGCGCGGTGGCCGTCCGGATCCTCGACATAGAGAGTGGAGGACGTTCTGTCCGTGACCTCGATGTCTGAATCTCGGAGTCTTCTTTCTGCCGCCGCCAGATCCTCGGTCCGGAAGACGATCACGTGTCCCGAGCCTGCGGGGGCTCCGGCTCCGCGCAGAGATCGCTCGAGCATCAGTACGACGGCGCTTCCTCGGAGCCAAATCGCACCCACTTTCCCCGCCTCGTCGGTCCGTCGAATCTCGCGCAGTCCGAACGCGAGTTGGTAGAAACGCGCGGAGACCGCGCAGTCGTCGACGCGAAGGGCGATGTGGTGGATTCCGTCCATGGGGAAGGAAGGCTAACTCCCAAACTCCCCGGATGCCGCGAAGCCCGGGGGCTCGGCTCTGAGAGAATCGCCTCATGAGCGAGACTGCCGCCCGAAGACCCGGAAATCGCCTCGCCCAGTCGACCTCGCCCTACCTCCTTCAGCACGCCCGCAATCCCGTGGACTGGTATCCCTGGGGCGAAGAGGCGCTCGCCCGCGCGCGGGAGGAGGATCGTCCCATCCTTCTCTCCATAGGCTATTCGTCCTGTCACTGGTGCCACGTGATGGAGAGGGAGTCGTTCGAGAACGAGGCCATCGCGGCCCAGATGAACGAGGGGTTCGTCTGCATCAAGGTCGACCGGGAGGAGCGTCCCGACCTCGACGACATCTACATGGCGGCCACCCTGGCCATGAACCGCGGCCAGGGGGGGTGGCCCATGACCGTGTTCCTCACCCCGCAGCAGGAACCCTTCTTCGCCGGAACCTACTTCCCGCCCGAGGATCGTTACGGGCGTCCGGGTTTCCCTACCCTGCTGAAGCGCATCGCCCTTATATGGCGGGATGACCGGCCCTCCCTCGACGAACAGGCGGGCAAGATCGCCGAGTTCCTGCGCGAGAATGCCTCGGCCCAGCTCGCCGCCGACCCATCGGCCGAATCCTGGACCGCCTTCGAGGAGCAGTGCGCCTCCGAATTCGATTCGCGATTCGGCGGCTTCGGTTCGACCCCGAAGTTCCCTCCCCATCAAGCCCTTCTGGTGCTCCTCCGTCAGGGCCGCAGCGACCCCCTTAGCCGTGCCCGTTTCATGGCCACCACGACGCTCGATGCCATGGCCGGAGGCGGTATCTACGATCACGTCGGGGGAGGGTTCGCCCGATACTCGACCGACCGGGAGTGGCTGGTGCCGCATTTCGAGAAGATGCTGTACGACAACGCCCAGCTCGCCAGGGCCTACACCGAGGCCTTTCAGGTCACGAACGACGCGAACTACCAGAGGGTGGCCCGTGAGACCCTCGACTACGTTCTCCGTGAGATGACCTCGCCGGACGGGGCGTTCTATTCCGCCACCGATGCGGACTCCGAGGGCGTCGAGGGCAAGTTCTTCGTATGGACGAAGGCGGAGGTGGAGGCGCTGCTCGAGATCCCGGCGGAAGCCGCGGCCTTTTGCGACTACTACGACGTCACGCAGGCCGGGAACTGGGAAGGCCACACGATTCTGAACCCACGCTTTTCGCGCGATGAGGTCGCGAAGCGTCAGGGGATCACCGCCTCCGAGCTCGACGCGATCATCGCCAAGGGGCGCTGCCTCCTCTATGGAGCGCGGTCGAAGCGGGTACCGCCCGGCCTCGACGACAAGACTCTGACCGCGTGGAACGGCCTCATGATCGGCGCCTTTGCGGAGGCTGGGCGCGTCTTTGGAGAAAGGCGCTATCTCGATGCCGCTCATCGCGCCGCGAGCTTCTTGTGGGACGTCCACCGGAGGGAGGGGCGACTCCTGCGGTCTTCGCGGAAGGGCGTGGCCCAGGGCGAGGCCTTCCTCGAGGACTATGCGTTCCTGGCCAACGCCCTCGTGGACATCTACGAAACGAAGGCGCCGGATGGCCAGGACGACCCGTGGCTCGAGCGCGCTCGCGAACTCGCGGAACGGATTCTGGACCTCTTCCCGGCCCGGGAGGGCGGCTTCTATTCGACCTCCCGGTTCAACGAGGCGCTGCTCCTGCGCCATCGCGAAGGACACGACGGCGCCACCCCTTCGGCGAACGCCTGCGCGGCTCTGGCCCTGGCCCGTCTCGGCGTGCATTTCGATCGGGCCTCCTTCCGCGACGCCGCGGCCGGAGCCATGAAAGCGTACGGGGTCGCGATCGAGCGGCAGCCGCGGGCGTTTCCGACCTCGCTGCTCGTCCTCGACTTCCTCCGGAATGGCCCGGTGGAGATCGCCCTCGTGGGTGATCCCACGGACCCCCGCACCGACGCCCTCGAGAAGGCTCTGGCCGCGACGTTTGTTGCGCCACGGGTGATGGCCCGGGGTGACGGGTCGAGCCCGGCCGGGGGCCACCCGCTCCTGCGCGGCAAGGGCCTGGTCGGAGGCGCTCCCGCGGTCTACATCTGCCGCAACTATGCCTGCGATCTGCCCATTACGGATCCGGAAGAGTTGAAGAAGAAGCTCACGTCGTAGCCGAAGGACAGATGCGGGTCAGATCCGCTCCTCCACCTCGTGGACCAGGGCGGCGAAGAGGGTGATCACGTCGTCGTTGGCTCGACGGAGGCGAGAGGCCAGGTTGGAGGCGATGCGGCGGGTGACGGAGAGGCCGGCGGCGGGGTTCGCGTTTCCGAAATCGAGAAAGCGGTCGCGTTCGATCACGATCACTTCGCACTCGCTCTCCGCGGTGACGGTGGCCGAGCGACGGTCGGCGTCCAGCAGGCCGAGTTCGCCGAAGAAATCGCCATTCTCGCCCGACAGAAAAGTCACGGTATAGCGATCGTCAGCCGGGGTCCGCTTCTCGACCCGGACCTTTCCCCGCATCAGCACGAACATCGATTCGCCCAGAGACCCCTCTTCGACGATGGGGTGTCCCTTCGGCACCAGCTCCACCCGGCACAAACGGGAGAGGCTTTCTATGGCCGGGGAATCGAGACCGGCAAAAAGCGGAGAGGTCCTGAGATGGTCGGCGATGGGCCGCAGATCGTTGGTGGTGGAACTCATGAGGCCAGACGGGATGCCGCCGTCCCGCGTCCCAGGACGATGGCGAGGGACCCTTCGCGCACCACGTAGGTGTCTTCGGGATTGAGGACCGGCCGGTTGGGCACCATGGTTTTGACCCGTTTCAGGTTATCGACCAGGGTGTTCACGAACGCTGTCTTCTGAGCGTCTCGCAAAGCCTGACGCTTGATCTCGATGGCGCGTCCGGTGTTTTCGAGCACGCCCAGCAGGAGCCGCCCGCTCGATTGCATGTGGAGGCGAAGTTCAGAGAAGGACCGGCCGATGAACTCGGCCGGAATCCTCGTGGTCTGCAGGCCCTTGAGATCGCTCAGGTCCAGCATCTCGTGGAGCACTCTGGAAATGCCCTCCGACACCGTGGCCGAGACCAGAAGGAAGCGGCTGTACTCGCGGGAGAGGATGACGTCGTCGCACTTGGCGAGCTTGAGGTGCTCGTCGTATTTGCTGTCGATCACTTCGGCGCAGGTGTAGACGTCGGGCGACTGACTCTTGAGCGTCATCACCGCCATGACCGTGCGCGCATCCTTTTCCTGATCAGAGCGGGTGACGCTCTCGTCCGCGAGAACCAGCACCCGGGCGGCCTTGGCCACGTGGGCTCGTTGGATGGCCATCGGATCGACGATGTCGCCGCGCAGGAACAGGACGCCCGGGAAGGCGATCCGGAGTTCGGCGACCGTCGTTTCGTCCGCCTGGGAAACCACCACCAGGCGCTCCCTGGGCAGATCGGGATTCACCTTGAGGATGCCGGAGATGAACCCGGACATGTCGGCCTTGTGGCCCAGAACCACGAAATGCCCGGAAAGATGCTTCGCGTCGTTCAAGCCCCGGCCCTCGCGGATGCGACGCTCCACCAGAATGGATGAGATTTTTCCCATGAACAGACCCACCAGGCCGATGCCGACCAGGATGAGGGCCGCGCCCACGAAGCGCCCGCCGGTGGTGATGGGGAACTTGTCTCCATAGCCAACCGTGGTGACGGTGACGAGGGCCCACCACAGGCCATCCCCGTAGCCCTCGAATACGGGGTTCCGGCCGCGTTCGAAATGGACGATCCAGAAGTCGGCCACGAAGAGCAAGACCGAGAAATACAGGAGGAGGCGCGGGAGGTCCTCCGCCTGGAGTCTGCGCCACAGTCGGCGCCCGCCCTCGAGAACGCCTGGATCAGGTTCGCCGTCATCGCTGCTCTTGTTCACCGGGAGAAATTTCGCAGCCTAGCGGATCGACGAGGGGCGCACCGGCCGGAAGCGCGGCAGAGGCGTCGCCACCGGCATGACCGGACGAGGACTCCAGATCCGGGGCACGCTGGAGCAGAAGCCAGAGGAGCAGCCGGCGTATCCGCCGAAGTGCGGCGAAGGGACCAGGACCTGGCCCCCGTAGCCCCAGACCGGGTAGGGGTCCGAAGCGGTAGAGGCGGCGCGCGTGCGCGCCGCCTCCACCTCGGCCCGGCGGGCGCGGTCTTCCGCGTCCCGGGCCTCCCGGCGAGCCTGTCCGCTCGCTCGCTCGTCCGACGCCCTTCGCTCGCGCTCCCTCAACAAGGAGGCCTGCTCCGCCGGCGTCATCCAGCGGCGGTCGAAGTAGATATAGCCCCTGGCGCGGTAAGCCTCGTCCTCGTCCATGTAGGTCCCGCCGACGAGGACATGGCCGAGAGCCAGATGGGCCTCCACGTTTCCAGGGTCGAGGGAGACGACCCGCGCCCAAAGGAGGCGCGCCTCGGTGTTGAGGCCACGGTCGCCGGCGAATCGTGCGAGGTCGGCATAGGAAGTGACGTCCCCGGGCGGGATGGAACCGAGCCGGGTCCGATACTCCGAGAGCACGCCCTCTTTTCGTTCGATCCCCTGCACCGTGCTGCGGGGCACGCTGACCAGGCCCATTCCCACGTCGATGGTGATGGTGGCCGCCGTCTCCCCGACAAGGATGCCCTCAAGGCGCCCTCCTCGCTTCAGATGCAAGACGTCCGCGCCGGCGGTGCTCGCACCCAGAAGGAGGCCCGCCAGAAAGGGGCCAAGAACCCGGACTTGCTGGATCATTTCAACCTCACGGAATGGCAATGTGCGGCAACAATGTGGAACTATGCCACGGTTAGAGCAAAACACGTGCCCGGCTAAACCCCTTGGCCATTACCGCAGTCTTACTCTTCGACAGATCCCCACCCCCCCCCAATCGGAGTCGCTAACGCCAATGAAACCCTCTCTCTTCCTTCCCTCCCTCTGTGCCGCGCTTCTCCTCGCTCCTGTCCTCACCCTGGCTCAACCACAGGACGCACCCCCACCGAACCTACCGAGGAATCCTCCCAACGCCCGCCGGGACGCTCCACAGCCACGCGGAGACGGTCAGGGGCCGAACCGCATGGGAGCGCGCCGGGACCTGCGGGCCGAGCTTGGCCTGACCGATATCCAGCAGGCCGAGATCGAGAAGGCCATGCATGCGTCTCGCCGTGAGCGGCTGCTCAAGACCACCGACTTGAAGGTTGCGAACCTCGACCTCCGCTCCCTTCTGCGCGCCGACAAGACGGACGAAAAGGCGATCGGAGCCAAGCTCGCCGAGGCTCAGGCCGCTCAGGGAGCCCTGCTCAAGCTCAAGGTCGACTCCGCCCTCGCTCTGAAGCGGATCCTGACTCCCGAGCAGCAGAAGAAGATGCGTGAGATGCGGCGCGGCCAGGGCCGGTCGCGCATGAATCAGGGTATGAGAGCGCCCCGGTCTCCAGGGACCGGCCGGAGCCCACAGGGCATGAGCATGAGAATGAGGCCCGGTCGGCCGGGCATGGGGAATCCAGGTGACGATTCCGATTTCGATCCTGACGAGTTCGACCTGGATGAAGGACTGGATGAAGGAAACGATCGCGACTCCCATCGCGAGGACATCCGCTAGGCCGACTCGGGCGTATCCCCATTTAGCCCGCTGCTGAGAGAATCCGCGATGCTTGCGCAGACCGAAACCGCTCCCCGGGCCTTCGCCATGACCCGCCCCCTCGCCGACTCCGGCGGCGACGCGCGGGACCGGGCTCGCCTTGAAGAGCGCGAGGCCATCGAGGCCTGCCTCGGCGGCGACGCCTCGGCCTTCGATACCCTGGTGATTCGCCATCAGACCGGCATTCACCGGGTGTGCTACCGCTTCACCGGAAACCGCGAAGATGCCGCCGATCTGACCCAGGAGGTCTTCATCAAGGCCTATCGGTCCCTCTCGAAATTCCGGGGGACCAGCGCGTTTTCGACCTGGCTCTATCGCATCGCGGTCAACGCCTGTCTTTCCTTCAAGGCGGTGCGGAAGAATCGAGCCGAGGCGTGGGACGAGGATCACGACCTCGTGGCCGAGGGTCCCGGGGTCCTGGAGTCCCTGGATGCTCAGAACAACGCCCGGAGCGTCCGGGAAGCCCTCGACACCCTGCCCGAGAAGCAGCGAATCACCGTGATCATGAAGGTGCTGGAAGAGCGTACCCACGCGGAAGTCGCGGAGATTCTCGGTTCGAGCGTGGGCACGGTCAAGGCCAACCTCTTCTTCGCTATTCGCAACTTGCGCAAGGTGCTGGCCGGAAGGGAAGTGGTCGGTCCGGGTCCGCCCGATCCCCTTTCCCCCCGGAGTCAGGAGTCGGGAAAATAATGAATGGTCATCGTCATCTTTCCAGTGAGGAAATCTGCGAGCGGATGAGCGAGAAACTGCCCCTCGAGGGCATCGCCGGCTGCGCGCCCTGCGAAGCCGAGGCTCTCTCTCTGGCCCGCCTCTTTGGCGATCTCCGTCGCGCCGACGCCGGGGCCGCCGGCGTCACCGATTGGGATGATCTGCTGCTGCGCCGCCGGATCCGGGAGGCGGTGGCCCGCGAGAGGCCGCACTCCCGCTCGATCTTCGACCGCTTCGCCATTCTCCGCCCGGCGCTTGTCTCCGCCCTGGTGGCCGGTCTTGTCCTGGCGGTTTGGAGCCCCCTGCCCCGGCGAGGTGACGGTGCGGGGATACAGCTGGCCGCGGCGACCGCGAGTTCCAGGACCAGCGGCCATCTTCCTTCCTGGACTCCTCTCCCCGATGAGGCCCTGGACGAGGGGCTGGACGTTCTGGCCGAGTGGACTCCGAACGAGGACGAACTCACCATCGCGCGTTGCCGGGCCGCCTGTCTGGGAGGGCTGAGCCTGCAGGAGGAGGAGGATCTCTTTCGGGAGGTGGCCGCAGTGTCCCTTCAGACCCCACCCGCCGGATCCACTCCTCTATGACCCTCCTCCGGCCCATGACCCCCATCCGGCCTGTGACCGGACGACACGGCCTTCGCGGTCGGCTCAGCCCGACCATGGCCTGCGCTCTCACCCTCCTGGCCGGAATCGCCACCGGTCAGAACGGACCGACTTACGGGGCGCCACTCGAGCCTCAGGCGACGGCCCAGCCCAGGAACGATCGTTCACGGGCGAACGAGTCGGTCGCGAAGCCGCCGGAACTGCGGTCCGAGACGTTCCGGCTCATGGACGCGTATGTCATCAGCAACCTTCAGGAAAGCCTTGGCCTGAGCGACGAGCAGTTCGCCCGCGTGCTTCCCCTGGTGAAGAAGCTCCAGTCCGATCGGCGAGAGTTCGCGATGAAGCGGATGGCCGCCCTTCGCTCTTTGCGAAGAAGCCTCCAGTCGGGGACGGCGACCGAGGCCGGGGTGTCGGAGATTCTGAAGGATGTGAAGAGTGCGGTGGCGGACGAGCGCGCGGCGACGGTGGGGAACCTGGATGCTCTGGATGCGGCTCTCACTCCGCTTCAGCAGGCGAAGTATCGTGTGTTCGAGGCTGAGGTGGACACCCGGCTGCGCCATCTGCTGGCGCGGATTCAGGACCGGGCTCGTCCCTCAAGTCGCTGACCTCTCCCCGGGGGCCTGTCCGCGGTTCGTTTCGATAAGTCATTTCGGAATATTGACTTAAGGGGGCGGACCCAATCGGATCTGGCCGAAGGCATGGTAAACTCCCGCGCCTTGGTGCCGCGTAGCAGGGATCTGCCGGATCGCCTTGGCGGCCCTCCACCGAGTGTCCTGTCGCACCTATCCTCCCGCCTGCGCCAGCAGGCCCTGACCCCCCTCGCGCCATGATCCATTCGACCTCCGCCGATATAAGGCCACAAGACGTTCATCAGGTCCTGGGCCGCCACCTGCTCGTGGACGGTCTGGACTTCATATTCGACCTTGAGAAGAGCCGAGGGGCCTGGATCCACGATTCCAAGAACAACCGCGACCTTCTTGATTTCATGACTTTCATCGCTTCCTCGCCGATCGGGTACAACCACCCGAAGACGCAGGATCCAGACTTCAAGGCGCGGCTCCTCCGGGTGGCCCAGGTCAAGCCCTCGCTGTCCGACGTCTATTCCGTGGAGTTCGCAAGCTTCCTGGAGACGTTCGAGCGCGTGGCCATGCCCGCCTATCTGCCCCATGCCTTTTTCATCGAAGGCGGCACTCTGGGCGTGGAGAACACTCTGAAGGTCGCGATGGACTACAAGGTCCGTCAGAACTGGCGAGCGGGGACGGCCCGGTCCGAAGAAAAGGGCCACCAGATCGTTCACTTCAGGGAAGCCTTCCACGGCCGGGCCGGGTACTGCCTGTCTCTGACCAACACCGATCCCGCGAAGACCGACCTGTTTCCAAAGTTTCCCTGGCCGCGCCTCGAGAACCCGAAGCTCAAGTTCCCGGAGACCCCGGAGACGATCCGGGACGTGGCCGCGCTCGAGCAGATCTCTCTCGAGCAGCTGGGCCAGGCCTTCGAGGCCTTCGGCGACGACATCGCCGCGATTCTCATCGAGCCGATTCAGGGCGAGGGCGGCGACAATCATTTTCGCCCCCGGTTCATCCAGGCCCTCAAGGCGATGGCGGATTCGATGAACTGCTTCTTCATCGTCGACGAGGTCCAGACCGGGGTGGCCCTCACCGGGAAGTTCTGGGCCCATGAGCACTACGGGGTGGAGCCCGACGCTCTGGCCTTTGGGAAGAAGACCCAGACCTGCGGCTGCCTGGTCGGCCCCAAGGTCGACCGGGAGCCGGACAATGTGTTCAGGACGAAATCCAGAATCAGCTCCACCTGGGGCGGGAACCTGACCGACATGGTCCGGTTCCAGCGCTTCCTCGAGATCATCGAGGAGGACAAACTGATGGAGAACGCGCGGGTGGTGGGCGATCAGCTCCTCGGCGGCCTGCGCGGCCTCGAGCAGGACTTTCCGGCTTTCGTCTCCAATTCCCGGGGCCGCGGGCTGATGATCGCGTTCGACACCGAGGAGGCGTCGCGAACCGCCCTTCTCGCGAAATGCCTCGACCTGGGGATGATCGCTCTGCCCTGCGGCACGAGGTCGGTGCGGTTCCGTCCGCCTTTGACCCTCACCTCTTCCGAGGCCGATACCGGTCTCGACATTCTGCGTCGCGCTCTTCAGTCTCTATCGGGAGGATCTGGAAAATGATCGAAAACGAGGCCGCCGTCTTCATCGCCAACGATGCGATGTCCGAGATCATCAAGGCGAAAAGCGCCAAGGGGAAACTCGTGCGCATCGCCGACGAGGGCTACTACGAAGTGCGCCTGACCCTGAACGGCAAGAATCACACCGCATTTCTCCCCATCCCCACCACGGTCATGGTGGCGGCGGTGCCGAATGACGACTTCGCCTCGATCCCGATCGAGCGCTGAGAATTCCTCGGTTTCCTCTTCTCTCTCTTCCCCCTCTTCCTCTTCCGGTTGCGATCGCCGGCGCTTCCTGGGCGTGCCCTCCGCGAGCCCGATGTCTTTCTGGAGATAAACCTGCATGTCACGTGATCTGAAGATCATTCACATTGGCCTAGGCCCCATTGGCGCCGGCATCGCAAAGATGGCCCTGGCCAAGGACGGGCTCAAAGTCGTGGGAGCCTGCGACCCCGCGCCCGAGAAGGCCGGGAGGGATCTGGGCGACGTTCTCGGTTTGGGCAAGAAGGTCAAGATCAAGGTCATGGGGGACCCGGTGAAGTTCATCAAGGCCACCAAGGCCGACGTGGCCGTGGTATCCACCACTTCGTCGGCCAAAGTGGTGAAGGGCACCATCGAAGCGCTGGTCAGGCGTGGGATCAACGTGATCACGACCTGCGAGGAGTTTGCCTTTCCCGTCCCTTCGAACGCCCGGATCTTCCGCGATCTGGATGCCATCGCCCGGAAGAAGAAGGTGTCCGTGCTGGGCACGGGCGTCAACCCCGGGTTCGCCATGGATGCTCTCGCCCTCTTCCTGACCGCGCCCTGTGAGAGCGTTTCCCGGGTCTCGGTCACGCGCATCGTGGACGCGGGCACGAGGCGCCTGCCCCTCCAGCGCAAGGTGGGCGCCGGTCTCACTCTGGCTCAGTTCAGCCGGGCGAAGGCGGAGGGCACGGTGCGCCATGTCGGCCTTCCCGAGTCCGTGCAAATGATCGCCGACTCTCTCGGCTTCAAGCTGGAGCGGGTCGAGGAAACCCTCGAACCGGCCATCGCCCCTCGCGACCTCAACACGGACTATCTGCGCATCGCCGCGGGAACCGCCGCGGGCATCAAGCAGACCGCGCGGGGCTACGCCAAGAGCGGCCTGGTGGTGAGCCTGGACCTGCACATGTACGTGGGCGCCGATTCGCCTCGTGACCACGTCCTGATCGATGGGTCGCCATCGGTGGACATGACGATCCGGGGCGGCATCGCCGGCGATATCGCCACCGCGGCGATCTCCGTGAACGCCATTCCCAAGGTGATGTCGGCCCGCCCGGGAGTGTTGACCATGCGCGACATCCCGCTCGTGCATTCATTCAACCGGGACGAGGCCAGAAACCTGCCCCGGAAGTAGGCCCCAAGGCGGTGGCTTGACACGAGAAGACCCCCGTCCCTAGGGTTCGGTCATGTCCTCCTTCTTCGCGTCCCTGCAGAGCGGCCTGGCGTCGCTGTTCGACGCCTTGCGAAACACGGACTGGACCGCGCGCCTGAGCCGGATGGAGATGCCGGCCCTGTCCGTGGATCTCCTCCAGTCGATAGCCCTCGGTATCGCTCTGGCCGCCTGCGCCGGGCTCCGGGCCTGGCTGCCCCTGTTCGCGGTCGGGCTCGCGGTTCGCTTCGGCGTCGTGCCTCTGGGCGATTCATTCCTCTTCCTCGGCTCGAACACCGCGCTCGCCGTGTTCTTCGTGGCCACGATCATCGAGTTGCTCGCGGACAAGGTCCCGGTGGTGGATCACGCGCTCGACTCCCTTTCGACCTTTCTGAAGCCGGTGGCGGGGGTGGTGCTCGCGGCCTCCGTGCTCTGGACGGTGGACGACCCCATCGTGGCCCTGGCTCTGGGAGTGATGGTGGGAGCGCCGGCTTCGCTCCTGCCTCATACCGCCAAGGCCACGGCGCGAGGCGTCCTCTCGCCCCTCACCGCCGGCCTCGCCGCCCCCGTGCTCTCCGTGATCGAAGACATCATCGCGTTCGGCCTGGTGGCGCTTGCCATTCTCGCCCCCTTCGTGGCCGCCGCGGGGGTGGTGCTGTTCGCCCTGGTTACCGGGAGGTTCGTCCGGAAGCGGATGACCCGGAATTCCCCGGAGGCGGCCACCGCATGAGGCGCTCTTCGGCGGCTCTGGGCCTCGCACTTATCGCCGCCTTCGTTTCCACGGGAGCGATCGCTCCCCAGAATCCGCAGCGACCGCCCCTCATCATCGGGGCGGAGGTCGAAGTGGTGTCGGTGCCGGTTCTGGTCTTCGACAAGGGCGGCCAGTTTGTCGCCGACCTCAAGAAGGAAGATATACAGATCTTCGAAGACGGCGTGCTCCAGGAGATCACCTACCTCGGCACGAGCACGGGCGAGGATCGGATTCCCCTTTCCATCGCCCTGACCCTCGATACTTCGGGGAGCATGCAGCCGAGCATCGATTTCCTGAAGGAGGCGGCGACCTACTTCACGGGCAAGCTGGATGCGTCCGATCAGGCCCTGGTGGTTCAGTTCAACGAAAGCGTCAAGTCGAGCGCCGAGTTCACCAGCGACGCCGACCGGATGGATTCGTTCATCAACGGACTGCAGGTGTGGGGAGGGACGGCTCTTTACGACGCGGTGCTCTACAGCCTGGATCGTCTGCGCGACCGGCCGGGCCGGAAGGCTCTGATCCTTCTCTCCGATGGCGACGACAATGGCGCGAGCAGCGCCAGCAAGGGCCAGGTGACGGCCATGGCCCGGTCACTTGAAGTCTCGATCTATGCCGTGGGCATTCAGGGCTTCGACACGCCCAAGGGCTTCTTGAAGAACCTGGCCGAGGACACCGGCGGCGCCTACTACTTTCCGTCGAAGGTGGGCGAACTGATCAAGGTCTTCGAGGCGATTTCGAAGGATCTCAGGAACAACTACTTGATCGCCTATTCGCCCAAGCGCCAGGCCGACAATACCTATCGCAAGATAGAGGTCAAGGTCGCGCGCTCCGAAGTCACGGTGCGGGTGCGGCCCGGCTACATGGCGGCCCGGAAGCGCCGCACCCGCCGGTAGGGCCCGTTACGGGACACTAGCAGCCCGTGGTAAAAGTCGGGCCGCGCCGG
>JAQBHL010000116.1:0-4787 GCA_032127745.1 Acidobacteriota bacterium
CGCGGCCTGGAACTACCGCATCGAAGATGGCCGGCTCGCGCCCCTTTCATCTGCGGCCGGGGTCGGTCGCAGGCAGGACGCGCCCGCCATCGTCAGCCTGAACGGCGCCGCTTTCGTGGGTCCGCCCGGTTTCTTCAAGAAGCATCGACGTTTCGTGGTCGACGGCCAGACCCGCCCGAGCCTGATGGACGCATCGGTCAGCATCGACATCGATGCCGAGGACCAGATCCTGGCCTGCGAGTCGGCGCTCAGAGCGGAGCCCTTGCGGCCATTGTCCATCGGCTCGAGAGAGATTGGACTCCACCATCCCTGCTACGTGATCGCGGAGGCCGGGGTGAATCACAACGGCGATGTCGCCCTCGCCCACAAGCTGGTGGACGTGGCTGCGGACGCGGGGGCGGACGCGGTCAAGTTCCAGACCTTCAATCCCGAGAAGCTGGCCGCGGCGGCGGCGCCCAAAGCCGAGTATCAGAAACGGACCACCGAGGTCACCGAGAGCCACAAGGCCATGCTGGAGGCTCTCGTTCTCTCCCGCCCGGCGCATCGTGAACTGGTGATTCATGCGCGCGAGCGGGGCATCCAATTCCTCTCCAGCCCGTTCGATGAGGACTCCGCGGACTTCCTCCTCGACCTAGATCTCCCCGCCTTCAAGATTCCCTCGGGCGAGATCACGAATCTTCCCCTGCTCCGGCATATCGCTCGCTACGGACGGCCGATGCTGGTGTCCACCGGCATGTGCGAGATGGTGGAGGTTGCCGAGGCCATGGACGCCATTCGAGCCGGCGGCGATCCCGCGGTGGGCCTGTTTCACTGCGTGTCGAACTACCCCGCCGAGGCTCGATCCGCGAACCTCCGCGCCATGCCCTCCCTGGCCGCAGCCTTCGGCGTCCCGGCGGGATGGTCGGACCACACCCTGGGCATCGACATCAGCCTGGCCGCGGTCGCTCTCGGGGCCTGCCTGCTGGAGAAGCACGTGACCACTTCTCGCCAGCTTTCCGGGCCGGATCACAGCGCGTCCCTCGAACCCAACGAGCTTCTGGCCCTGGTGCAGGGTGTTCGCGCGATCGAAAGCTCTCTCGGAGACGGCGTCAAGCGTCCGCGCGAAGAGGAGATCCCCATGCGCCGGGTGGCGCGCAAGAGTCTCCACTGGAACCGCGCTCTGCCCGCCGGCCACCGCGTCGAGGCCACCGACCTGGTCTGCCTGAGGCCGGGCGACGGAATCCCGCCCGGCCAGCTGGGCAGGCTGGTGGGCGCTGCCTTGCTCCGCGAGGTGCGCGAAGGGGCGATGGTGTTGGACGCTGAAACCGAAACGGATAGCCACCGGTGACCATGGCCAAGCGGCTCATGTCAGTTCGAATCATCCCCCGCCTCGACATCAAGAGCCCCAACCTCGTCAAGGGCATCCAACTCGAAGGCTTACGGGTCATGGGGGACCCCGCCGAGCACGCCCTTCGCTACTACAGCGATGGGGCCGACGAATTGTTGTATGTCGATATCGTGGCCAGCCTGTATGAGCGCAACAGTCTCTCCGAGCTCGTCGGCAAAACCGCGTCCAGGATCTTCGTGCCTCTGACGGTCGGCGGAGGCATCAGGACCCTGGAGGACTTCGCCACGATGTTCCGTTCCGGAGCCGACAAGATGGCCATCAACACCGGCGCGGTTCGGGATCCCACGATCATTACCCGGGCGTCGCGCGCGTACGGAGCGCAGGCGGTGGTGCTCTCCATTGAAGCCAAGCGCCAGGGCAAATCGTGGGAGGCCTATACGGACAATGGCCGAGAACACACGGATCTCGATGTCCTCGACTGGTGCAAAAAGGCGGTGGACCTTGGCGCGGGGGAGATTCTTCTCACCTCGGTCGACCGTGAGGGAACCCGGAAGGGCTTCGACCTGGACCTCATCGCAGCGGTGAGCCGGAGCGTGCCCGTGCCCATCATCGCCTGCGGGGGTGCTGGTTCCGTGGACCACATCGCCGCCGCGATCGATGCCGGCGCCGACGCGGTGGCCGTGGCCACGCTCCTTCACTACAAGGACTTTTCCATTTCAAGCCTGAAGGCGGCGCTGCGCAGCCGGGGCTACTCCGTGCGCCTATGAACTCGGGTCAGGTGGCCGTTCTGGACTATGGCATCGGAAACATCCACAGCGTGGCCAAGGCCTTACGAGCGGTGGGCAAGGACCCACTGCTGACGTCCGATCCGGACGAGGTCAGGCGGGCTGATATGCTCGTGGTCCCCGGGGTGGGGGCGTTTGCCGACTGTCTCGGCTGCCTCCTCAAGAGCCATCTCGACCAGCCCGTGCTGGAGTTCATCCGGAGCGGTCGCCCCTTTCTTGGTATCTGCGTGGGCATGCAAATGCTGTTTTCGGAAAGCCGGGAGTTCGGCTCTCATCGAGGACTCGGCGTGATCGAAGGGACCGTCGATCGATTGAAGGAAGAAGAAGGAATCAAGGTTCCGCACATCGGATGGAATGCCATCCAGCCGGCCCGGCCCTGGTCGGGGTCTCTGCTGGACGGATGCGCGCCCGGCGAGATGCTCTATTTCGTGCACTCTTTCGCCGCCACACCCGCCCGGGAAGAGGACAGGCTGGCGGACGTGAGCTACGGTCCGAATCGCATTTGCGCGGCCATCCAGAAGGGCAATGTCATGGGCACGCAGTTTCACCCGGAAAAAAGCGGTGAGCCCGGCCTCAGAATTCTCGAACGTTTCATCAACATCAAATAGGACATCGCGTTGCCCCCCACTGCCCCTGATTCAAGCGCCACCCAGGACTCTCAAGCTCTCAAGGCCTACTACGGTCTTCCGCGGGAGGTCCGGTTCTGCAAACGTTGCGTGATCTCCAACCAGAGGCCTAATTCGGCGGTCGAGTTCAGCCACACCCGAGCCTCTCAGAAGACCACCATCGGCTTCAACGCCGATGGGGTCTGCGACGCCTGCCTGTTCGCCGAACGGAAGCGCTCCGTGATCGACTGGGCGGAGCGCGAGCGGCAACTGCGCGATATCTGTGATCGCTACCGGCGCACCGACGGCTACTACGACTGCCTGGTCCCCGGATCGGGGGGCAAGGACAGTTTCTACGCCGCCCACAAACTCAAGTACGAGTATGGGATGCACCCTCTCACGGTCACCTGGGCCCCCCACATCTATACGGAATGGGGCTTCCGGAATCACCAGAGATGGGTGCACGCGGGCTTCGACAACTACTTGTGCACGCCCAACGGCCGCGTCCATCGGCTCTTGACCCGTCTGGCCGTCGACAACCTCTTTCACCCCTTCCAGCCCTTCATGCTCGGACAGAAGAATCTGGCCCCGAAGATGGGGCTGCTCTTCAATCTTCCCTTGGTCTTTTTCGGCGAGAACGAGGCCGAGTACGGCAACCCGATCGCCGATACGGATATGGCGAAGCGCGACGATCGGTCTTTCGTGCTCAAGGATCGGTCCTCGGCGTTCCTGGGAGGCGTCTCCCTCTCCGATCTGGAGAGCCGGTACGGTCTCGAGACCGTGGACCTCGAACCCTACCTGCCGCCCGATCCCGAGCAGGTCGCGGCCAAGCGGATGGAAGTTCACTATCTCGGCTACTACTTGAAGTGGCATCCCCAGGCCTGCTACTACCACGCCGTCGAACACGGGGGTTTCGAGGCCTCGCCGGAACGGACGCCGGGGACGTACAGCAAGTACAACTCGATCGACGATCGAATCGACGATTTTCACTACTACACCACGTTCATCAAATTCGGCATCGGCCGCGCCACCTACGACGCGGCGCAGGAGATTCGATCGGGCGACATCACCCGAGACGAGGGTGTGAGGCTGGTCCGTCGCTTCGACGGGGAGTTCCCCGAACGGTTCGCGGAGGAGATCTTCCGGTATCTCTCGATCCCCGAGAAGGAGTTCCCGGTGGCGGCCCGGGCCTTCACCCGACCCGAGATGACCCGGGCTTCCTTCATGGAACTCGCCGACCAGTTCCGGTCTCCGCACCTGTGGCGGCTGGACAGCGACGGCTGGCGACTGCGACACACCGTCTGGTCATAGCTTGAGGCGCAGGATCGCGGTGCTGACCACGGGCCGGCAGGATTGGGGCATCCTGCGAAGCACCTGCACCCTCCTCCGCGAAGATCCCGTCTGGGAGCTCAAGCTGCTGGTGGGCGGCATGCATCTGGCCAAGGAGTTTGGCAAGACAGAGTTCGACCTGCATGCGGATGGCTTCAAAGCGGACGAAACACTGGCCTGGATCGACGACGGCGAGACCACGGGCCCTCTCGAACAGGCGGGGCGGGCGCTGCCCGCGGTGGGCCGCGCCCTGGAGCGCCAGCAGCCCGAGGCTCTTCTTCTGGTCGGCGACCGTTTCGAAACCGCCGCCGCCGCCATCGCGGCCACGCTGCAAAGGGTTCCTCTGGTCCACCTGCACGGCGGCGAGGAAACCTCCGGCTCCATCGACAATGCCTTTCGTCATGCGATCACTCAGTTGTCCCACCTTCATCTGGTCAGTCACGAGGTTCACAAGCAGCGGGTCCTGTCCATGGGCATCGACCCCTTGACCGTTCATGTCGTGGGCGCGCCGGGCCTGGACAATCTGTTTCGATCCGATCTCCCGGACCGCTCCGAGGTGGCCCAAAGGCTGGGCATCGAACTCCGTGAACCGGTGGTCGTGGTCACCCTCCATCCCACGACGGCGTCATCCACTCCGCAGTCGGTCGAGGTCTCGGCTCTGCGTGAAGCCATGGATACCATCGACGCGACCTACGTGATCACGCTTCCGAACACGGATCCCGGCCATGCCCCGATTCGAGA
>JAQBHL010000117.1:0-15263 GCA_032127745.1 Acidobacteriota bacterium
CGGGAGGCCAGCGACCGAGGCGATCTGCTGCGACGCCTGTCGGTGGAACGCGGGTTCTACGTGCCCTCGTTCTACGACGTGGCCTACACCGACAGCGGGACGATCGAGGCGTTCGTGCCGAAAGTGGGTACGGGCGCGCCCGCGGTGGTGCGCAAGGCCGCCCTCAAGACGACAGAAGCACTGGACCCACCCGCCACCGCCATCTTCACTCCCGAGACCGAGTTCGGTTCGCGGTTCCTCATCGAGGTCGTGCGCGGCTGCGCCAACCTCTGTCGGTTCTGCTGGGCCGGATACAACTACCTTCCGGTGCGAGGATTCTCCCGGGCCACCATCGTGGAACGGGCGAAGCAGGTGCGGGCTCACACCGACAAGATCGGTCTGGTTTCAACCGCGGTCTGCGATCACCCGGAAATCAACGAGATCGTGGACGACCTTTCCGGTCTCGGCTTCCAGGTTTCCGTGGCCTCCCTGCGGCTGGACGACCTGTCCCCGGAGTTCGTGTTCAAGCTGGTCGACACCGGGGTCGAAGGCCTCACCCTGGCCCCGGAATGCGGGTCGGACCGGATGCGCAAGGTGTTGAACAAGCAGTTCACCAACGAGGACATCCTGTCCCGGGCCCGGTGGATCTTCGAGAACGGGATCCAAAATCTGAAGCTCTACTTCATGGTCGGGTTGCCATACGAGACTCATGCCGACGTGGAGGCCATCGTCAGCCTGACCGAGCAGATCCGCCAGATCATGCTCGAGGTGGGTAAGCCGCGCGGTCGTATCGGGCGCATCCATCCTTCCGTCAATCCCTTCGTCCCCAAGCCGGGCACCCCGTTTCAGTGGCTGCGCATGGAGAACGTCAAGGAGACGGACGAGAAGCTCCAGTACCTGCGCAAGGCCTTCGCCAAGATCCCCAACGTCGAGGCCATCTGCAAGAGTGCCAGAACCGGGTTTCACCAGACCATCCTCGCCCTGGGCGACCGCCGGGTAGCGGACGCGCTCGAATACGCGGTCCTGAACGCGTGTGACCTGAAGCGGGCCACCAAGGCGGTGGGCCTCGATCCCGCCTTCTACGTCTATCGCGAGAAGCCGAAGGACGAGGTCCTGCCCTGGGACATCATCGACAATGGGGTGAGCCGCGACTACTTCTGGAAGGAACTGGAGAAGTCGCGGAAGGAAGCGCTCTCACCGCACTGCCCGGAGATTCAAGGCTGCATCCGTTGCGGGGTCTGCGAGGACCAGCCGAATCCCTCCTATCCCCTGCCCGAAAAGTGGAAGGCCCTTGGTACCTCGCCACGATATCTGAAGGTGACCGCGGCCCCCTGAGCGTCATCGCGATGTCAGCGAGAGCGACAGGGAGCACCGACTCCGAGACGATGTCCTAGGCGACGTCGCGGAGTTTGAGACCTTCGTCCTTGAGCGTCTTGAGCAGACCCTTCTTCTGGATGGTCCGAAGGGCCGAGGTGGAGATCTTCAACCGAACCGTTCGGCCGAGCTCCGGCACGAAGATGCGCTTCGTGATGAGATTGGGAAGAAACCGCCGTTTGGTGCGGTTGTTCGCGTGGGACACGTTGTGCCCACTCATCGGTTTTTTGCCTGTGACCGCGCAGCGTCGCGCCATGACTTGTTGCCTCCAGCAAGAATCCCGCCCGAAACGACGCGGGGAGCCGTCTATTTTGCCACAGGTCGGGCCTTTTGCCCTCGCCGAAACCAAAGATGGGCCATTACCTGGCCCGGTCAGGTGTTCTCAGCATGAAGGGCGTCACGGAGTCGCGACATCGAATCCTCGGACAGGAGCCTCAGTCTGGTGAGCGGTCTGGCCCCGGCCCGGGCCAGTCGTGGCGCGGAGACGGCGTCGGCGAGGATCACATCGGAAGCGGCGAGGAATCGACGCCAGAGCCGTTCGTCGGCGAGGGCGCAGGTCTGGATTTCGAAGTCATTCGACAAGAGGCTCTTGAGGGCGACGCGGGCGAAGGAAAGAAAGAGCGGACTCTCGGACACCACCAGAACCACGCCCGAGGAGACTCCCTTGGGAACAAGCGTTTCCGGGGCGGGAACGCTGAGAGTGAAGACCACGAGGCGACCCAGGGAAGCGATGCCCTCGACCCGGCCGACATGGTACGGAAGAACGGCCACCACCAGTCCAGCGGCGAGCCTGGGATTCTGATCGAGCTCGTCGAGGGTGGCGACCCGGACCTCGGCGCCGAGCGCCTCCTTGATCTCGCTCGCGTAGACCTCGCCCATTTCGGCCGAGGGATCCACCACCAGAACCCCCGCGGGAGCCTGGGGATCGGCGAAGCGCGCGACCGCGGCCAGGATGTCGTCGCGAGTGAGGCCGGTGGCCATCGCCTCTTCCACCGCGCTCCGGAGTCTGGAGGCCACCGTGGGTTGAAGCGCGGTCCGTCGCGGACGCGGCTCGACAAAGACGCCGGACCCGGACCGAACCACGACATGGCCGGAGGCGGACAGCTCCCGGTAGGCGGCGGAGATCGTGTTCGGGTGGACCTTCAACTTTCGCGCCCACGACCGGATCGGAGGGAGACGCGAGCCCCGCGGGAGCTCGCCCGAGAGCATGGCCAGCTCGATCTGGGCGCGGATCTGGTCCTTGACCGGAACCCCGCTGTTGCGCCTGAGTCTGATCTGCACCTGTCGCCGCGATTCTTCCCTGGAATCCGCTCGGGACGCGCGCGCCCGCAGGGCCCGCGAGGGACGGGCTCAGGCTCCTTGCGGCCGCAGCACCGCGGGAGAACCGAGCGGCGCCGATTCTTCCCGTATGGATGTCGGAGCGTCGGAAAGGTGGTCGGAGACTTCGAGAATGCGACGCTCCTCGACCCGGCGGCGCTCCTGGAGTTCGGCGAAGCGCTCCTCCGCTTCCTTGATCTCACGGCGAAGCCTTTCGACTTCCGCCCTCTTCTCGGCCACGAAAGAGTCGAGTTCCTGCCGGGCCCGGATCACCGCTTCTTCCGCTCTCACCCGCTCGGCCTGCATTTCTGCTTCCTTGGCCAGGGCGAAACGCTCGATGGCATGGTCGCGAAGGACGGCGTCGCGAAGAACGTCGGTGAACTCGACGCCGGCAGCCTCGAGCGCGGCCAGAACCGCGGCCGAGCGCTGCTCGGGACGAATGACCACCAGGCGCGGGTGGTTCAGCATCGATTCGACCTTGTCGATGCCGTAGCCGTGCGAGGGGGCCCCGATCCGGGCCTCCCGGTACACCTCGCCGAAATCCATGATTTCCGCGGGGAGCTTCGAGGGGGGAGCGTCACCGAGCTTGGCGTCATAGGCCTGGGGGAGGATCTCCACCAGCCTTTCACTGGACCCGTCGGCGGCACCGGTCGGCTCGATCAATCGGACTCCCCGCCCCACCAGATTGCGCACCTTGCTCATGACTCGGGCTCCGTCTTTTTAGAGTCGCGAAGATTGCGAAGCGCCTCAGCCGGGTTGCCCGCGCTGTCTTCGACGGTGGCTGCCTTGCCCCAATCCTCCCGGCGGGCCTCTTCCGCCGCCGCCTTCAGGGCCGCCTCCAGACCGGACTTGGAGATGGGCCGGGTGTCCGCGCCAGGACCCTCCTCTTCCGACTCAGGCGGCGCCTCGACGACAGGCTCGTCCATCGAACCAGACAAGGGCGCCGGGGATTCGGGGTTGGAAGGCCCGGGGCTCAAAACGCTGGCCGTCCCGACATCTTCTTTAGTCAGAGGACTCATTTCCATGGTGGCGTCGAACCTCTCCGCCGTTGGAGCCTCGGGGGCCTTTGCGGGGATGGCCTTTGGGGCTTCGGGAAAGGCGGGGCGGGCGACTCCGGGGCCGGACGGAAGAGGCTCCACGAAGTAGGCGAGAGAGCGATACAGACGATCCTGCTCCATCCTCTTGCGGATCTCGAGATCCGATTGAGCGCGCACCGAGCTGGTGCTGCCCTGGGCCAGGCGCTCGATCTGGCCCTGCTTCTGGCGGGTGAAGGTTTCCACGGTGTCTTGAAGGGCTTCGGCGCGACTTTCGTTCCGCGAGCGGAGACTCTGGAGCTCGAGGGCCTTCTCGGCCTCATAGGCGGTCAGGGCCTTGCGTCTCAAAACGGCATCCTGCGCCACATCGGAGGCGGGAACGCCGGCGGCGTCAAGCGCGGTCAGGAGCGCGCTTCGTCTGACCGACCGATCGAGACCCACCAGGCGACGGCTGGTCAGCAGCCGGTAGACGCGCTCTACCCCATAGCCATGGACGGGTGACTTGATGCCCGCCTTGCGATACACATCTTCGAAATCGGAAAGAGGTATCAGCGACTGCGCGGCCAACGGAGCCACGGAGGCGGGCTGGTCGGGGACATTCGGCTTGACCCAATTCTGAGAACTCGCGGATGCGGCGACGGTCACGGCCGTCGCCGTCACCGTCGCCGTCGCCGCGGCAACCGGTTCACTCCAGATCGGGCGGGGGGCGGGCGCCGCCGGGGCCTGGGGCACCAGGTCCTTTTCAAACATGGGGGCCGGCAGGGAGTGTGCCGCCTCCGCGATCTCCGCGTGGGTTGCCTCGCCGCGATCCGCGACGGGACTCTCATCCGCGGTGTCCCCGCGCTTCCAGGAGGTGGCGCGGGCGGCGGTGGGAGCCACGGTTTCTTCATCCGGATTCCACTCGAAAGCGGCATCCTGCATCGTCGCGTCGGCCGCGTCCGTCGGGGCAACGGGCGGCGGCGTGTCGAACACCTTCTTGAGGAGAGTTTTGAGAGGATTCATGATTTTGAGGACCACTGGCCCGCGACGATCGTTCCGTTGGTGTCTTGTAGCAGCGCGACTTCTTGAAGTCAACCGCAGGCGATCAGTATTGTCTCAAGCTTCGGCGAATTGCGGAAATCGCCGGCCGACCCCGGGAATTCGGCCTCGGCCGCGCCCATCCCCTGGAGGCCCCCCCTGGTTCGCCAACCGTGTGCTAAGAAGCAGGGACGATGCCCCACAAGGAGACCGCTCTCGAGACCTACCGAAGGAAGCGGGACGCCTCCCAGACCCCCGAACCCTTTGGGGGTCTCGGGCTGCCGGACGATCCGGACTGGACCAAGCCCCGCATGTTCGTGGTCCAGAAGCATGCGGCCCGAAGACTCCATTACGATTTCCGGCTCGAATGGCGAGGGACGCTGGTCAGTTGGGCCATTCCGCAAGGACCGTCGACGGATGTCGCGGAGAAGCGCCTGGCCGTCATGGTGGAGGACCACCCGGTGGAATACGCCGATTTCGAGGGCGTCATCCCCAAAGGCAATTACGGGGCGGGCGAGGTCATCGTCTGGGACAAAGGGGTATGGGTTCCCCTGGAGGAGCCGGACGAGGGTTTCGAAAAGGGGAAGCTTCTCTTTGAGCTTCGCGGGTTCAAGCTGCATGGGCGCTTCACCCTGGTGCGTACCAAACGACAAGGGCAGAAGGAATCCAGGGAATGGCTGCTGATCAAGAAGCCCGACGCCTACGCGGGGCCCGAGGGAGCCCGGTACCTGACCCCCGAGTCCATCTACTCCGGACTCACGCTGGAGGAAATCCAGAAGGGCTCGGAGAAGGCCGCGACGGTGCGGGAGCAACTCCTGGCCCTGGGAGCCCCGCGCCAGCGGGTCGAAGGGGACGCCGATTTCATGCTGGCCGAGGACGCGAAGGAGCCCTTCTCGGATCCGAACTTCCTCTTCGAACTCAAGTACGACGGATACCGGCTGCTCGTGGTGGTTGAAGACGGAAAGTGCGACCTCCTCTATCGGCGGGGGAGCAGGGCCACCGATCTGTATCCCGAAATCGCGCGCGCGGCTTCCCTTTTGCCCTTCTCCCGGCTGATCCTCGACGGCGAGCTCGTCTGTCTCGACGAGAATGCGCGACCGAGTTTTTCGAGGCTCCAGCAAAGATCCCAACTGCGCCGCACTGTCGATGTGGCCGCGGCCGCGGTCCGGCTTCCCGCCACCCTGCAGAGCTTCGATATTCTCGCCTTCGAGGATTTCGACCTTCGCTCGGTGCCCCTGGTCGAACGCAAGCGCGTCCTTCGCGAGGTTCTCCCCCGGGCCGGACCGTTGCGCTTCGTCGATCACATCCCCGAGGAGGGCGTCTTGTTCTTCGCCGAAGTGGAGCGCATGGGTCTCGAAGGCGTGATGGCCAAGCGCGCCAATTCGAGGTATCGCGGGGGTCGAAGCAGCGACTGGCGGAAACTCAAGACCGACAAGGTGGCGGATTTCGTGGTCGTCGGCATGACCCCGCCCGAGGGCTCGCGCACCGGCTTCGGCGCCCTTCATCTGGCTGCGTTCACGCGGGCGCCCGCCGCCCAGGGTGAACTCCCGACCGAGCCGCGGCTGATCTACGCGGGCCGAGTGGGCAGCGGCTTCAACGAGGACCAGCTGAAAGCGTTCCGGACCCGGCTCGAACAAGACGTGGTCAAAGACGCGCCCTGCCCCATGGTCGATGAACCGAGGGGAAGCATCTACGTCGTCCCTCGCCACGTCGTGGAAGTGCGGTTCAAGTCCTGGTCGGCCCAGGCCCTTCTCCGGCAGCCGGTGTTTCTGCGCTGGCGCGACGACAAGCCTCCCGAAGAGTGCCTTCGCCCCGGTGAAGAGCAAGGAGGAGCGATCCCGGGCCATGAATCCGGCGAGGCCCCCGCCGTGGTCGTGGACAAGACCGTCCGCTTCACCAATCTGACCAAGGTCTTCTGGCCGCCTTCGGAGGCGAATGTCGAGGCCTACGCCAAGGGCGACCTGATCGACTACTACAAGAAGGTGTCACCCTGGTTCCTGCCCTACCTCGCCGACCGGCCCATCACCCTCACCCGGTATCCCGACGGCATCCATGGCAAGAGCTTCTTCCAGAAGGACGCGCCGCCCTTCATCCCCGGCTGGATGCGCACCGAACGCCTCTGGAGCGAGGACACCGGAAAAGAGCTCGACCTGATCATCGGGGGCGACCGGACCGGGGGCGATCTCGAGACCCTGCTCTTCATCGCCAACCTGGGCGCCATCGTGCTCCACGCCTGGAATGCTCGAGTCTCCGACCCGGCGAGGCCCGACTGGATCATTCTGGACCTCGATCCCAAGGAGGCGCCGTTCGAGGACGTGATCGCGCTGGCCCAGGAGGCGAAGAAACTGTGCGACGAGATCGAGCTGCCGAGCTTCGCCAAGACCACGGGGTCCTCCGGACTCCACGTCCTCATCCCCACCGGCGGCGCCTTGACTCACGAGCAGTGCAAGACCTTCGCCGAACTGCTGGCCCGGGTGATTGTGACCCGGCGAGACGACATCGCCACCATCGTGCGCTTTCCCGCCCATCGTGGAGGCAAGGTCTACATCGACTTCCTCCAGAACGGCCACGGAAAGCTGCTGGTCGCCCCATTCTCGGTGAGACCGCTTCCGGGCGCGCCGGTTTCGATGCCCCTGCTTTGGGCGGAAGTTCAGGAAGGCCTGAGCCCGAGGCAGTTCACCATGGCGAACGCGATTCCTCGGCTCGAAGAACTGGGAGGCGATCCCCTGCTCGGAGTCCTCAAGGAAAAACCCGACCTCCTGGGCGCCTTGGGAAAGCTGGGTGAACGCATTGGCTGAGCCCCTCTTCTTCTTCGATGGGTCCGAAATCGAAGCGGCCCGCGCGGCACAAGCGCGGGGAGAGCCAGTGGTCGCCTTCTCGGAGTCGGCGGCCTGGCGTCTTTCCGAGGCGTCGATCCCCTTCCTCCGCCCCGTGGACTCTCTCGGCGACGATCCGGAGATGCCGCTCTATCGGGCGGCCGCGGATTGGACTCAGGCCTTTGGAGGAAAGGCGAAGGACGCCCGGGGCCAGACCCTGAAGGACGCCCTTCGCTACCGTGACACCACTTTGTGGTGGTGGGCGGAGTTGTATCTGCACCACAACACCGAAGCGGTTCGACGCGTGCGGTTTCTGGAGAATGTCGCGAGGGTGGTGGAGAGGTGGCCGACGAGCGCAATCCGCACCCACGGATTGCGCTCCGACGAAACCACGTTGACGGGGCGATTCTGCGTGGCTCACCGCCTGAGTTTCCAGCCGGGCGGCGGGCGGAATCACGGGTCTTCGCCCGGACGGTCGGCGCTCACCGCGGGTCTTCTGGAAGCGTCGAAGGTTGTGGCCACGGCCATGAAAGGCACGGGCGGCGGGGATCTCCGCCTGATCCCCCATTCAGTGGTCTTCATCTCCCACGCGGCCTTCTGGAGGTCAAGGACCGCCGATGGCACGACCGAGAACTACGAGCACTACCTCGACTCCATGCTGAGCGAAGCGAAGCGCCGAGGCCTGCCGGTCGTGACCCTGGGGGTCGGCCCCCAGAACACCTTCAAGACGCGCTCCACCCGCGAAAAATGGCGGGAGAGACTGTCGGTTCGCAGTGACGAACGCTACCTTCACATCCACCGTTTCGTGACCCCGAAGCTGGCGGCCGCGACGCTCAAGGCGTTCGGAAACGCGATAACGGTTCACCATCGTTTCAAGAACGCGAAAAGCCTCGGCGCGGCCTTCTCTCACCGGGGAGTGTCGTTTGCCGATCTGTCCACCGAGGACCTGGCCCGCACCCTGCTCCATCAGGTGCCCTGGGCCGCCCGCACCCTGCTGGAGTTCGACGCGGCATTCAAGGATCTGGATCCGCGTCTGGTGTGCCTGTACGCGGAGAGTTCCGGCCTCGGCCGAGCCGTGGTCGAAGCGGCGAGGACGATGAAGATCAAAACCCTGGGCGTGCAGCACGGCATCCTGTATCGGAACTACTTCTCCTACGAAAGAACCGCGGAGGACGTGGCCCTGGGCACGCCGATCCCGGACCTCACCGCGACCTACGGCGACGATGGCGTCCGGCTTCTCGAAGGCGTCTTCCACTATCCAAAGGGTCGGGTGATCCCGGCCGGGTCTCCTCGGTACGATGCCCTTGACGCCCTTGTCCGCACCGCGAACCGCGACGAGCGGCGAAAGAGCCTGGGCGTCACCGGGTCCGAGAAGCTCGTGGTCCTGGCCAGTCGCTACGCCGGCATCCGCGAAACTCACAAAGCGTCGGGGCCGGCCTTCCCCGGCCTTCTGGCCGCGCTGGGCCGAATCGAAGGGGTGAGGCTGATCGTGAAGCCTCATCCGGCGGAGCCCATGGGTGCCTACGACCAGGATCTCGCGAACGCCTCTGTTGGAGAGCGCGCTCGCGTCTCCGATCGATCTCTTACCGATCTGCTTCCCGCCGCCGATCTCCTGGTCACGGTGGAGTCGCTCTCCGCGACCGAGGCTCTGGTCACAGGCGTGCCGGTGGTGATCCTGCGGCACCCCTCGAACCTCCGGGATCTGGTGGCGAGCGGAGCGGCGATCGGGGTGCCGGAGGGCGAGGACCCCGGGCCGGCCATCCAGGCGCTGTTGACGGACTCCGCGGCGCGCGAACGCTGGCGGAAATCCCGCGACGCGTTCCTGGTGGATGTGGCGCACGGCGTCGACGGGAGGGCTCTCGACCGTCTCGTCGATCTGGTGTCGAGAATGGCCGGACTCGATTAACCTTCGCGGTGTCCATGAACCCCACAACGATCCGGATCGGATCGCGCGAAGTCGGCTCGACCCAGCCCTGCTTTGTCCTCGCCGAAGTTGCTTCCGCCCACGAAGGCTCGGTCGATCAGGCCCTTCGCATGCTCGACGCGGCCTTTCGGATGGGCGCGGACGGCATCAAATTCCAGCTCTTCAAGGCCGACCGCCTGGTGGTGAACCGCCATCCCGCCCGAAAGGACTTCGAGCAGATCGAACTCACCGACAAGGAGTGGCGAAAGGTTCTGTCCCAGGCCAAGGGCTCGGGACTGTCTCTGCTGGCCGAGTGCTTCGACCCGCCCTCGCTCGAACTCGCGGTGGAAGCGGGTGCCGACGCCTACAAGGTCCACACCACGGACATGGAGAACAAGGACTTCATCCGCGCGGTGGCGGAGGTGGGGAAACCGGTCTTCTTCGCCACCGGCGGGGTTCAAGAAAGCGCTCTGGCCGACGCTTTGTCCATCGTGGGCGACCGTGAACTCGGCTTGCTCTTCGGCTTCCAGACCTTCCCTACCCCGGTGGAGGAAATCCGGTTCCGGGAACTGGAGAGCCTGAAGTCGCGCTACCCGGTGCCCGTAGGCTTTCTGGACCACACCGACGGCGGGACGCTCTTCGCCCTGATGGCGCCCGCCCTCTCGGTCACGTATGGCGCGGACCTGGTGGAGAAACATTTCACCCTCGATCGGTCGAAGAAGGGGTTCGACTATCAGTCCTCACTCAACCCCGAAGATTTCCACCGCATGGTCGAGATGATCCGCACCGCGGAGCGGGCGCGGGGCGAGGCCGGCCAGCCCATGTCCGCGGCCGCCGACTCCTATCACCGCAAGATGGGACGCTTCATCGTGTCCCGGACCCTGATTGGTCGAGGCGACGTGATCACCGCGGAGAAACTGGACTTCAAGCGGATCGACCCGAACAAGGACCCTGGACTGTCGCCCCGCGAGATGGACCGCATCGTGGGCCGGCACGCCAGGCATCCGATCGAGGCCGACGCCACGATCCGAGAGGACATGCTCGATTGAGCCGGACGGTGTGCCTGGTGACCGCGCGCATGGCTTCCGCGCGCTGCCCGGGCAAGGCGCTCCAGGAGCTGCTCCCGGGCGAACCGCTTCTGGCCGTGCTGCTGAGCAGGATGCGCACGTCGAAGGCGGTCGACGAGGTGGCGCTCGCGACTTCCCTGAATCCGGAGAACGACGCCATCGCCGACCTCGGCCGCAGCCTTGGCGTTCGAGTGTTCCGCGGCGAAGAGGAGGACGTCCTCAAGCGGCACGTGGATGCGGCGCGGGAGCTTCAAGCCGATCATCTCGTTCGAGTGACGGGAGACAATCCCCTGACCGACGTGGGCACCATGGACGCTCTGGTGACCCTCCACCGTCAGGGCCAGGCCGACTACACCTACGTTCCCGGAGAAGCGCTCCTCATGGGCATCCTGGCCGAGGTGATTTCAAGCGACGCGCTCACGCGCTCGTGGAACCAGGGTGAGGAAAAGCACCGGTCCGAACTCGTCACCCTCTACATCAAAGAGCATCCCACGAAATTCAGGATCGCGATGCTGGACCTCGACCCGGCCCTGCTGCGACCCGCCTATCGGCTCACGGTGGACCACCCGGAAGACATTCGCCTCCAGAGGGAGATCTTCAAGGCCCTGGCCAAGGGCGCCCTGGTCGAGACCCGCGAGGCCATCGCTCTCCTCGATACTCGTCCCGATCTGGTGGCCATCAACGCCCACCTGACCCACAAGGGCGTCAATCACCGATCCGTCGAACTGGACGCTCGGGTCAGGAAAGCGCAGGGGACCTAAGGACGGAGCCTGGTCCCGTGGTGAGCGGGCATGCCCATCCTGCGGGATTTTGGGCCGAGTCACCGCAGTACGTATGCGAAGTTCGGCCCAACGAAGCGACGAAACCGAGTCGTGATTCCGGAGTCTTTTCGTTCAGCCCGAGGTGAGGAGCGGTCCCGCTGGAGGGCATGCCCGCTCGCCCTTGGGACCTGGCCGGTAGCCACTATCAAGACGGCAAGATCGCTTCGGGCCCCGCAGAACGACGCAGCCTTCGCGATGACGGTTGTGGATTTCTGGCAAACGTCGCGGCCAAAGGCCTTGCACAGCTGCTGAGGACGACGGCCGAAAACGCTCCATATTGGCCACTTTTCGGAATGGCCGGGTCCTCGCAAACGGTGACTGCCGAAGGCCGTCGAAGGCTCGCGATGACGGCTACCGCGCCAGCAGGCCCTTTGCCGCGAGCTCTTTGGCTAATCCTTCCGCGGCGGTCAGGTGTTCAAGAGGGCCCCAGTGGCCCTCGGTCTTGAAGCTAACGCCCTCCTTGGCCTTGGCGCGGAAGTAGGGCTGGATATAGAGGCTTTCGATGCGGCGCTCGCGACAGTAGGTGAGAAACGCCCGCTCGCGTGAGGTCATGCCGTCGTCGAGGCGTGGGATCTCGCCGTAGACGGGCAGGTAGGCGTACGCCGGCCGCGCTCCGGCCGCCTCGATGGTCGCTTTCATGTCGTCCAGGATGGCCGCGGTGAGGTCGCGGGTGATGGCCGAGGTCTTGCCGGTGCGCCACTCGTAGCGCGAACGCGCCATGGTGAGAAGATCGACAAACTTCGACCGCCAGGCTTCCGCGGCGAGCGTTTCCTCCGGGCGCTCTATGGGGCCGGTGGTGAGTTCCAGCCGGCCCTTCTTCACCGCGTAGTGAGGCTTCGCGTAGTCACGGAAGGAAAGCACGTTCCGCTCCATGTCGTCCGGCATGAAGCCGAGGATCACGATGTCCGGGTGGTACCTGATGCCCTCCTCCTTCAGGTACCGGAGCATCTGGTCGTGACCATAGCCATGGATGCCCAGATTCAAGACTTCGGAGTTTGGAATCAGCTCATGGAGGTAGTGCGAGAAGGTTTCCTCGTCGCCCACTTCCTCGCCGAACGTGAACGAATCGCCGAGCACCACGATGCGCGTGACTCCCGCGGGCTTCTCATACACGAACTCCCGCCGCCCGCGAATTCCCTTCGAGTTCGAGTTCACAACCTTGCCTCGGAACGGCACATCGCGGAGATTCGGCTTGAGCGTCCAGCCGCGGGTGGGGCTCCAGTCGTCGAGCGCGTAACCGAGACCCTTCTGGTCGCGCTGGCGCGCCGCCCACTGCAGGCGCCACGACGCGTCGTCGTTGGTGAACAGGCGCTCGCGCAGGCCGGGGTTCGAGAGGGCGAGCCGGGCGACGCCCTCGAGGGCCAGGCCCATCGCAACCGCGTAAAGGGACCACGCGAGAAGGCGGCGGAGGGTCACGGTCTCCGGATGATACAAGTCGCCGCTCCGGGGTCCGGCAGGGTGATGACCATGAAGTGACCACGAGGCCGCGATCCGCCTCGTGCAGGCCGGCCGTCTCGTGATCGCCACCAGGCGCGACGACTGGAGCCCGGTCCTCGCGCTCGCGGCCGGTTCGGGCGGTCACGAGTCGAAACGGACTGGCGGCGTAGACTCCTCTCATGCCCCTACCACCCATTTACGATCCCCAGGCCGTCGAGCCGCTATGGCAGGAGCTGGCCGCAGTCGGCGTCCTTCCCCTCACCGCGCCGGAACAGGTCGATGAAGTCCTCTCCGCGAAATCAGGCACCACCCTCGTCATCGTGAACTCGGTCTGCGGCTGCGCCGCCGGCCAGGCTCGCCCGGGCGTGATGCTCGCCCTCCAGAACGCGATCATTCCGGACCGTTCCGTCACCGTGTTCGCGGGCGTCGATCGTGACGCGGTCGAACGGGCGCGCAGCTACATGAGCGACTATCCGCCTTCTTCGCCCAGCATCGGATTGTTCAAGGACGGCCAGCAGGTCTTCATGCTCCAACGCACCGACCTTCAGCAGATGAACGAACCTCAGGTGGCGGAAGCCCTGAGCAAAGCCTTCGACGCCCACTGCTCGAGAACCGGTCCCTCGGTTGATGAAGAGACGTACAAGCAGATCCGGCCCTACGAGGGCTGCGGCTCGAAGATTCCGATGTTTCCCGCCCGGGTCTGAAGCGGAATCAAGAACAAACGCCGTCCGCTCGGCGAATCGCTCGGCGGTCAACGCCTTCGATGGGCGAACAGTTCGGGGGCCAGACCGCTCAGGTCGATGATCGATCGCAGTGTGCCGGGCGCGATTTCAGAGTGGGCAGGAACGGGAACCGTGCGGGAGTCTCCGGCCGGCAGGACTCGTTTCATGATCAGGTGCGAACCACGCTGGCGAATCAGCTGAAAGCCGTTGCGTTCGAGGATGCGTCGGACGTCGGCGCCGGAAAGGGACCGGAGCTTAGGCATGAACGGCGGGAGCGATGGCCAGCTCCTGCACACGCGCACCGCGTCTCAGCTGACGCCTGATCTCTACGCTCGTGGCCGACTCCAGCCACAGTTCAACGGCCTCCCGCAGCATCCGGTAGGCCTCGGGGCGGGTGCGACCCTGAGACGAAACGCCCAGTTCGGGGCAGGTGGAGACGAACCAGCCGCCGTCCTTTTCGATCAGCGCCGAGAGCGGAGGCAGCGCAACCGACCCGTTGGCCTTTGTAGAACGCGTTCTCTTCACGGCTTGGATGCTACTCGCGATCCTCTCCCGACGCGGAACCGTAACCACCATTTCGGGACCCCCGAGATCCTCGACGAAGACTTTTTCGTGGGGGGCCCGCGGGTCCCTGGAAGCGACGTGGGCGCGCCGCGTCGGGGACGGCTCGCGCGTCGCCACGGTGCCGCCGAAACTCCGGAATCGTGTGGTTCCTTACTCGCCTCGGATGGCGTGAAGGTCGCCGACGGACTTTCGCGACTCACGCCATACGCCCCGATCGCGAGTGGCCCACGTCGCTCCCAGGAACCCGCTCCATCTTTGCCTAACATGCGGCGTGCCCTCGCCCGCCCGGCCAAAACCCCCGCATCCGGCCCAAGGCGTGAGCATCATGACCATGGCCATGCTGCTCATGCCCATGGTGGACGGCCTGGCCAAGCATCTCAGCACGGGCTACTCGCCCCTCTTCCTCGGCTGGGCGCGGTACGTAGTTGCGTCTTGCGTGGTCCTGCCCCTGGCCGCGGCCATCCACGGCCCCCGCCTGTTTCCAGTCGAGCGACTCTCGTCCCACGTCCTTCGCACCGTGTTTCTCGTGGCCGCGATGACCCTGGACTTCCTCGCCATCGCCAGGCTCCCCCTCGCCACCGCGATCAGCGCTTTCCTGATCTCACCCATCGTGGCGGTGGTGCTCTCGGTCCTCGTCCTCAAAGAACGCCTGACCCCAAGGAAGCTTCTGGCTCTTGCCCTTGGAGCCATGGGATCGCTCGTCATCCTGCAGCCCGGCGGCTCCACCGATCCTGGGATCCTCCTGGCCTTCGGCGCGGGCCTGCTGTTCGCGCTGTACATCCTCGCCACCCGCCACGCCTCGCAGACGAGCGACCCGGTGCGAACCCTGGCCTTTCAATGCGTGGTGGGCACGGCCCTCCTGACTCCGCAAGCGTTCCTGTCCTGGCACACCCCGGAACCGAAGGACGCCTTGTTCTTCCTGGGCCTCGGCGGCATCTCCGCCCTCAGCCACATGATGTCGATCACCGCCTTCCGCCTGGCCGACGCCTCAACCCTCTCTCCCCTCGTCTACCTGGAACTCGTCGGCGCCGCCCTCACCGGCTACGTTGCCTTCGGCGAAATCCCAACCTGGCCCACCATCATCGGCGCCACTTTCATTGTCGCCGCCGGTTTCGTCCTGCTCCGCCCGGAAGAGAAAAGGAGGCCCCGCGCCTTTTAGGAGCAGGGGTTCTCGAGCCTCGCCGGGAACGCTGCTCTGCGGTGACGTCAGCA
>JAQBHL010000118.1:0-4539 GCA_032127745.1 Acidobacteriota bacterium
GTAGGTACATCGCCCTCCATGGAGAAGGTGCGCTTCGTCGTGGAGAGGATCCCCTCCTCGGACGCGAGCTGGTCGAACTGCGACACGCGCGGGTCGATCTCGCGCAGGGACTTCAGGAAGTCCTTCTCCAGTCTTCCGGACTCCGCGAGTTCCGTCAGGAGGCCAAGCGACGAGTGGCCGACCGCCTCGTTCTTCTGCACCGCCCAGGTCAGCCAGTGGAGCGCGAACACGCTCGGCCGGCCACCGAAGATCTCGGCCAGCCCGGGACCGGCCTTCTCGATCACCGTCCGCAGACCGGCTTCCACACCGCGGTAGATGGCGTGTGTGCGGGCGTCCATCGCCGCGGGAAGCGGGGTAACACGCTTCTGGGTGAGGGACTTCGTCGCAGGAACAGCCAGGCCGTTGACGGCGTCGTAGAATGGCCCCGCGCCCGTCATCATCCCGGTCTTCTTGCTCTTCGAGAGGATGAGGTCGAGCACCTGCTTGCCCTTCAGCCTACCCTTCGTCGCCGCATCGCGGATGGACGAGACGAGGTTGTCGCCCCACCCACCGGTCACCTGCCACCGGTCGCCGATCCACACGTCGTCGCGGGCAATCGATGCGATCACGAACCGGTTCACCTTGTCGGACAGGCCGATGCCCACGCGCTCCCCACTCTTGTTCTTCGGCAGCGCGTTGGCCATGTGGCGGAAGATCTCTTCGGACATCTGGGTGCCGTTGAGACGGGTGTTGTTCATCACCGCGGTGACGCCTTCCCACTTCCCGTTGAGGTGCAGCAACATGGCATGGAGACTGTTGGCGTTCATCTCGGCGGCGAATCCGGCCTTCAGCCCCTTCTCGCCCTTCTTGGGAATCAACTTCCGTTGCCGGCCAAGCGTGGTCTTGATCAGCTTCCGCCACTGGCTCTCTGCCAGGTTGTAGGTACCGTCGATCGACGCCTTGATGTGCGACGCGACCTCGGGGTCTCTCGTCAGCCGGATCCACAGCGCCTCCTGGTTGAACGGGCTCGTCCCCTTCGACAGGGCGCCCCACACATAGTGGAGCGCGACGTGCTCCTTCGTGAGCCTGCCTTGCCTGGCCAGATCGTAGTTGCGGCTGGTCATCGCGATGCCGTTCTGCATCTCCGAGAGAAGCAGCGGGCGCTGGCGGACCGCGTCGCCCAGCCAGTCGATCAGATCCTGCGGATTCTCCGCCCACCGCGCGTAGGTCTTCGGCTCCGCGATCACGTCGGCGCCCTTCAGCCCGGGAAGTCGCATATTCATCTGGCGGCGCCAGTTCTCGGCGGACAGGCCGCCATCGGGCAGATCCTTTACGATCTGGTCCACGTGATCGCTGACCTTCCCGAACGTGTCGAACGTGGACTCGTCCCAGCGGCTGGACGACTGCGTGGGTAGGAACCTGCCGCCGGCCACGTGCTGGGGAACGTAGTTCTTCCCGTTGGTCTTGAAGAACCCGAACTGCAGCGTGTGCCCGCTGGCCTGGAACGAGGCCTTCAGCTCCGCGAGCTTCGGCATCCTGATGAAGTCGTCGATCCCCTTCACGAACAGCGGCGCCGCGGCGGCGGCCACGCCGATGCCCTTCAGCAGCTCGCCGGGCCCGGGAGCCGCGATCCCGCCGATCAGCCCGCCGGCAAGACCTGGAACGTCCATGGGGATCTTCGCGATGGCACTGCCCGGGATCACCGGGGTCTGCGAGCGGTCGCCGGCAACGACAGGCTCACGCAGGAGCAGCGAAGGCAGGAACTTGGAACTCTCGCCAGTCATCCCGCCGAACGGCGTGATCGCCAGCGATCTCGAGCGGTCGGTGTCGTCTCCGGGCATCGCAATCGCGATCGGGGAGCGGAGCCCGATGCCCTTCGCGCGCGCTTCCTCGGTGGAGACGGGAGATGCAAGTCCGGTGACGGCCTCGAATCCTCCGCCGACCACCTTGCGCCCGAGCGACAGCTCGGCGGCCTGCCGCTTCTTGCCCATATCGGCGAGGAGGTCCACGAACTTCCTGGAGCCGCTCTTCATGCTGGAGAGCGCGAGCTTGGCCCTGTCCATCTTGGACGGCTCGGGCTCGGCCATCATCTCCGAGAGAGGAATTCGTGCCATGCGCGTCCTGGATCTCCGTGGCAGGTGGGGCCGGCCCCCAGTTCGATCCCCATTCAAAGTGGGCATTCAAAGTGGGAAAGAGACTCCCCAGTCGCGGGAGCCGGCCCCGATCGTTCGGGCTAGACGCCCTGGCGGCCACCCGTGGTCATGGGAACCTCGGGGGACGACTTCGGCAGGTCGAGCGGAAGCACGTTCGCGATGTAGTCCACCAGCAGCGACTCGAGTCGGTCGATGACGCCCATCACCCGATCGAGGTCGAACGGGTACAGGCCGACCTTGCGCCGGGCCGACTGGCTGTTCACCAGCTGCGAACGCGCGGCCTCCCACAGCCGGATGCAGTCCTGGATCGCGGAGTTCTCGATCGGGGGGACCGTTGGCGCCGCCGGCAGGTCGTACAGCAGGCTGGACGATTCCGCGAGGTCGAGCACCGGCTGTTGGGTGCTCCACTTCAGGTAGAACCGCGCCGACTCGATGTACTTGCTCAGTCGGGATTGGTCGGCCGCGCTCATGTCGTGGACCCCCGAAGAGTCGGCGTTGACCAGTTCGACGATGAAGTCGTCGATCCTCGTGACCATCCCGAGGATGTCCTGGTTGTAGGTCTGCATGACTGCAGTTGCGGACGGAGCCATAGTCTCTTCCTCCTGTTTACGATCGGCGCGGATCTAGGGCTCCGCGGGGGCCCTGCCTACAGGTCGGCCCTGAGGCCGAACCGAACCATCGTGAAGTTCGTGTCGCCTGACACCGGGAAGTACACCGCGCCGTACGCCGAGATCATGTGCTGTTCGACCGCGGTGGTCCCGTCCTGAAGCAGCACCTCGGTCAGCCACGGGATCTCCAGCAGCAGCTCGGGGGCAACAGTCACCGAGGTCTTCGCGATGCCGATTCCGAGGTCCTGATCCACGATAAACAGCTGGGCCCCCAGCCCGGGGAACACCTCGCCGGCCCGGAAGTAGGCCCGCACGCCCAGGCCGCCAAGCTGGCCGCCGGTATCACCGAGACCATAGAGCGCCACCAGCTCGCCCCATCGGTTCCCGGCCGTGTCGAGCGCGAATCCGTACGAGAGGTCTGCGAGGACCTCGCCGGCCCGCTCGGTGTTCCCATCCTTCAGGATGAGCACCGCGCCCGCGTTGGGGTTGGCTTCGAGTTGGGCACGAGCCGGACACCAGAACAGCATCACCGCCAGCACCGCAATCAGGACCTGGACCATCGTCGCACCCTCCTCGTGAATGTGGTAGCGGGGGCGGGAATCGAACCCGCGATCTCTTGGGCATGAGCCAAGCGAGCTACCGCTGCTCCACCCCGCAGTCGCATCCGGCAGCCTACACGGCCGGCGACGGCAGCGCCAGCGCAGCGTCAACGATCGCCTTCGCCAGCACGAACGCGTCGGTGCCATCACTCTCGGACGACAGGATCTGCTCGCCGGCCCAGCCCACCAGCTCCTCATACCCCACCGGACGCCCCGGCCCCACCGGTTTCGGCGGCGGCGGGCAGGTAGCTTTTCCGGTGCCCTCAGGGTCCCCCGACCAGTCGCAACCTCCCTCAGCCATCACGCGCCCCCTTTCGAGTTGACCACCCAGGCCACCTGACCCACCGTGTCTACCACGGAGACCGGCCATTGAACGACAAGATCTTTCCCATCCGACCGTGGTTCGGTGACGAGCCCTACGTGGGCGACGAACGGGTGCTGCAACCTGCCCCCGAGCGGCCCCCGATCGAGGCCCCCCGGGACCTAGGGAGTCCCTTCGGGCCCCATGTCCAGGAAGCCACCAAGCTCCCCTACGTGCTGCTCTACTACGGGTCCCCCGCGCTCGAGCGCCTTACCCACTCCCAGGCCCTCGTCTACGGCTTCGTCCGCTCCTTCAACGAGACCGGCCGGCCCTGCTACGCCTCCAGAACGAAGATCGCCACCGCGCTTGGCCTGTCCCCCCGCCAGGTCACCCGCCTCCTCCACCAGCTCCACACCGCCGGCTTCCTCCAGGTCACCCCCCGTACCGGCGCCACCTCCCTCCTCGAGGCCCGCCGCCGCTTCTGACCAGGGAAGCATGGGAAGCACGAGCCCCCACGTCCCCGGAGAACATCCACATTCGACCCCCACTCTCCAGGGAAGCATGGGAAGCATCCTGAACGTGGCCAATTCCTGACCACCCTGGACATAGCTATGTCACCCTACAACCAGTATACAAGGGCGCCCTTCCAATGTTCGAGCCCCAGCCCAGACCTGGCCCCGCTCAGTACCTGGTCTCGAGCCGATCCAGCGCCTTCGGATACCTGAACTCCCGATCCTCCAACCGCGAACGCACGGCTGGAGCACGACCGTCCGCCCGCCGCTGACTCTCATACAGCACCGCCAGCTCCTGCTTCAGGCCCTCAACCAGCGCCTCAAGTTCCCAGACCCGCTTTTGCAAGCACACGGCCCAACCCCCCCTCTCTACGACCCGCAGGACCC
>JAQBHL010000119.1:0-3451 GCA_032127745.1 Acidobacteriota bacterium
GCCACCCGCCGTAGATGGGTCCAGGCGAACTTCCCACGAAGCACTGGACCGCAACAACTCGCGACGATCAGTTGCTGCAGGAGAGCGGATATCCGCCCAAGAGGGACTCCGCTGGTCGTCAGCGAGAAGTGGCGGTGAGCCGCCCGACTCTGCGGGCCGACGCGGTCCGCGCCTTCGAAGTGACCAGGCCGACATCGTCGGCTTCATAGAGCGCTTCCGGCGCGATATCCGCACCATTGGGCCAGGCGACGGTTCCGCCATCAAGAAAGAACCTCTGGAAGTACTTCACGTCTCTGAGCGGCGCGAATACGGGACCTTTGAGCCACGGTCGAAAGTCGACAGTCTTCGTCGTCTTGTCCTCGAAGACCAGGCGGATACGGAATCGCCCGTCGTGCTTGGCTTCAACAACGCAGGGAAGAGTCATGATGCCGTTAGTTTAGGGGCTCGATGCGGTCGAGTGGTCGTCCTACCCTCATGCTCTGCCAGTTTGCCTCGAGGGCTGCGCGATGGAGGCTCGCCCATTCGGCGATGCGGCGTCTTGCCGTGGCCGAGCGAATGTTGCCAGCGATCATCCGGCCACCAAGGTCGACCTTGGCCCGTCGGCCCTGGTATTCCGCGTGAAAGTGCGCTGGGTCGTGATCTGCGTAGTACATCCGAATCACGATCCCGAAGAAGATTGAGATGACCGGCATCCTATCGACGCTGTCGCGGGCGCGCACCGTTTGAGGTCCAAACATCCTCCTCGTCGCTCCCGTGGGTGGTGATGAGGTCGATGAGTCGGCCGGTGCCGAAATTCCTGGCCGCCCTCCCAGGCCTCGGTGACCCCGTCCGAGTGGAAGACGAATACGTCCCCGGGCTCGAGAGAAAGGGTGACTTCGTCGTACCTGACGTTTCGACCCCAGACTCGTCTCGCGAATCCCCGTACTTCTCCGACTTCGGCGTCCAGGGTCTTCAGGCGGGCGCAAGAGTCGAGTACGCTCACCCGCGATAGGGAGCGCCCGAAACGCATGTCCAGCATTTTCCAGACCAAGACCGTCGATCAACTGCTGGCTGGCGCCGGTCCCCCGGGTACCGGCCTCAGGCGGACCCTGACCACGTTCGACCTGGTCATGCTGGGCATAGGCGCGGTCATCGGCGCTGGCATCTTCTCGAGCATCGGCACGGCGGCGGTGGGCGAAACCGCGCCTGATGGCAGCGTCATTCGGTACGGCGCCGGTCCGGCGTTGATGCTGTCATTCGTCATCCTTGGCGCGGTGTGCGCACTCGCCGGCCTCTGCTATGCCGAACTCACGGCCATGATCCCCGTCTCGGGCAGCGCCTACACCTACGCCTATGCGACCCTGGGCGAACTGGTGGCCTGGATCATCGGCTGGGACTTGATTCTCGAATACGCGGTCGGGAACGTGGCCGTGGCCATTGCCTGGTCCGGCTACTTCGCCTCTTTTCTCCGTTTCTTCGGCATCGAGATTCCGTTCTGGCTGTGCCACAGCTACCGAGACGTTGCCTTCTCCTACCCAGAGAGCATGGACAAACTGCCCATCCTCTTCGGCCACCACATCGCCATCAACATTCCTTCTATCGTCATCGTCGGCTTGATCACCTGGCTTCTGGTCATCGGGGTCAAGGAAAGCGCCCGGGTCAACAACGCCATGGTGGTGCTCAAGCTTTCGGTGCTGGCCCTCTTCATCGGCGTGGGCTTCTTCTACATCGAGCCCACCAACTGGGTTCCCTTCGCGCCGAATGGATGGCGCGGAATCATGAATGGCGCGGCCATCGTGTTCTTCGCCTACATTGGCTTCGACGCCATCTCGACCGCCGCGGAGGAAACCATCAACCCACAGCATTCGATGCCTCGTGGGATCCTCTGGTCGCTGGGCATCTGCACCATCATCTACGTGATCGTGGGCGCGGTCGCTACCGGTATCGTCCCCTACCAGATGCTCAAGGGATCTGATCCGCTGGCCCGGGCTTTCGAAATGGCCGGCATCGGCTGGGGCCAGGTGATCATTTCCTTCGGCGCCATCGTGTCCATGAGCGCGGTTCTGCTGGTCTTCCAGTACGGCCAGCCGCGAATCTTCTACGCGATGAGCCGGGATGGCCTGCTGCCGCCATTCTTCCGCCGGCTCCATCCCAAGTACCACACGCCCCACGTCACCACCATCGTGACCGGAATTCTGGTCGCTCTTGGCTCCACCATCCTCGATGACGACGAGACCTATGACCTTACGAACATCGGCACCCTCTTCGCGTTTCTGATTGTCTGTCTGGGCGTTCTGGCTCTTCGGCTCAAGGATCCGGACCGCCACCGGCCGTTCCGCGTTCCCTTCGTCTGGCTGGTGGCGCCGCTGGGCGCCGCGGGTTGCCTCTACACGATGTACTACCTGCCCACGGCGGCCTGGGAGAGATTTGGCATCTGGCTTCTCATTGGAACGGCGCTCTATTTCGCCTACGGGCGAAAGCACTCGAACCTGAGCGCGGAACGAGACCGGGCTGACGCCGGATCGTGAGCCCGCCCGGTCTGAGCGGAGTGTGGGTACAGGAGTGTCGCTGAAGTCGGTCGTCGTCATCCCCACGTACAACGAGATCCAGAACATCGACGCCCTGCTGGAGGCGCTCCTGGCCCTCCCGAGCCGGGTGGACGTTCTCGTGGTAGACGATGGCTCGCCCGACGGAACGGGGCGCCGCGTAGATGAATGGGTCCGCCGAGAGTCGCGGGTTGGTGTCATCCACCGTCCGAAAAAGCTGGGCCTCGGGACGGCCTACATCGCCGGGTTCACCCGCGCCCTGTCGGGCGAGTACGAGGCCGTGATCGGGATGGACGCTGACTTCTCTCATCGCCCTTCGTACATCCCGGATCTGATCGCCAGGGCCGAGGAATTCGATCTGGTCATCGGGTCGAGGTACATCGAAGGCGGGGGCACGAGTGGATGGGGTCTTCATCGACGCCTCCTGAGCAAGGGCGCCAACGTCTTCGCCCGCAGCATGCTGGGTCTGCCGGTGCGAGACGCCACCGCCGGGTTCCGCTGCTACCGCGCCGAGACTCTGCGCAAGATCGACTTCGCCACCGTTCTCGCCGAAGGCTATTCATTCCTGGTGGAGATGCTGTTCCGGGTGGTCAGGAACGGTGGTCGGGTAGCGGAGATCCCGATCGTTTTCGAGGACCGACGGCATGGCCGCTCGAAGATTTCCAGGGCGGAGGTGTTCAAGGCGATCACGACGGTGCTGCGCTTGTCTCGAGAGCGGTAGGGGAAACCAGCTTCGTTGAAGAGCCATTTGATCGCGAACAGACCGAAGCCGTGCGCGAACAGAAGAGAACCGGCGGACCAAAATGACAGAACGGATGATTTAGCAAGGCCGCCTTCCGGCTCGACAGCATTTTATGTCCAGAATACCGTCAGAGTCATGGATCAGATAGCCTGCGAAACTCCTGGCCTACCTGAATGTTCGGCCG
>JAQBHL010000120.1:0-37752 GCA_032127745.1 Acidobacteriota bacterium
GAGGATCAGAGCGGTGACAAAGAACCGTTCGTCGTCGGAGAGATGCGCGGTGTAGATGACGGAAAGGCGCGGACGGCCGTCCGGCGCATACAGCATGCTCTGAATATCGAGGGGCTGGCCGGAGCGCCAGGACTCGAACTGGGGCGAGGCCAGCAGATTGTTGAGCGCCATCATCAGGCCCTGACGCTGCTTCCTCGGGTAGACGCTGTCCAAAGACAAGGCCCCGATCTTGTCGAAAGGCGGGTCGGCGACCGCGGCGATCAACGTCTCAAGAGTGAGGCTCTTACCGGACCTCCACGCGTTCTCGATAATGGTAGCGAGAAGGATGTACTCCTGGGACTGAAGGGGATCGGCATCAATCTTGAGCAGGCCCAACAGGCCGCTCACGATGCCGGCGATCTCGTCGCGCAGATCTTCGGGAGCGGTGTCGAAGCCGACGGACGGCGCTTCCAGCGACTGCAGGACATTCAACTGAACCCCCGACGAGGAGCCCGGGGTGTAGATGACAGCGTCGCGCTTCGATTTGAGGTCCTTGATGTCGGCGGTCGTGAGCCCCCAGTCGGCAAGGCCCTTCGTCCAGGTCGCCGCCGCTTCGCTCGAGGCAAGGGCTGGAGTCTTCCCGGCCCGCTTCGCCGCATCCTGGTCGATCCAGGGCTGGAAAGATTCCGGTGAAAGGTCGTCGAAAAGGAGAAGGAGGTTTCCAAGATCGCCCTTGGGGTCGATGGCGATCACCGGCACTCCCTGGCGCATGACCTCCTCGATGAGGGCGATGGCGAGGCCGGTCTTGCCCGAGCCGGTCATACCCACGATGAGGCCGTGGGTCAGAAGGTCGGTGGGGTCGAGGTCGATCCGGGCGCCCAGGACGTCGCTCGAGACCTGCGCTTCTTTGCCGAGAAACAGTCCTTGAGACATGCGCGGAGTATATGGGGAGGGTTGGAGCCCGCGGGGAGCGGCGGGGATGGTGGTTCGAATGAATCATTGACCCACCCGGCAAGGACGCTTACCTTGGTTTCATGCTCGACCTCCTCACCCGCGGGCGAACAGAAGAACTGCGGTTTCGCGGACTCAAGAACATGGTGGGCAACACGCCCCTTCTCGCCCTCCATCTGCTTTACCAGGGCGAACCGCGGACCATCTACGCCAAAGCCGAGAACCTCAACCTGACCGGCTCCATCAAGGATCGAATGGCCCTCCACATTCTCCACAAGGCCTGGCGCAACGGCCACCTGCCCGAGGGCGGCCACATCGTGGAGGCGACCAGCGGAAATACCGGGATCTCCTTTTCCGCGGTCGGTCGGGCGCTGGGCCACCCCGTGAAGATCTTCATGCCGGATTGGATGAGTCAGGAGCGGAAAGACCTGATCCGGAGCTTTGGGGCGGAGATCCAGCTGGTGAGCCGCGAGCAGGGAGGTTTTCTGGGCAGCATCGCTCTCGCGGAGGCGTTCGCGGAGGCCACCCCGGGCGCGTTCCTGCCCCGCCAGTTCTCGAACGAGGAAAACGCGCAGGCCCACTACGAGGGCACGGGACCGGAAATCTGGTGGCAGTTGGACTCTCACGACCTGGTCCCGGATGCGTTCGTGGCCGGCGTGGGCACCGGCGGCACGGTCATGGGGGTGGGCCGTTTCCTGCGTCTGCGGAATCGGGAGGTGAAGATTCATCCTCTCGAGCCCTCGAACTCACCGACCCTCAGCGCCGGCCACAAGGTCGGAAAACATCGAATCCAGGGCATCTCCGACGAATTCGTCCCGCCCATCCTCCATCTGAAGGAACTGGATGAAGTGATCTCCGTCGACGACGGGGATTCCATCCTGATGGCCCAGATGCTCGCCCGGGAACTCGGCCTCGGAGTCGGGATCAGCTCGGGAGCGAATGTGCTTGGCGCCATCAAAGCTCAGAACCGTCTCCGCCCGGAGGCCATCGTGGTGACGATCCTGCCGGACAGCAACAAGAAGTACCTGAGCACGGATCTGCTGCGCGAGGAACCGATCAAGCCCGGGTTCATGTCCCCCGACATCCGGCTCACGAGCGCAGAAGCCTTCCGGCGCGTGTGCATGACCTGCTGACCACACGTTCCTCCTGCGGATAGACACGCTCCAACCTCCGTCATTGCGAACGACCCGTCGTATCTGCGGGGAGTGAGGCAATCTCGCGGGCCTCGGCGAGATCGCTTCAGTCCACGCAGAACCACGGGGCCTTCGCGATGACGGTGCGGTGTTCCTCAGGAGGAACCGTGGCGGACGGAGTCCGTCGATGTGGAGCCCGCTGATAAAGTCGTCGGCTGATGGATCCCATCGACGCCGTCGCTCCCGCCAAGTCCAAGCACTATTGGAAGGCGGTTGGGCCTTTCAAGGACCTCCTCTACAGGGCGATCACCCCGGAGCAGATCCTGGTCCTTTCCGAGAAGAAACCGGCCATCCACCTGGCCTACGCGGCCCGCCAGTTCACGATCGTCCTCGTCTGCGGCGTCATCCTGTTCCAGGATCAGCCCTGGTGGATCGCCGCTCCCCTCATCGCCCTGCAGGGCTTCACGTTCTTCAACATGACCACCCTTCTCCACGAGGTCGTTCACCGCTCCGTGTTCAAGAAGACGAGGCCGGCCGCGGAGCGCGCCCTTGGCCTGCTCTACGCGATCACCAGCGGCATCTCGGCCTCCCAGTTCACCCGCTGGCACCTGGACCACCATGACGGCCTGGGTACCACCGACGAAGACCCGAAACGACACTGGCTGTCGCCCAAGAAGAACAAGCGCTGGTTCAAGCTCCTCTATTGCACTCCGGCTCTGATGCCCATCTACTTTCGGGCCGCGGCCCAGGAGGTCAAGACCTATCCCGCGACGCTCCGCGCCATCATCGCGCGCGAACGCCTGGCCACGATCGTGATTCAACTGGGTGTGGGCGCGGCTCTTTACTACTTCGGCGGCACGGGCGCGATGCTGCGGGTGTGGTTCCTCCCCTACTTCATCGTCTTCCCGGTCGCCTTCACCATCAACCGGCTCGGCCAGCACTACAACATCGACCCCACCAACCCGCTCAAGTGGTCCACGGTCATGCAGCCCTCAGGCCTGTGGGATTTTCTGTTCGTCTACTCGAACTATCACGCCGAGCACCACTATTTCCCCCGGGTGCCCTTCTACAACCTTCGCAAGCTGCACCTGATCCTCCGCCCCATGTACGCCGAGCTGGGAATCAAACCCCACACTTACCGGGAAATCATCTGGCAGTGGTTCGTCTTGAACCGGGCCCCCCACACCAACTGGGAACTGGCGGGGAGCACCTCGTCCGAACCCGGAACGCAGCCCTCGCGCGCGTAGCCCCAGACCGCGGGTTTCTAGGCTGCAGGGGCCCGGCCCGCGAGCAGCATGCGGCGCTCGCCCACCTGCTGGCGCCAGAGGGCGTAGTACAGACCCTTGACGGACAGAAGATCCTCGTGACCGCCGGACTCGACCACGGCCCCCCGTTCGAGGACATGGATGGTGTCGGCGTGCATGATGGTCGAAAGACGATGAGCGATCAGCACCGTCATCACTTCCTTGTGAGTGGCCACGTCGCGGATGGTGGTGGTGATCTCCTCCTCGGTGATCGAGTCCAGCGACGAGGTGGCCTCATCGAAGACCAGAAGCCGTGGACGCCGCAGCAGGGCGCGGGCGATCGAAAGGCGCTGGCGCTCCCCGCCCGAGACCTTCACCCCACCTTCTCCGATCACCGTGTCGAGGCCCTTTTCGGCGCGCGCCAGCAGGGCATCGCAGGAGGCGCGGTTCAACGCGTCGAGACATTCCGCGTCGCTGGCGTCCGGCCGGACGAACCGGAGGTTCTCGCGGATGGTGCCGGAAAAGAGCTGTGTCTCCTGGGTCACGAAACCGATCTGGGCGCGCAGATGGGACAGGTCCACATCCTTGCCGTCGTGGCCGTTGTAGACGATCCGGCCGGATTCCGGCCGATAAAGACCGACCAGAAGCTTCACCAGACTGGTCTTGCCGGCCCCCGACGGCCCCACGAAGGCGATGGTCTGGCCCTTCGAGAGAGAGAACGAGACTTCGGACAGGGCCGGCGCCGCTCCGGTGAGATGAGTGAAGCTCACCTTCTCGAACTCCAGCCGGTCCAGGATGAAAGGCGGCACCGGATTTGCGGGGGTGGGCTCTCCCGGCAGCTGCATCAGCTTTTCGAACTTTCCCAGCGAGACTTCAGCCTCCCGGTAGGTGGTGATCACATTCCCCAGCTCCTGCAGCGGCCCGAAGATGAAGAAGGAGTAGATCCACAGGGCGAAGAACTGCCCGACCGAAATCGCCCTCGCATAGATGAGGTAAAGCATCAGAAAGAGGATGCTGGTGCGCAGCGCGTTAACCACCGTGCCCTGGATGAAGGACAGGCTGCGCAGGTAACGAACCTTCTTGAGTTCCAGAGCCAGGATCTTCTGGGTGGTGGCGTTGAGCCGTCCGATCTCCTGGGCGGCGAGGCCGAGGCTCTTCACCAGCTCGATGTTCCGCAAAGACTCGGTGGTCGACCCGGCGAGCGCCGTGGTCTCCGCCACGATGTCCTTTTGCACCACCTTGATCCTCTTCGAGAGGACCGACACCAGGCCGCCAAGGATAGGAATGGTGAGGAAATAGATGGGTGCGATGACCCAGTACACGCTCAGGGCGTAGAGCATCACGAAGACCACGCCGATGAGGGTCTGGTACAAGATGTTCACCGCGGTCGAGATCAGCTTCTCCACGTCGGTTCTCACCTTCTGCAGGACGCCCAGGGTCTCGCCGCTGCGCTGGTCCTCGAAGAGCTGATACGGCAGGTTCAGCGAGTGTCGGACGCCGTCCGCGTAGATGGCGGCGCCCACGCGCTGGGTGACCACGTTGATGAAGTAGTCCTGGAAGTTCTTGGCCACCCGCGAGACGAAGGCCACACCCACGGCAGCCGCGAGCAGGGTCAGGACGCCGCGAAAGAAGGAGGCCCGGTCCAGCTCGGCATACTTGGTGGCGTACTCGTCGATCACATGCCGGAAGATCAAGGGATCGAGGAGAGAGAAGATCTGGTTGACCGCGGCCAGGAACAAGGCGAAAGCCACGAGCCCGCGGTGGGGCTTCAGGTACAACCAGAGGATGTTCAAGGTCCGCGGATTCTACTAGGAGGACATTTTCAGCGACCCGGCCCGGGAGGTGACGTAGCCTTGCCCGGTGAAATTCGCGGTGATCGGATCGGGGGGCGTCGGAGGGTACTTCGGCGGACGGCTGGCCCAGGCCGGCCATGAGGTGACGTTCCTGGCCCGAGGCGCCCATCTCGATGCGATCCGCGAGCGCGGCCTCCGAGTGGAAAGCACTGAGGGCGATTTCGCCATTCCGCAGGCGAAGGCCACCGACGAAGTACAGACTCTTGATCCCGTGGATGTCGTCATGCTTGCAGTCAAGACCTGGCAGGTGAAGGAGGTGGCCCCCCTCCTCCCTCCTCTGCTGCGCGACGACGGCGCGGTGCTGACCCTTCAGAACGGGGTGGAGGCGCCGGCCGAAGTCGCCCAGGTCTGCGGAGCGTCGCGCGTGATCGCGGGGGTGTGCCGGCTGATGAGCTACGTGGCCGAGCCCGGCCTGATCCGCCATCAAGGGGTCAGGCCGAGAATGGAGCTCGGTGAGCTGACTGGCGCCCGCTCGGCCCGCGCTCTGGCCCTGCAGGCTTCGCTTGACGGCTGCCCGGGTGTTTCGGCGGCGCTCTCGGGCGACATTCAGGCGGCGCTATGGGAGAAGCTTCTCTTCATCGCGCCCTTCAGCGCCCTGGGAGCAGCCACGCGAAAGCCGGCCGGGGTCTGGCGCCATGTCCTGGAATCCCGGGCCCTCCTGGTCATGGCCATGAACAGGTCGTGCAGCTGGCCCGGGCCCGAGGCGTCGTCCTCTCTCAGGATGCGGTCCATCGCAGCCTGGGCTTCGTGGACCGCCTCCCCGCAGAGGCGACCGCGTCGATGCAGCGCGACCTCCTGGATGGAAAGCCTTCGGAACTGGAGGCGCAGACCGGGGCGATCGTGCGCCTGGCCGAAGCGGCGGGCATCTCCGTACCCGCCAACGCCTTCCTCTACGCGGCCCTGCTCCCCTCGGAACGCCAGGCTCGCGCGCTCTGACCGGGCGGGGCATCGGGCCGGATCATTCGCCCGTCGCCCTCGTCCCCCAGATTGTTCGTGCGCCTGCGCTGAGCCGCGGAGAACTCTTTACTTCGAGCCCTCCGGCTCCTCGAACTTGAGCGAGGCGGAATTGATGCAGTAGCGCATCCCCCCCGCCGCCTTCGGGCCATCGGGAAAGATATGGCCGAGGTGGGTGTCGCATCGGGCGCAGTGGACTTCGGTCCGCGTCATCATGAACTTCCGGTCGGTCTCGGTCTCGACATTCGCTCCGTCCACCGGCCGGGTGAAGCTGGGCCAACCCGAGCCCGACTCGAATTTGTCGCTCGAGTCGAAAAGCTCCGCGCCGCATCCTACGCAGCGATACATGCCTTTCTCGTGGTTGTCCCAGTAGGCGCCGGTGAAAGCGCGCTCCGTGCCCTTCTCTCTCGCGACATGGAACTGTTGAGGGGTGAGCATGGCCGCCCACTCTTCCGGGGTTCTGGTGATCTTCTTGTCTTCAGCCATGCGGCAAGGCTACCCCGGAGGCTTTGTCGAGCCCTCGGGCGGGGTGAAGATCACCAGGGCCTCGAGGTCCTCCACGATATCGATGAAGCGGTGATCGCGCTGAGCCTCCACGTAGATGATGCTGCCGGCGCACACGTCCTGAATGCTCTCGCCCGCCGCGAACTTCGCCCGGCCCCGAGTCACGAAGTAGATCTCGTCCTCGGCATGCGGCTTCTGAGCATCCCGCTCCCCCGCTTTCAGTCGATAGACGCCCGCGGAGAGTGTTTCCACTCTCATGAACTCCTTCCAGTTCGAGTCCATGGCCTCGAGGGCCCGGCGCACGGCATCGATATCGAAGATATACATGGTTTCCAGGAGCCTGAGAATGACACAATTCGCGGCACCTGGCCTGTGGGTCCTCCACAGGCCCCAAGGAGGCCCTGCACCCATGAAGAAAGCCAGATCCTCGGAACGCTCGTCACGCCGGCAGTTCATCGGAACCGCGGTCGGCGCCGTGGTTCTTCCGCCGTCGACCGCGCGCGCTTCCGGTCTGCAGCCGGCCGCCCCGGGCGTGAATACCCCCAAAACGGTTAGGCCGCCGCTCGACGTCCCCACCCTCGAAGTCGCCCAGAAGGTGGCCGCGATGGAGCAGGGCCATGACGCCCTCGGCAAGGCGCTCCAGATGGCCGGCCGCTATCGTGATCACATCGAGACCCTTCGCACCGTAGAGGTGGCGACCGACGTCGAGCCTGCGTTTTCGTTCAATCCCCGGCGGCGCCCGCGTGCCGACCGGGCGACACCCGGCCCCAGAACCGCGTCGCGGCGGCCGATGGGAAAGATCCCGGGCCCCGTCTCCGACACCGATATCGCGTATGCGCATATCTCGGTGCTCCAGGCCTGGCTGACTTCGGGAGAGGTGACGAGCGAACAAATCGCCCGACTCTCGATCGACAGGCTGAAGCAGCATGACCCGACTCTTTCCTGCGTGGTCACTCTGACCGACCAGCGATCGCTCGAGGAAGCGCGAAATGCCGATGACGGGAGACGACGGGCCGCCCCCTCCGCCGCCAGCCTTCACGGGATCCCATACGGGGCCAAGGACCTGTTCGACTCCGCAGGCATCCGGACCTTGTGGGGGGCGAGGCCCTACCTGGGCCGGGCGGCGCCGAAGTCGGACGCCGCCGCCCTGGCCCGCCTCCGTAAGGCCGGGGCCTGTCTCACCGCCAAGCTCTCGACCGGAGAACTCGCCATCGGCGACTCATGGGCCGGGGAGGCGCAGTTCCAGGACGGACGGCCTCTTCGCGGGGTGAATGGAGGCCCGACCGGCCACCAGACCAAGAACCCATGGGATCCAACCACCGGCTCGAGCGGTTCCTCGGCGGGACCGGCGGCGGCGGTGGCCGCGGGCCTTTTGCCCTTTGCTCTGGGCACCGAGACCGGGGGCTCCATCGTCTCGCCCGCCAGCACCTGCGGCGTGGTCGGGCTGCGTCCCACCTACGGGAGAGTTCCTCGGTCGGGGGTGATGACCCTCCGTTGGACCATGGACAAAGTGGGAGTGATCGCCCGATCGGTGGCCGACTGTGGGGCTGTCCTGCAGGCCATTCACGGTCCCGACGGCAGGGACAGCACGGTCTCGGACGCGCCCTTTGCGTGGAATGAATCCGCGTCCTTACGGGTCCGCCTCCGCATGGGCATCGTCGAAAGCGAGCTGTTCGATCCCGGCCCGAGCGCCACGGAGAAGGAGCGCGCCCGCGCCGGACTCCTCCGCCCGGTCTTCGAAACCGCGATCGAGGTGTATCGCCGGGCCGGCTTCGAGATCGTGCCCCTCACTTTGCCGTCTTTCCCGGCCGACGCGCTCTATGCGATCCACAACGCGGAGGCCGGAGCCATGTTCGACGAGATCACGCGCAGCGGAGCCATCGATGACCTCGAGGGTCAGGGGCCGACCAGCCGCTCCTCTCAGCTTCGGGCGTCCCGGTTTATCCCCGCGGTCGACTACATCCGCGCGCAGCGGATTCGCACTCTGATGATCGCGTCGATGGAGGAGATCTTCGACCGGATCGATGTGTTCCTGTCCCCGCCTTCGTCCGACAGCGTGGACCTGACGAATCTGACCGGGCATCCGGCCCTCGTCGTTCCCGCGGGATTCGTGAAATCCGAAAGCGGAATCGAGATGCCCCAGAACATCATGCTCACCGGCCGCCTCGACGACGAAGCGACCCTCCTCGACGCCGGCCTCGTCTTCGAGCGGGAGACGCCCTGGCACTCGAGGCGCCCTCCGCTCTACTCCTGAACCGCAGGGAGTCGAGCTACGACCGCGGCCGCAGTCGGGCCAGCCTGCGTTCCGCCTCGTCGAAGGTTTCCATCTTCTTCGAGAACGCGAAACGGACCTGGGTCCGCCCCTTCTCCGGGTCCTGATAGAACGAAGACCCTGGGACCACGGCCACCCCGATCTCCTTCACCAGATACATCGCGAACTCCACATCGTGCGTGTACCCGAGCGGACGGGTGTCGACCATGGTGTAGTAGGCGCCTCCCGGTTTGTAGACGGTGAAACCGCAGGCCTCGAGGATCCCCAGCATGCGCGCGCGGCGCTCGGCGTACCTGGCATTCAGTTCGTCGTAGTACGACGGGGGCAGGGCCAGGGCGAGGGCGCCCGCGTCCTGCAGGGGGGCCGCGGCACCCACGGTCAGGAAGTCGTGGACCTTGCGGATCGCGCCGGTGATCCATTCCGGAGCAATGGTCCAGCCCACGCGCCATCCGGTCACGCTGTAGGTCTTGCTCAGGCTGTTGATGGTGATGGTGCGATCCTTCATACCCTTCAGGGTCGCCATCGGGATGTGAACGCTCCCGTCGTAGAGGATGTGCTCGTAGATCTCGTCGGTCACCGCCACCACGTCGAACTCCTCGCACAATGAGGCGATCAGGGTCAGCTCCTCGCGGGAAAACACCTTCCCGGTCGGATTGTGCGGCGAGTTCATGATGATCGCGCGGGTCTTGCTGGAGAAAGCGGCCCGCAATTCAGCGGGATCGAAGGTCCACTCCGGCGTCTTGAGGGTGACGAATCTGGGCACCGCGCCGGCCAGGATCGCGTCCGGACCGTAGTTCTCGTAGAAGGGCTCGAACGTGACCACCTCGTCACCCGGATTCAGAAGGGCCATCAGGGCCGCGACCATGGCTTCAGTGCCGCCACAACAAACGGTCACTTCCCGGTCGGGATCGACGGGCACGCCGTAGGAGCGCTCGAACTTGGCCGCGATGGCCTGGCGCAGATTGGGGGCCCCCCAGGTCACCGCGTACTGGTTGAGATCCGCCGCGATGGCCCTGGAGGCGGCCTCCTTGAGCTCTTCGGGAGCGGGGAAATCGGGGAAGCCCTGCGAGAGATTCACCGCGCCATGGGCGTTGGCGAGGCGGGTCATCTCGCGGATCACCGATTCGGTGAAGCGCGCGGCCTTGTCTGATGTGGACCTGTTCATGAGCGGCGATTCGTCCTTTCTGGGCGCGGTTCCATCTGCGGGAGGCCTCCGGGCATAAGGGTTCAGCGAACCTCAAGGGTGGCCGCGGGCCTCGCGGGAAGCACGCTGGCCTGGGGCCCAGGCGCGTCCGTCGCCCCTTCGGAGTCGAAGGGCTCCTCTCGCTCCTCCTCGGCTATGAAGCTCGGATCATCTCTCCTGAGGGCACGGGTCAGATCGAGGTGTCCGGCCTTCGGGGCCTTGCCATCGACCAGAATGACGACCCGACGCACGGCCGTGAAGTTGTCGGTGACGGTGGTGACGATACCCTGGACCAGCACCCGCTCCTCCTCGGCGCCGACCCCGCGGCCCTGCTCGAGTTCTGGGGAGAAATCGAGGTAGGCCGTACCGGAGGGATCGTAGGCGACATCGAGCACCTGGGTTCCCTCGGGCAGCAGGGCCGGGACATCGGGGTAACCCACCGCCAGTTCGGATACCACCGCCTTGATCTGCGAAACCACACCGCGGACATAGGGAATCTCCCGTTCGGCCCGGCTGAGACCCGGCATTCCCGGGAGCGGGGTGTGCAGGATCACCTTGAGGGTCGAGCCGGGGACCACCGGCGGCTCCTGGGCCGCGCCGGAATTGGAGGAGGCGGTGGGACCCTCCACGTCCTCCTCGGCGCTGCCTGGAATCTCGCTCCGCAGGACGGTCGACCACCAGGGTGAGGTGGCGGGCACAGCGAACATGAAGGTGGCAAGGAACACGGTCCACCAGGCCCAGCGAGGAAAGCCGCGGACGTGCGGGGTGGAGTCGGCGGAGACGCTGGGGCTGGCCCTCACGGATTCGCGCGCAGGGCGGCGATGAACCGGCCCAGGCCCTGAATGAGCGCGTTGGTGATGCGAATCTGATGGGTCTCCGAAAAGAGCTGCTTCTCCTCCTCGGGATTGGTGATAAAGCCGACTTCCACCAGAGCCGCAGGCATAGTGGCGCCCACGAGCACCCGGAAGGGCGCCTGTTTCACTCCCCGGGACCGGGAGAGCGAGGCTTCCGCTATCTCGGCGTGGATATTCCCGGCGAGCTTGGAGGAGGCCTCCAGCTGGGCGGCCTGAGCCATGTCCCAGAGAATCAGCCCCACATCCTGGTCGTTCCCCGGAGCCTTCTCCATGATGGCTCCTTCCTGCATGGCCACCCGCCGCGCCTCGTCGTCCACCGCGGTGTAGGAGAGGAAGAACACCTCGGTGCCTTTGGCCGAGGCGGCGCGCGAGCCGTTCGCGTGGAGGGAGATGAAGATGTCGGCGTTGAAGTTGTTGGCGATGGCGGCGCGCTCATCGAGGGGAACCTCCATGTCGCTGTCACGGGTGAGGTAGGCCTGGACGGAGAGGGAATCGACGGCGGCTGCGCGCAGCCGTCGCGCGAGGGCGAGGGTCACGTCCTTCTCCAGCCGTCCGCCGCGGCCCCGCGCTCCTCCGTCGTCTCCGCCATGGCCGGGATCGATGACCAGGATGATGGGTTTCTGGAACCCGCTGGCGGGAGCAGTCGGCCCTCGGGGAGCGCGCGCTCCGGCCGCGCTTCCCGGGCCTCCTTGAGCCGGCGACCCGGTCGCGACCGGAGCGGCGTCGAAGACCAGAGCCAGGTGTTGCGAATCGAGCTCGGAGGTCCGGACCGAAACAAACCGTTCGCCCAGATCAAAAGTCAGGGTGGGTGGGGCCGTGCGCTCGAACCGCGCCGAGCCCACGATCCGGCCGGGTAGCGCCTCCGTGTTGAACTCCGTCTCCATCACGTCCGCTTGAAAGGCCACCACCACGCGGTTGGGCTCCTTCCGAACCTCGTAGGGCACGGGCTGGCTCAACTCGATCGTGCTCTCGATGCTGGACGCGGTGACCAGATTCACCAGCCGCAGACGGGGGGCGTCGTAGTTCCCGATGACCAGAGCGCGATACGCGGCGCGATAGCTGGCGGTCTGGCCCAGGGCAGCGCCCAGGACGGTGGCCGCCGACGGGGGTGAGACGTACGTTCGGTCCCCAACCACCCGCACCGGCGCGGCCAGGGCCCTCAGCTGGCCGCCCGCGCTGAAAAGGCTCTTCCCATTCTCGAGGGTCACCTCCCGCCCGTCCGACCTGAGCGTGACTCGGGCGTCACGACCGGCCCGGGAAAACGAAATGTCCATTCCCTTCGCGGCCTCCTCCAGGGCGATCTCGGCGCCTCCGGGCCCCTCGATGACGAGCACGACGGCGCGATGGGCGCCGCCGGCGGAGAGGACCACGATCTGGTCCGCCGCGCGCGCACCGGGGGCCGGCAGGGCCACAATCGACGCGACCAGGAGCGCGAATCGAGCGTGGAGTTTCAAAGCTTGGTGAGGCGAGGGATCAGAGATCGAGGTTCATTCTGCGCGGTGGACGGTGTCGGGGCTGAAGGCGGGAAGGCACACCGCGATGTATTCGGCGCCGTCCTTTCCCGAGGAGGAATAGCGAACCCATTCGCCCCTCTCGGTCACTACGGCCTGGCCGGCGGCCACATCGAAAGAGCCGCCCTCGTGATCGACCCGGAGCACGCCGGCGAGAACCAGCGTGTATTCGTCGAACTCGGGCGTCTGCTTTGGCTCGGTCCAGCCGGAGGGCGACTTCATATGGGCGATGCTCACGGAAGGGGTGAGGGAATTCACTCTTCCGATGTACTCGCGGATGATCTTCGGAGGCCGGCCGGCGGCCTCGATCTGGGTGGGTTTCGAGATGAGTCTGGGCATGGCGCCTGGTCGCCTACTTTATCCAAGTTCACCGCAGGATCCGCGCCGCGCCTCTCCGGGCATACTTTCCTGAAGCTATGGCTCGGTCTCCACCGAGGCCCCGAGCGACTTCAGCCTCTCGACCAGGCCCTCGTACCCACGCTCCACCGTCTCCAACGGAGAGATCCGGCTGAGGCCGTCCGCGGCCAGAGCGGCCGTGATCAAGGCCATGCCCGATCGAATGTCCCGGCTGTCGAGGGAACGCCCGCGCAGCCTCCGCGGGCCATTGATCAGGATCCGATGCGGATCGCACAGGAAGAGATCCGCGTCCATGCCCGAGAGCTGGTCGAGGGCGAAGAGCCGGAGTTCGTACAGCCAGTCGTGGATCAGGGTGGCGCCCGAGGCCTGGGTGGCGAGCACGGTCACCAGGCTGACCATGTCGCTCGGGAAACCGGGCCAGAGTCCGGTGGTCACGCGATGGGCGGCGTGCAACTGGCTCGGGCGCACCTCCAGCTCGTCTCCACTGGTGCGGCAGTTCAGGCCGAACTGGCGCAGCACCGCGACCACCGGCTCGAGATCCACTTCCTCCGCCCCCTGGACGAGCACATGCCCGCGGGTCATGGCCCCCACCACCGCGAAACTCCCCGCCTCGATGAAGTCGCCGGAGATGCGGTGCGTCGCCCCCCGAAGCTTCATCGCCCCGGTGATGCGAAGAGTGGGAGAGTCAAGGCCGGACACCTCGGCCCCCATCTTGGAGAGGAATCGCGCCAGCTCGCCCACATGGGGCTCGCAGGCGGCGTGGCGGATCTCGGTGGTGCCGCGAGCCAGGGCCGCGGCCAGGAGCGCTGTCTCCGTGGCCGTGACCGAAGCTTCCAGCATGTAGAAAGAGGCCGCCTTGAGGCCCTCGGGCGACTCGAATCCCCCCTTTTCCCGCGGCCGCGCGCCCAGGGCTTTGAGGGCGGCGTGATGCTGATTGAGATTGCGGCGAGAGGGAAAGTCGCCGCCGGGGGCGCCCAGGATCGCCTCGCCCTTCCGGGCCAGGAGGGGGCCAAGGAGGAGGACGGAACCGCGAAGACGGGCCACGAGGTCGGCCCGGGGTTCCGTCGACGTGATGGCCTCGGCGCGGACGCGCAGGGTCGAAGCGCCTTCCCAGACCACCGATGCCCCGAGGTGGCGCAGCAGGTCCGCCATCGACTCGACGTCGCGAATGCGCGGCACGTTCTCGAGAACGCATTCCTCGTCGGTGAGGAGGCAGGCCGCGATGATAGGCAGGGCCGCGTTCTTGTTGCCCCCCACTCTGATCCGGCCGTTGAGCGGCTTCCCGCCAGTCACCACCAGAGTTGTCATGCCCTACTCTCCTCAATCGGGGCGGAAATCGCCAAGGCGCACGATCTCTTCCCTCAGTTCGATCCCAAAGGCGTCCCTCACCCGCCGCCGGGCTTCGTCGATGAGGAAGACCACGTCCTTCGCCGAAGCGCCGCCCTCGTTCACGAAGAAGTTGGCGTGCACGGGCGAGATGCGCGCTCCGCCTCTTCGTTCCCCCTTCAGGCCTACGCGATCGATGAGGGCTCCCGCGGAGCAGGGCACGCCCTGGGGCAGTCGTGCGCGTTCAGCCTCCGGGTTCTGGAAGACACAGCCGGCGCTACGAAGGGCCAGGGGCTGGGTTCGCTTTCGGAAGGTCAGGGATACCTTCGCGGTCCTCCTCAGGGCGCCTGGGTCGTCCTCGTGAACACGAATGTCCACCCAGAGGAGCGCCTCCCCGGTGGTTTGCAGTCGACTGACATCGTAGGCGAAGCCGAGCCTGCCGACCGGCTCCACCCGAACCGCTCCCTGAGGGTCCAACAGGCAGGCGCGGACCACGACCTCGGACATGAGTCGTCCCTGAAAGTGGGCGTTGCCGTACACCGCCCCGCCCAGCGTTCCCGGCGTTCCCGCCCAGGCTTCAAACCCGCCCAGGCCCTGGCCAATGCACCAGCGCACCAGACCGTTCACCGTCACCCCGGCCTCGACCCGGACCACATCCGGCGCCTCTCGGCTGATCCGGCCCCCGTGAAACCGAACCAGGGCGCCGCGCAACCCGCGGTCGCTCACCAGGACATTGGATCCTCCGCCGAGCAGGCTGAGGGCCTGGCCTTCCCCCCGGATCCGCGCGCAGGCCGCAACCGCGGCATCGGCGCCCGCGACGTCGAGCACGCGATCGATCGGACCGCCGATCCCGAGCGTGGTCAGATCGGCGCCGGGGACGCTCAGACGCGCCGCGCCTGGTTCTCTCACCTCGCGGAATTCATGGTCAATGGAAACCCCGGCCTATTCTATTCGGGCGTCGGCAGCCGGCCTCCTCGCCCCTGAAATTGTTGTTCCGGCCCAATGAATGGCGGGCCGGAGGGGTCTTCAAAAGCCTGCGCTATCCTTCCTCGATGTTGGATACGGTTGAGAGGCTCCTCGGGCCATTGTCTATCTCCAGCCTCGTGGTCTCCGCGGAAGCGAGCTATCTCATGCTTCTTTTCGGCCTCCTGATCGTCCCCAAGATTCTCCAACGCTTTCGAATTCCATCCGCCGTCACCTGCTTCATGTTCGGAGCCTTCTGTGGCCCCGGGTTCGCCCTCTTCCAGGACGACCCCACCGTGACTCTTTTCTCCACTCTGGGAATCAGTTCACTCTTCCTCTTCGCGGGCCTGGAGGTGAGCGGCGCGGAGTTGAGGCGTGAAGCGCGGGTCCTCACCGAGCACCTGATCCTGCGCGTCGCCAGCCTCCTGGCCTGCGCGTTGGCGCTCAGCCACTCTCTCGACCTCGAACCCCGCGTGTCCGCCCTCGTCGCGCTCGCCATACTGACGCCCTCGACGGGCTTCATTCTGGACTCCCTGCCGGCTTTGAGGCTGAGCCAGGCCGAGTCGTTCTGGGTCCGCGCCAAGGCCATAGGCACGGAAATCCTCGCCCTCACGATTCTGTTCGTGGTGCTGCAGTCGGGCAACCGGAAGACCCTCGCGCTTTCGGCTCTGGCCCTGCTGGCCCTGGTCGTGGCCCTGCCGGTGGCCTTTCGTGCCTTCGCCAGGTTCATCGTGCCCCACGCGCCCAAAACGGAGTTCGCCTTCCTCCTGATGGTGGCCGTCCTTTGCGCCCTGGCCACCGAGAAGCTGGGCGTCTACTACCTGGTCGGCGCGTTTCTGGCCGGTGTGGCCGCCCAGCGATTCCGAAGAGAACTCCCGTCCCTGGCTTCCGAACAGATGCTTCATGCGGTTGAGGCCTTCGCCTCCATCTCCGTGCCCTTCTATTTCTTCCACGCCGGAAACAAGCTGCGTTCCGATGACTTTTCGTGGGACGCCTTCGGCCTGGGCCTCCTGTTCCTGACCGTCGGGGTGCCTCTTCGTCTGGGCAGCGTCTCGATGCACCGTTGGCTTCGCCTGGGCGAAGCCCCAGGGCCGGGGCTGCGCGTCACCATCCCCCTGCTTCCGACCCTGGTCTTCACCCTGGTGCTGGCGGAGATCCTGCGCGAGCGCTACGGGATTCACTCGACTCTGTTTGGCGCCCTCGTGGTCTATGCGCTGGGAACGACCCTTCTTCCCGCCCTGCTCTTGAAGGCACCTCCACCTGAATTCGACCATCCGGAGGCGCCTCCGCTCCCCGAGGCCGACCTTTCCCGCCTCACTTCAGACCCCGCTGGCCCCTGATCCATACTTTTCAGACCGGCTTCGATCCTCAATCTCAATGGAGCCCGAGGCTGCAACAAGGACCTATCCTTCGACCGTCCACTCCCGGGGGCACGCCCCTCGCTCAACCCCAGAAGACGGCAGCCTCTCCTCCAAGCCGCGCCGTTTGGCGGCCGATCCACCTTGTCAATAACCAGCCATGAAACCCATCTCGAAACCCGTCCTGATCGAAACCCTATCCCACCACCGCGACCCCGGGTTCAGCGGGATGATGAAGCTGTTCGGGCGAGTGTTCCCCGCCAAAGAGAAGATCGACCGCAGCTATTTCGAGGACATCCTCGCCGAGAAGCGACTGGGCCTCCTGGATCCTTTCAACACCCATGTGCTTATCGCCCGGCGAGACGGGTCACCGGTTCTGGGATTCGCCACCGGGACATACCTGGCCGTGGTCAACATGGGTTTTGTCGGCTATCTGGCCGTCGATCCGCGAAGCAAGGGCCTGAGGATCGGGGGACGTCTGCGGCAGCGACTGATCAAGGAGATGCGCAAGGATGCCCGGGCCGCGGGGCACCCCGATCTCGAAGGCGTGCTCGGAGAGATCGAGCGCATCAACCCATGGCTCCGGCACCTGGTGCGGGAACGCGATGTGCTGGCGCTGGACGTCGACTACCGTCAGCCCCCGTTGCGGAAAGGTTCGCCCGAGGTTCCGCTGGTTCTCTACATTGAGACGATCGGCGCACCCATCCACCGCCTCAGCGCCACAACCGTGCGCGCCGTGCTCTATGCGATCTATCGGCGCCTCTACCGGCTGCGGTTCCCCCTGAGAGAACCGTCGTTCCGGACGATGCTCCGAAGCCTCGGGAAGCGGCGCCAGGTGGGTCCCCTCAGGCTGGCCCCGCTCTCCACCGCGAAAGCAGAATCGAGGCCGCCTTCCAGGAGGTCGAGCGGTTCGCCCGGAACGGAGAAGCCCAAGCGGCGCTCACCCCGCAATCGCTAGTGTCGGCCTCGTAAGTGCGAGGCCGACACTAGGCCTGGAACGGGAGGGGTTTGGTCACGCGCCTTCTTGACACCGCAGTTTCCTTGGCACGCCGCTTCTGCTTGAGGACTTTCTGGGTCGCGTCCTGCATGGCGGCTCTGGCGTTGTCCCCGGCGCCATCGGCGCCGAACTGTCCGCTTCGAGCGTTGATCCGGCACTTCGCCTCGACGGTCTGGCGCCTTCCGATGATCTTCCACTCGATCCGGTGGATGGTCTTGAAGACGTGGCCGAGCGCCACTTCACTCTTGTGCAGCTCCGTGCGGTCCGAGGGCGTGAGTTCGATGTCGCGACACCTCAGGATGACCACGGAGTTGCGGACGCTGTCTGGACGGTCGGTCAGGTCTTTCACGAATGTCCTCCTTGGGAATGAAGTCTGACCACCATAACCGGGCAGGGGGCATCGCGGAGAATCTGCTCGGCCGTGCTGCCCAGCAGAATGCGGCGCAAACCGGTTCGCCCTTCCGTTCCAATCACCAGCAGCCGGGCCCCGAGCCTTCGGGCCGCGCTGACGACGTGCACGGCGGGAAGGCCCTGCTCCACCAGGCACCGCCCGTGGGCATCCAGCCGGATCATGGCCGAGTTGAGCCTTTCGCGGGACGCTTCCTGCAGCAGCTGAAGGTCCTGGGCGGTGAGCGCATACGAAATCCCGAGGCCCGCGCCCTCCGGCGAGGGCAGGGGCGTCGAGGGCAATTCGGCGACGTGGAGAACGGTGAGTTCCTCGCCCGTTGCCGAGGCGAGGAAAGACCCGGCGGAAATGGCGGGAAAGGCGGGATCGGAAAGGTCGCTCGCCACCAGCACCGGACCGCGCTCAGGCCCCGGCCGGGCCAGCAGAACAGGGCTGTGGGCATGCTGGATCACCCGCAGGGCCACCGAGCCAAGCGATCCGTTCGGGGCGTCCTCTCCCGAAGCGCCCACCACCACCAGATCGGCGCCGGTCTCCTCCGCCACCGCCACGATGACCGCGGCCGGAGATCCGAGGTCGACCCGCACGTCGAAATCGCCGCTCGATCTTGCGGTCAGCTTCGACACCCGCTCGGCCACCGCATCCGCGGCCCTCCGGGTGAGCGCCGGAAGCTCCTGGAACGCCTTCTGGGCAAACTGGGGGAAGAGGACGTGCATCCGCGAGCCCTCACGGATGGCGTGGACGAAGACCAGGGACGCGCCGTGACGACGAGCCCAAACATCCGCTTCCATGACCGCGTGGTCGCCTTGAGCGCTCAAGTCGGCGGCGCACAGGATCAGGCGAGGACTCTTCATGCCTGAGTGCTCATCACGAACGGAAGCATAGCTCTGGGGTTGATGTGGTGACGAATCGATATGGCGCCGCCTCAGCACGGATCGAAACACCCCGGGGGGCGGGCGCATGCTGGCGGCGGTCTCAGGACGGCCGTGCCGGCCCGGGGCCGTCGGCTGTATCCTCCCGCCGTGACAGTGATTAAGGGTCCGGCGCCGCTTCGCATCCGCGAGCCGAGAGGGACACCGAACACTTACGGCACGGGTTCCTCCGCCCGCGCCAGGCTTGCCAGGGCCTTTCAACGTGGCTGGGAGATGGTATGACTCGAGGCCAAGTAGAAGCGCTCGGAGCGGATCTGGGCCCCGAACTGGACTTCCTGAGACGATTGTGGGCGCTCGATCACGCCCTTCAGATCCAGTCGCGGGCCATGTCCCACCGGGTCGGGATCACGGGCCCACAACGACTGGTCCTGCGCCTCGTCGGCCGCTTTCCCGGCGTCCTGGCCGGCAGCCTGGCGAAGCTCCTGTGCCTGCATCCAAGCACGGTCACCGGGATCGTGAACCGGCTGGAAAAGCGCGACCTGGTCCGGCGTCACATGGACGGGGTCGATCGGCGACGCCACCGCCTGGCCATCACGCCTCGAGGCGCGGAATTGATCCTGACCCCCGGGGAAACGGTCGAGAGTTGCACCCGGCGAGCGCTCAACACCCTCTCGGCGGCGGAAATCGCGACCGCCCTGAAGGTCTTCGCGGCCATCGAGACTCATCTGGCGAAGTGAACGGCCCCGCGAGCCGCTGCCCCGCTGCCTGGAGAATGCGCCAGGGTTCGGCCTTCCCTACCGGTCTCTACCCGTTCATCCTGCGCGGATGGTCAACGGGTCTCGTCCAGCTCGATGATGGCGTCGTCGACACGGTGCCCTGCCTCCTCCGCGACGCCGGTGCCGATCTGCCCCTGATGGAGAGCGAGAGCGAGCGCCGAACGCTCGGCCAAAAGCAGGGTTCGGCGGATCTCGCCGGTGCGCGCGTTCGCCAGTTTCGGGTGCGCCTGAAGAAGGGATTCCTGGGCCTCCCGCGCACGGGCGTCCCGCTCCTGAATCTCGGCGACGAGCACGGCCTGAATGGCGGGCGGTACTTCGCCCGTGACCTGTAACTCCCCCAGACGGCGGCAGGCCGCGGAGGCGGCAATCCGGTTGGCGGTCTCGCGCTCGAACGCATCTTCATCCGGGTCTCTTTCGAGTATCCCCAGACGTCGCAGCAGCGGGCCGATACTGAGACCCTGCACGACCAGAGACAGCAGGACCACGCCGGAGACCAGAGTGAGGAGTTCCTGCCGGTCCGGATGGCCCGATCCGGCCCAGTTCGCCGGGTTGATGCCGAGGACGAGGGCGATCGGAATCGATCCGCGAAGTCCCGACCAGGCCACCACCGCGCGCCAGGCGGGGGGAAACGGCCGGCCCACCGCGACCAGGCCCCGGGCCGCGACCCAGATAATGGCGAAGCGGGCCACCATCAGGCCCACGAAGGTCAGGGTGAAGCGTCCGGCGAGGGGCAGCAGGTCGGCGCTTTGCAGAGCGATTCCCATCAGGAGGAAGACCAGCGAATTGGCGATGTAGGCCGACACTTCCCAAAAGGCGGTGAGAGCCAGTCGAGTGCGCGCGGTCATCGAATGGACCCGGGCAAAGTTTCCGATGATCAATCCGGCCGCCACCACCGCCATGACGCCGGAGGTGTGGGTCGCCTCCGCAAGCAGGTACACCCCATAGGCCAGGGACAAAGAGATGACGACCTCGATCAGGTGATCGTCGATGCTGGCCAGCAAGCGGTGGATCAGATACGCTGCCCCGCCCCCGACCACGATGCCGCCGATGACTTCAAAGGCGAACAGACCCACGATGGACCCCGGGGTCATGGAGGCGCCTTCGAGCCACCGGACCATGACCAGAAAGAGCACCACGCCGATGCCGTCGTTGAACACGCTTTCCCCCTCGACCAGCATAGCCACCGGACGGGGAACGCCCAGAGCCCGGAAGGTGGCCAGAACGCTGACCGGATCGGTGGGGGCGAGCATGGCCGCGACCAGCAAGGCCACGGGCCAGGAGTATCCGTTCACGGCATGGACCAGCCAGCCCGTCACCGCAAACGACACCAGAGTCACGGGCAGGGCAAGAACGGCCACCTCCAGCCATCGATCCCGAAGGGTCTTGATGTCCATGGCCAGCGTGCCCTCGAATAGCAAGGGCGGCAGGAAGACCAGCATCAGGACTTCCCTCGAAATCTCCACCGGATGGAGAACGTGGAAGAAACCGACGGCGATGCCCACGAGGACGAGGGCGACGGTGTAGGGCATCCGGACGCGCTTGGCCACCAGGGCGACCAGGCAGGCGACCGAGAGCAGTTCGACGACGGCCTGCGTCGCGGATTCGGCGACCGGGATTGCGGCCTCGGCCCCGATCATTTCAAGCCGCCCTCCCGCGACCGGACGAAGGCCGCGCCCCGCCCGCGGCCGCGCTCGATCCGGAGCTTCGCAGACTCTGGACACGGGCCCGTCATATTACGGTCCCGCACCCCGGTCGCCAGGGTGCCGTCGTGGACCAGGAGCCCGTGTTGAAAGTCGGCATTCATTCGACGAACCCGGCACCCCGGCGGGCTTCGTTGCGAGCGCGAAGCCTCCTTGGGGGACGGCGGGCTTTCACCACGGACGCTTAGAGCGGCGCCTTCGGAAAACAACCACCACCTACCCGGCGCAGCGATTCGTCCGCCGTTCTTTGCTTCGTACAGGCGCGCGTCGGCAGTCTTGTAGAGAAGATCGATGGTGTCATTCGTGGCGTCGAATGCAGAAATTCCCAGGCTGATCGTGCAACGGATGTCCTGGTCGTCGTGGCGGGTCCGGGTCTGTTCTACGATGGCCCGAAGCTTTTCGGCGATGACACGCGCCCCTTCGAGCGGCACTTCCGGCAGAAGGACGCAGAACTCTTCGCCCCCGATTCGGGCCAGGATATCCTGCTGGCGCAATTTGGATTTGATGGCGTTGGCCAGCTGTCGCAAGACCGCATCTCCCGCGAGGTGGCCGTAGGTGTCGTTGATCTTCTTGAAGTGGTCGATATCAAAGATGACCAACGAAAGGGCGCGGTCGTAGCGTACGGATCGGTTGATCTCGCGATCGAGTGCCTCGGTGAGATAACGGCGATTCCACGTTTCGGTGAGCGCGTCCATCGTCATGACCCGATAGATCTCTTCGTGGTAGCTCGTCTCCAGGTTGTCTCCCGACAGAAACTTGAGAATGGAGCTGCCGACTTTGATTTGCATTCCATGCGCCAGTGAGAGCGGTGCGGTGACCGCAACATCGTTCACCTGGGTGCCATTGGTGGACCCGAGGTCCTCGATCCAGTGCGCACCGTCCCTGTACACGATGCGCACGTGGCTTCGACTGACGCTCTCCTGGTCGATCCAAATGTCGTTTTCCGACGAGCGTCCGATGGTGAAGGTCATGCGGCCAAGGGCCGTGCGCCGCCCTAGACCGGGCCCATACATGACCACCAGACACGCCGGGCCCGCTGCGGGCGCCCCGGTCGAAAGCGGGGCGGGAAGCGGTTCCGGCCTGACCGTCTCGAGCATGTCCGATTCTTCTCTGGGCGCCACCTCCAAACACTATAGCCCGCTCACGATCGAGGCAAATTGACCGGTCCGATTGGGTGAACCTGAGACTCGAAGTTCTGGGGTGGAGCGCGCAGCCTGGCCTGTACCGCGCGAAGCGAAGAAACTACGCGCCGTGCGACGATTTCCAGAGCCGACTTTCGTTGCGGCCGATCAGGCCGCGCTATGACACCCGTTCAAGAACGGCCTATTTCAGAGCCTTTCCGTCACGGCGGTCAGGCCGTTTAGGGCTCGCAATCGCGGGAGGGAGGAAGGGGAACCACCCGGCCATCATCGAGGTTTCTCGACCGCAGGCCCGGGCCCGGGCCCGCCTTGACGGGAAGGGGTCTAGAGCAACGTCTTCTTGAGAAAGCCGACCACTTCAGGCCAGATCTGAGCCGCGAGGGTCGCGTTCAGGGTCCCGAGCGCGTTGTGAGGTCCCATGAAAGCGTGACCGGTCCCGGGATGGACGGTCAGGGTCACGTCCTTTCCCATTGCTTTCAGTCTGGCTTCGAGGGCCCGGGCCGCGGCGGGTGGGAAGAAGCTGTCGTTCTCCGCCATATGACCGCTGACCGATGCCTCCAGCTTCGACCAGTCGGGCTCGGTCGGCCCCTGGGGAAATCCATAGAAGGGCACCAGCGCCTTGACCTTGTCGGGACGGTTGGCGGCGATGATGAACGAGAGCATGCCGCCCATGCAGAACCCCACGACGCCGATGCCCTTGCTGGTCACCGCGGCCTGGCCCGAGAGATAGTCGACCGCGCCGCTCATGTCGCGGGCCGCGCGATCGGGCGGAAGGGTTTGCATCAGGTGTCCTGCCTTGTCCATCTCGTCGTGGGCGGCCAATTCCCCGTGATAGAGGTCAGGCGCGAGAGCCACGAAGCCTGCGGCCCCGAGGCGGTCGGCCATCTCCTTGATGCCGGAATCGAGCCCCCACCATTCCTGAATCACGAGAACGCCGGGTCCGGAGCCGGATGCGGGCGTGACGAGATACCCGGAAGCCAGATTCCCATTGCTGGGGAACTCAATGGTAGCGATCATGCGCCCAAGAATAGCTTCATGGGGCCGGACAGGAGGACGTCCAGGATCGCCGCGGCTACCATGCCGTACTTCACGTCCGTGTAACGGAAAACCAATCCGCCCCGGCCATCGAGCGCTGGCGCTCACCAGCGCGCCCCCCCGAAAGCCCGCCTTCCAGACGAGCGGGAATCTTGGAATCTTCGCCAGACCGGCTTCGCCAGTTCCAGCAGGAGGAGTAGGGCAAAGCCCGCAACCAGGCTGGCCACGAGGTCGTCGGAGTGCAGCGGCCCGAAACGGAGGAGTTTCGTGGCCCAGGGCCAGAGCAGGGTCAACGACAGCATCGCCGACACGGCCACAAGGACGCTCAGGAGAACCACATTGGTTCTTCGAAGAGCGGTGACCACGGAGGTGCTGAACGACCGGTTTACGAAAATGAGGCCGACGATGTTCAACACCAGCGAGAAGAAGGTCAGGGCCCGGACTTCGGCCTCGGGCATTCCCCTGGTCAGAGAGACCACGTAGATCGAGGCGACCAGCAGGAAGGCGAGGGCTCCTTGGGCCAGGCCCCAGGCGATCAGCGGAGCCGAGAACATGGGCTGCTCGGGATCCCTTGGGGGCCGGCGCATGATGTCGTCCTCCTCGGGCTCGGCTTCAAAGACCAGCGAGCAGACCGGATCGATCACCATCTCCAGGAGTGCTATGTGCACCGGACCGAAGAGAATGGGCAGGCCGAAGGGAAGGGGCAACAAGGCCAGACCGGCGATGGGCACGTGGACTGCGAAGATAAAGCCCATGGCCTTGCGCAGGTTGTCGTAGATCCTCCGGCCCAGCCGAATCGCCTTGACCATCGACCCGAAGTCGTCGTCCAGTAAGACCATGGATGAGGCCTCCCGGGCCACGTCCGTGCCCCGTCCTCCCATGGCGATGCCGATGTGGGCCGCCTTCAGAGAGGGCGCGTCGTTGACTCCGTCCCCGGTCATGGCCACGATCTCGCCGTTCGACTTGAGGGCTTGGACGATGCGCAGCTTCTGCTCCGGCAGGGTCCGGGCGAAGACGGTGGCCGTCCTCAGGCGCCGGGCCAGATCGCTCGCGTTCAGCGCCTCCAGCTCTTCGCCTCCGACCACATCATCGGAATCGAGGTTGGCCTGACCGGCGATGGCTCTCGCAGTCTCCTTGTAGTCGCCCGTGATCATGACCACTCTGATCCCCGCGGAGCGGCAGGCGAGGACCGCCTCCGCCACCCCGGCCCGCAGAGGATCCGCCAGTCCCACGAGGCCCAGAAGCGAAAAGTCGAAGTCATGCTGCGATTCCGGGAGGGTCGGTCCGGCGAACCACGAACGCGCCACGGCCAGAACCCGCATTCCCTGCGACGCGACCTGGTCGACGGCCTGGCCGAGCGCCGCGCGGTCGGAAGCGCTGAGGTGGCACAAATCGGCAAGGGCCTCGGGCGCGCCCTTGGCCGCGACCACGAACTCCTCGGTCCCCGGGCGCTTCCAGACGTGAGTCACGGCCAGCAAACCGGGACGCAGGCCGTACGCCCGCACGAGCTTCGATTCCGGCCCGGGAATCCGGCTGGATTCTCTGAGCCGTTCTTCCCCGATTGCGTGGAACGCCTTCTCCATGGGATCCGTGGCCTCGCGCGCACTGCTCAGAATGCCGAACTCGGCCAGGGTCTGGAAGAGTTCCGGCAAGGTGGAGCCCGGGGTGTCGGCCGGCCGAAAGGACTCGCCGTTCATGAGTCGGAGTTCCGCGACCTTCATCCGGTTCTGGGTCAGCGTCCCGGTCTTGTCCGTGCACAGGACGGTGGCGGAGCCGAGGGTTTCAATGGCCGCGGCCCGCCGGGTCAGGACCCGGGCCTGGGAGATTCGCCAGGCCCCCATGGCCATGAACACGGTCAGGACGACCGGGAACTCCTCCGGGAGCATCGACATGCCTAGAGCGATGCCGGCCAGGATCGCGTCCAGCCAGCTGCCTCGCAGCGTCCCATAGAGGACGACGGCCAGAATGCTGACCGCGCCGCCGACCATGCCGAACAGGCGCACCAGGCGCCGGGTCTCAGCCTGCAGGCGGGGCGGTTCGAGTTCGACGGTGTTGAGGGTCTGTCCGATCCTGCCTATCTCGCTGCGCGCGCCGGTCGCGGTCACCTCCGACAGGCCGGTTCCGCGGACCACCATTGAGCCCGAGAAGACAAAGGGAAGATCGTCTCCGCCCGGTCGCGGGACGTCCGCGGACGCTTCCGCGGTCGCGGCTTTCCGCACCGGGACCGACTCGCCGGTAAGGAGCGATTCGTCGGTCTGAAGATCGTGCGCTTCGACGAGGCGGGCATCGGCAGGCACACGGTCTCCCTCCACCAGAACCACCAGATCGCCCCGAACCACCTCGCGGCCCGCGATCCGCACCCGCTCCCCATCCCTGATGACCAGCGCGCGCGGACTGGTGAGATCGCGCAGGGCCTCCAGCACCTTCTCGGTGCGCGTCTCCTGAACCACCGTGATGAGTACGGAAAGCGTGGCGAAGGCGATCAGGATGAGCGCCTCCGTAAGATCGCCCAGGATCAGGTAGACCGCGCCGCCCGCGAGCAGCAGGGCCAGCATGGGCTCGCGTAAGACCTCAAGAACGATCCGGAACGGCGTGCGTCGATCCCCTCGGGGCAGTTCATTGTAGCCCTCATCCCGAAGGCGAGCCTGAACTTCCGCAGCGCGGAGACCGCGGATCGACGAACCCGATGATGTCTTCTCTGGCATGACGCCCTGCGCGCCCTGGAGCGGCTGAATCATAGAGGCCACCGCCGGCGCATCGGGAAAGCTCTGCGTGTGGACATCGGCGCCGTCCCGGCTAAAGCCCGGGGCGCGACTTCTGCCAGACTCACGGGCGCATGCCCTGGCTTCTCTTGCTCGCCGCCCTCCCGGTCGCCACCCTTGGCGCGTTGTCTGGGACCCCGCCCTCACCCGAAACGCCCGCTTCCATTCGGGTCGCCGCCGCTTCCGACCTTCGCTTCGCCCTCGATGAAGCCCTGACCGGTTTTCGGGCTCTGAATCCGGGCGTCGAGGTCGAGGCGGCCTACGGGTCATCGGGCAACTTCTTCGCCCAGATCCGTCAAGGCGCGCCTTTCGATGTGTTCCTCTCCGCCGACTCCGATTACGTGGAGCGCCTTTCCAAGGAGGGCCTTGGCGGGACGCCCTTCCCCTACGCCATCGGCCGACTGGCCCTGGTGGTCCGCAAGGACTCGGGCTTCGATCCCAAAGGCTTCGCGGAACTCCTGAAGGGCGCGGGCATACGGCGCCTCGCCATCGCCAATCCGGCCCATGCGCCATACGGACGCGCGGCCGAGGCGACGTTGCGCTCCTGGAAGATCTACGACCTGGTGGCGCTGCGCCTGGTGCTCGGCGACAGCGTGTCCCAGGCCGCTCAATACGTCGACGCAGGGGCCGCTCAGGCCGGTCTCGTGGCTCTGGCTCTGGCCCGGGCCAAGGGCTCGAGCCTCGCTTTCGCCGAGATCCCGGAAGGCTTGCACCCGCCACTGGAGCAGGCCGGCCTGGTCCTCAAGAGGACGGCCTCGCCTGAAGCCGCCCGCGCCTTTCAGCAGTTCCTGACCGGCGAGGTGGGCCGGGGGATTCTCTCCAGGTATGGCTTCGGCCTGCCGAAGCGGTAGGGCCGAACCGCGTGGACCTCACCGCCCTCAAGGTCAGTTTTCTCCTCGCCACCGCCACCTCCTTGTGCCTTTTCCTGATCGGCATCCCAATCGGGTATTGGCTGGCCTTCACGAAGTCTCGTCTTCGACTCATGGTCGAGCCCGTGGTGGCGCTCCCCCTGGTTCTCCCTCCCACCGTTCTCGGCTTCTGCGTGCTCCTGGCCCTCGGGCCCAGGTCGCCGTTTGGTCGCGCCCTTGAGAGCATCACCGGCCACGCCTTCGTCTTCACCTTCGAGGGCCTGCTGGTCGCTTCGATCCTTTACAGCCTTCCCTTCGCGGTGCAGCCGTTCGCCACCGCGTTTGCTTCCGTGGACGTGCGCCTGCGGGAAGCATCGTTCTGCCTCGGGGCGTCGCGCGCGAGCACGTTCTTCCGCGTGGTGCTTCCGCTGTCGCGTCGCGGAGTTCTGGCCGGCCTGATTCTGAGTTTCGCCCACACCCTGGGCGAGTTCGGGGTGGTGCTCATGGTGGGCGGAAACATTCCCGGAGTCACGCGCACGGCCTCGATCGCGATCTACGACGCCGTCCAGGCCTTGGACTACACCGCGGCGTTCCGAACCTCGGCAGTTCTGGTTCTGTTGTCGTTCGGCATTCTCATCGCCACCTCGCACCTGCTCGGCGGCCTGGTCATCCAGGGAGCTCGACGGCGTTGATCGACCTCACCAAGGCCTTCGCGGGCGGGCCGTCGTTCCACTTCGAGCTGTCTCTGCGCTCGAGCGGGACGACCGTCCTGTTTGGTCCATCGGGATCCGGCAAGACCACGCTTCTGCGGATGCTTGCCGGCCTGGAACATCCCGATCGTGGCACGGCGCAATTCGCCGGTATGACCTGGTTCGACGGCTCAAAGCACATCGACCTCCCACCACAGGCCCGCCACGTTGGCTACGTCACCCAGGAACCGGCTCTCTTCCCTCATCTGAGCGTCCGAGGGAACGCCGGCTTCGGCGTCCCACCGGAGGCTCGCGACCGCCGGGTGCCCGAGATCCTGAGCCTGGTGGGCGTCGCCGATCTGGCCGACCGCTATCCGCACGAACTTTCGGGTGGCCAGAAGCAGCGCGTGGCTCTGGCCCGGGCGGTGGCGGCGCGTCCCCAGATTCTTCTGCTCGACGAGCCTCTTTCCGCCCTTGACGCGACCGCGCGAGACACCCTTCGGCGCGACCTGGGACGCTTCCTGCGGGCGGTGTCCCTTCCTACGGTTCTGGTAACCCACGATCGCACCGAGGCTCTGGCTCTCGGCGACGAGGTCGCTCTGATCGGCGAGGGCCGGGTGCTGCAGCAGGGACCCATCGCGGAGGTCTTCTCCCGCCCGGCCTCGCTTTTGGCCGCTCACGTTGTCGGTATCGAAGCCGTGGTCTCCGCGCGCATCGTTTCGAGGAGCGCCGAGGGCCTGGTGTCGCTCGATGCCGCGGGCGTCACCCTCACCGCTCTCGATCCTGGCTACGATGTGGACCTGGTGTTCGCCTGCATTCGGGCCGACGAGGTCATCATCGAGCCGGGAACCTCGCCCAGCAGCGCGCGCAACCGCCTGGCCGCGGTGGTCAAGGCCATCCACTTCGAGAGCGCTCTGGTCCGGGTCGAACTCGACTGCGGCTTCCCCCTCTTCGCCTACATCACGCGCGCGGCCGTGCGCGAACTCGACCTGCACGAAGGCTCCTCGGTCAGCGCACTCATCAAGGCTCCCGCGGTGCATCTGGTGCCCCGCGACCACGGCAGGGGCTGAATAGAGCACAGGCTCGCTACGGCTCGCGCGTGACGGTACACTGAGGGCGTCGTCCGGCGACCGTCATGCCCTCCGATCTGCCCTCCGAGTCCGCCGTATTCGAAGCCCGGGCGGTTTCGAAGGTCTATCACATGGGCGAGGTCGACGTGCGCGCCCTGCGGGAGGTCGATCTCGATCTGGCCAAGGGAGAGTTGATGGTGCTGCTCGGGGCTTCGGGGAGCGGCAAGAGCACGCTGCTCAACATCCTGGGCGGCCTGGACGTGCCCACGAGCGGAACCGTGCGCTATCTCGATCACGACCTCACCGCCGCGACCGAGGCGGAGCGAACGCAGTACCGGCGCGATCACGTCGGCTTCGTTTTCCAGTTCTACAACCTGATCCCGAGCCTGACCGCGCGGGAGAACGTGGCCCTGGTCACCGATATCGCTCGCTCCCCCATGCCTCCGGAGGAGGCCCTGGCCCGGGTGGGGCTCTCCGACCGGCTGGATCATTTTCCCGCGCAGCTGTCCGGCGGCGAGCAGCAGCGGGTGGCCATCGCCCGCGCCATCGCCAAGCGGCCCCACGTGCTGCTGTGCGACGAACCGACGGGAGCCCTCGATTTCGAGACCGGCAAGATCGTGCTGGAGGTGATCGAGCGCGCCAATCGCGAACTCGGCACCACCACCGCCCTCATCACCCACAACGCGTCCATTGCCGCACTTGGGGATCGGGTGGTGCGCATGAGCAGCGGCACCGTGGTCGAGCGGGTGCGCAACGAACGCCGGCTGCGGCCGGAGGACATTCGCTGGTGAGGCTGAAGGTGGCCGCCATCGACCGCAAGCTCCTGCGCGAGGTCTGGCAGCACCGCACCCAGATGCTGTCGATCGCCGCGGTGGTCGCGGTCGGGATGATGACGGTGCTGACCATGCGCGGCACCTACGAATCGCTGGTGACCGCGCGTGACCTCTACTACCGCACCGCCCGCTTCCCCGATGTCTGGGCGCCCCTCAAGCGCGCCCCGGATTCCCTGATCCGCCGCCTGCGCGAGATTCCGGGGGTGGGAAGCGTCGACACCAGGGTGACCTTCACCGCGACCCTCGACCTGCCCGGCCTGGGCGCACCCGGCCTCGGGCGGTTCGTTTCGATCCCGGAGCGCCGACGCTCGATGCTGGGCGACCTCTTCATGAAACGGGGCCGGTACATCGCCCCGGGCCGTTCCGACGAAATCCTGATCAGCGACAAGTTCGCCCAGGCGAACGCTCTCGGTCCGGGAGACACCCTGAGAGCGGTGATCAACGGCAGATTCCGCGAGCTCTCCATCGTGGGCACGGCCATCTCGCCCGAGCACAGCTACGCGGTTCCCCCGGGCGCGCTCTTCCCGGACGACCAGCGCTACGGGGTGATCTGGATGGGCCGGGACGCCATCGCCCCCGCCTACGACATGAAAGGGTCCTTCAACGAGGTCGTGCTGACCCTGGCCCCCCGGGCCAACCAGAGGCAGGTCGAGAAGGAGCTGGACCTGCTTCTCTCGCCCTACGGAGGCATCGGCGCTTCCGGCCGCGAGGATCAGCTGTCCCACCACATCATCGACAGCGAGCTGGAGCAGAACCGGACCATGGGCACCGCCATACCGTTGGTGTTCCTGGGCATCGCCTCCTTTCTTCTCAACCTCGTGCTCGGCCGCCTGATCGCCACCCAGCGAAACGAAATCGCGGTGCTGAAGGCCTTCGGCTACACCAACCTCGAGATCGGGCGACACTACCTGCTCTTCGCCATGGCCGCGGTTCTGGGCGGCACGCTCCTCGGCGCTTTCCTGGGAATCCGCCTCGGGCAGGGCTCGGTAAACCTGTACCGCGTGTACTTCGACTTTCCCGTGCTCGAGTACCAGGCCAGCGGAGCCCTGATCGTGCTTTCCACGGTGGTCAGCATCCTGGCCGCCGGGGCCGGGGCTCTGGGAGCAGTGCTCAGGGCCACGCGCCTCCAGCCCGCCGAGGCCATGCGCCCGGAACCTCCCGCAACATTCCACGCCGGCATCCTCGAGCGCCTGGGCCTTTTCGCGGCCGTCCCCTCGGCGGGCCGGATGATCCTGCGAAACATGGAGCGGCGGCCCTTGCGGGCGGCCTTCTCCTCTCTCGGGGTCGCGTTCTCGGTGGCCATCCTGGTGGTCGGCATGTTCATGTTCGACGGGATCGATTACATGATGGACCTTCAGTTCCGGGTGGCCCAGCGCGAGGACCTGTCGGTGACCTTCAACGAGCCGCGGTCCGCGGCCGCGCGGCACGATCTCGCCCACCTCCCGGGAGTGGGCCGGGTCGAGGTCTTTCGAAGCGTGCCGGTGCGGCTCAGAGCGGGCCATCGTTCGCGAACCGTGGCCATCACCGGCATGGAGCCCGAATCGCGCCTCCGGCGGATCGTCACCGAGAGCGGAGACATCATCAAGGTTCCGCCCGAAGGCCTGATCATCAGCGCCGTGCTGGCCTCCGCCCTGGACATTCGCCCGGGCGACGAAGTGGAGGTGGAGGTGCTCGAGGGCGAGCGCCGTTCGACGCGGGTTCGAGTGGCCGGGGTGGTCGGTGATTCCTTCGGTCTGTCCGGGTACATGCGCCTCGACCGGCTACAGCGGCTGATCCGGGGCGAGCGGAGCATCAGCGGCGCCTTTCTCGCGGTCGCCCGGGACGAGAGAGCGGGACTGAACCTGAGGCTCAAGCAGATCCCCGCGGTGGCCGGCGTGGCCTCACCCGCCCAGATGCTGGAGTCGTTCCAGAAACAGCTGGCCGATTCTCTCTACATCAGCGTCTTCTTCATTCTGGGCTTTTCCGGGGTCATTGCCGTCGCCGTCCTGTACAACGGCGCGCGCATCGCCCTCTCCGAGCGCGCCCGCGAACTGGCCAGCCTGCGCGTGCTCGGCTTCTCGCGCGGCGAGGTCGCGGTCCTGCTCTTCGGCGAGCAGGCGCTGGTCACGGTGGCCGCCCTCCCCCTGGGATGCCTTCTCGGATATGGCCTGTCCGCCCTGATCCTGGCCGGGCTCAACAGCGAAACCTACCGGGTACCCCTCCTGATTACCGGACGGACCTACGCGTACTCGATGATCGCGACCGTCGTCGCGGCCCTGGCCAGCGGCTGGATCGTTCGACAGCGGCTCGATCGAATCGATTTGGTATCGGTCCTTAAGACGCGAGAATAGGGTGAGATGACGAAACGCAGATGGTGGTTTCTCGGAGGGGCGGCGGGCCTGGCCGCGCTGGCGGTGGTCATCTCGGGATCCGGCGCGGGCATCAAGGTCGAAACCGCGGTGGTGTCCAAAGGCGACATCTCGGTCACGGTGGATGAGGAAGGGCGCACGCGCCTGAAGGATCTCTACGTTGTGGCCGCCCCGGTGCCCGGGCGGATCGACCGCATCACCCTCATCGAGGGCCACCGCGTCCTCAAAGGAGACCTCCTGGCCAGGATCTATCCGGCCCCGAGTGATCCGCGCTTGAGAGGCGTCTCCCGCGGGCAGCTGCAGGCCGCCGAGGCGCGGCAGGCGGATGCCGCGGTCCAGGTCGAGAAGGCCCGGACAGTGAGCGAGCAGGCCGAGAGAGAACTGAAGCGCGCCCAGAACCTGTTGTCCGGCGGTGCCATCAGCGAGGAGGCGGTCGAGCAGGCGCGGCTCGCCGCGGCCTCGGCCGGGCGAGACCTTGAAGCCTCTCAGGCCGCGTTTCGCGCGGCTCAGGCGGACGTGGCGGCGGCCCGGGCGGCGCTCATAGGCGCCAATCCGGCCAGCACCGGCGGGGCCGTGGTGGAGGTCCGGGCGCCCTCGGCCGGCCGGGTCCTGCGCGTCTTCCAGCAGAGTTCGCGGGTGGCGGAGGCGGGCACGCCGCTCATCGAACTGGGCGACGCGGCCGTGCTGGAGGCCATGATCGATGTCTTGTCCGAGGACGCAGTTCGAATCCAGCCGGGAAACCCGGTGACCATTGACCAATGGGGTGGAGACACCCCCTTGAAGGGCGTGGTCCGCCTGGTGGAGCCGCAGGCGTTCACGAAGGTTTCCGCCCTCGGAGTCGAAGAGCAGCGGGTCCACGTCCTGGCCGACCTCATCGACCCGCCGTCCTCGCTCGGCGTGGGGTACCGGCTGGAAGCCCACATCGTGGTCTGGTCCGCCGAGGAGGTGCTGCGTGTCCCCGTAAGCGCCCTGTTCCAGCGGGAAGGAGGCTTCGCCGCCTTCGCCGTCCGCGACGGGAAGGCGGAGCTGCGTGCCGTGCGCATCGGGCATCAATCGACGGAGATCGCCGAGGTCCTGGAGGGACTGACTGAGCAAGACCAGGTGATCCTGTATCCCTCAGCCCTGATCGACGACGGCGTTCGGGTGCTCTCGGTCGCCCCGCGTTGACGGGCCGGAAGGCCCGCGAATAGAGTTCTTGAACCTGGGCGCGCCGTTCCATCCACTGGAGAAGAAATTAGAAATGAGAGCCACAAGCGTCTTTGGAAACCTCGGCCTGGCCCTGCTGCTCGGCGCCTCGACCACCGCCCTCGCCCAACCTCCCCAGGGCCGGGGCGCGGCCATGGCCGCAGGCGGCGCCGCGAAGGCCGGCAAGGAAGCGGATCTCCTTCCCGCCGATCCGGTGATGGCCCAGCACACCGGCAAATTCAACGGCCAGACCGTGTCCTACACTTCCGAAGCCGGGTGGCTCCCCATCCGGGACGACGGCAAGGTGGTGGCCAAGATGTTCTACGTGGCCTACACGAAGAACGGCGTCACCGACTCCAGCACCCGGCCGCTGATCATCTCGTTCAATGGCGGCCCCGGCACCGCATCCGTCTGGATGCACATGGGCTACACCGGCCCGCGGCACGTGACCTACGACGACGACGGCTTCCAGCAGAAGCCTCCCGCCGGAGTCGAAGACAATCCGCACGCCATTCTGGACGCGGCCGATATCGTCTACCTCGATCCCATCGGCACCGGCTTCAGCCGGATGGTGGAGGGCGAGGATCTGCACAAGTTCCATGGCAAGCTCTCCGATATCCAGTCGGTCGGCGACTTCATCCACTCCTTCGTCAACCAGAAGGATCGCTGGTCTTCACCGAAGTTCATCATCGGCGAGAGCTACGGCACCACGCGCGCGTCCGGCCTCGCCGCCTCGTTGCAGCAGCGGTTCCAGATGTACCTGAACGGCGTCATCCTCGTCTCCGCCACCGAACTCGACGTCGAACGCGGCCCCGAGGTGAACTTCGCCACCAGCCTCCCCACCAAGACCGCGACCGCGTGGTACCACAAGCACCTCACCGCCGACCTCCAGTCGAAGCCGCTCAAGGCCGCCCTGGCCGAAGCCGAGGCCTTCGCCATGGGTGAATACATCACCGCTCTCATGAAGGGCGATCAGCTGACCGCCCCGGATCGCGATGCCATCGCGGCCAAGGTCGCGCGCTACACCGGCCTCAGCAAGGACTACGTCCTGCAGGCGAACCTGCGGGTCACCTACGCCCGGCACTGGAAAGAGATGCTGCGCGATCAGCGCTACACCGTCGGCCGCCTCGACACTCGCTACCTCGGCATCGACATCGACGCCGCGGGCGAGCGTCCCGAATACTCCCCCGAACTCGCGGACTGGAACGGCCCCTTTGGCGCCGCCATCAACAAGTACCTCCGCTCCGAACTGAAATACAACCCGGAAATCCAGTACAACATCTGGGGCAACGTGCGTCCCTGGGCGCAGGACGATCAGGCCAACGTGGGCGACATGCTCCGCACGGCCATGCGCGACAACCCACACCTCAAGGTTCTGGTTCAAGGCGGCTACTACGACGCCGCCTGCGATTACTTCAACGCCATGTACACCATGCAGCACCTGCAGCCCGGCGGCGAGTTCAAGGATCGTTACCGCTTCGCCTGGTACGAGAGCGGCCACATGATGTATCTCCGCAAGCCCGATCTGAAAAATGCCAACGACGACCTGAGAAGCTTCATGACCTGGGCGCTGGAGGGCGCCAAGGACTACCCGCGCAAGGCCAGATAGAACGGTCCGGGCGCTTCGGTCCGCTCAAGAGCCTCAATAGACCCCGAGGTCGTCCAGCCAGATGGTCCCGGTTGTGCCCGGCATGATCGCGCCCCGGTCCATGACGAAGACCAGAGCGCGCACCTTGTCGAGATCGAGGCGGCCGTCGGTCATGGGATTGATCGAGCGGAACCGTGAGAACGGGATGGCCACCCGTTTCCATGACTTCGAGGTGCGGACGGAGGCGAACCACCATTCCGTGCCTTCATCGCGTGAAGCCGAATTCTCGTCGCGGACCTGAACACTGACCCGATAGACGCCGTCGGCCCGGATGGAGAAGGCGAGCCCGGTGCGGCCCGCGAGATCGCGATGGGTCCGATCCACGGTGGCCACGTAGGAGTTTCGATTCGAGGCGCTTCCCGTTCCCAGTCGAAAAATGAGCCGGGTCGCAGCACCCCCGCGAGGACCCCCATGGGGCTCGAGGGTCTGGCTCACCGACGACGAGGGATCGGATGCCGGCTGGAACGGCGTGTCGGTGTGGAAGTCGGTCAGGACCTCCCCCGCGGGCGGCGGGTCGAGGGTCTCTGGCCAGGCCGCGCGGGCGGCCCGCTTCCCCGCCTCCTCTCCATCGAAGACGTAGATGGGATTGGACAGAATCCACGGAACCGAAAAACCACCCACCCGGACCTGAGCCCGGTAGACCCCCGGAGCGGTGACCCTGGCCTCCAGGACGACGCTCCCCGTGGCCACGATGCGGCCGTCTCTCAGGAGTTCAATCGTTGCGTGGGCCGGCATCAGACCGCCGATCTTCAATCGGAGTCCGGGAACGAGGGGCGTGGTCTCTCCCATCGCGATCTGGCCCGCCGGGGACTGGGCCACGAAGGAAAACGAGTCGGCCGGCGCCAGACCGTCGAGCCCCAGATAGACCCGGCCGTGGCGCAGCGCATCGAGCACCAGCGCGCGGTCGAGCTCCAACTCGCCGGTCAGCGGGCGTCTGAGCAGAACATGATTCTGCAGAAGCGCGAACATGGCTTCGTAGGAGGGGAAGCGGAGGGGGAAGGATCTCGTGAGGGGCAGGCGTGAGTGAGCGTCCGCCCCCGCCAGACCCACCACATCGCGGCTCGCCAGCAGCTGGTCCCAGCGCGCGAGAGCGGTGTCCGGCGGATTGAGCAGGCTGAGAAGAGCCTTCCGACGATTGATTCCATAAAGGAGGGCGGCGGAGAGAACCCGCGGGCCGGCATTGCGCCATTCGCTGTCTCCATTGATCAGCTCGATTCCCCAGTCGCCGGGAAGATCAAAGCCCTGGAACTGAAAGTCCTCACGCGAGCTGAAGGGGTGCGCCGCCACCGCGAAGCCGCCCAGTTCCTTGATGTCGTCGATGCCATCGAGCGCGTCGCCCGAGAACCGGTAGGTGGGGTCGGAAATGCCCAGGCCGAGAATGTGCCCGGCGGTGGTGGATAGCTCGGCGCCCACGATCACGAGAACGCCCTCGTGGTAGCCCTCGAAAGACTTGGCATCGGCGTTGTTGTGATCCGTGATCACCAGGAAACGCGCCCCCGCATCCCGCGCGGCCCGGATCACCTCGTTGGGCGTCCCCCCGCCGTCGGAGAGAGTCGTATGCACATGGATGACACCGGCCAGGCGGGTGTAGCCATCCGCGGGCGGGTCGCCCTGAACCGGGAGCGGACGCCACGCGGCGGTGCGGATGAGGGCGCCGGCGAGGCCGACGGCCACGATCAGGAGCAGCCATCGCCTCGGGTTCATGGCCCGCGTTTCCGGCCCGGAGATATCGGTCAAGCGCGGAGTTTAGCGGGCCGCCCCTGCGTCGCCGTTCCGGCCCTCAACCTCCGCTCAAGGCCTGGGATCCCGCTTGCCGGCGGCCATGGCCTGCCCCGGACCCGATCCGGGGTCCGCCGGGGTGACGGATGGTTGATCCGCCGAGTCTCGAGTCGAATGAATCCCAGGAGTCCTGTCGAGGATCAGACTCCAACGGCATGGAACACACGACTAGACTCCCGAACCAGAGTCGGAAGGGCGCCGACCAGGAGGAATTGATGAACTCAGTACAGCTGGACCCGCGAGGGCTTCCTCGATTTCGGTGGGCCCTCGTTCTGCTCGGCGGGCTGTGTTCCGGCCCCCTGGCCGCACAGACCGCGCCCGTCACCCCGGGTGCCGCGCCCCAGAAGGCGGAGGATGCTCGCGCGGCGCTCCTCGCCCGGGCGAAGTCGTTTGAGTTGCCGACACCCTACGTCCCCCCGCCCGGCGATGCCTTGTCGCATCACACCTCCGGATTCGCGAAGGTCATGTGTTCGGCGGTCTTCATCACCGGTCTCGATCCGGATTTCGCGGCCGAGAATGTCGGCTACTTCTCGGCCCCGTATGAGGAGCGGAGCAAGGTCTCGAAGCCGGTGGTCGATCGCGCCGCCAAGACCGTCTCCATCACTCTTCCCAACGGCGTCGTGCGCACCGCCGTCTACACGGGCGGGCAGGGATGCGTGAGCTACCCAGAGGGCAAACACGAGCTCTTCTTCAAGCCCAGACAGATCCCGTCCTCGCTGCCGGATCCGTCGAAACAACCCTGGCCCATGGGGGATGTCCTCGATCCCTCGCCTCTCCCGAAGGAAATCGATCAGGCCAAACTCAAGGCCGCGGTGGACGCCGCCTTCGATCCGGCGGGAATGACCGCCGCTTTCGTGGTCACCTACCAGGGCCGCCTGATCGCGGAGCGGTACGGTGCGGGCATCACCCCCACCACGCCGCTCGAAAGCTGGTCTATGGGCAAGAGCCTGACCGGGACCATGATCGCGCGTTTGATCCAGCTCGGCTCCTACAAGCTCTGGGACCCGGCCCCCATCCCGGAGTGGCAGCTGACCCCGAACGATCCGCGGGCGAAGATCCGCATCGGCGACATCATGCGCATGTCCAGCGGCCTGAGGATCCGGGCGCCCCAGGATCCGGACTTCGACCCCGCGCTCGGTTACCCCGACCACCTGTACCTGTACACCGGCGGCGCGAATTCGTATCACTACGCAGCCACCCGGCCGCAGCAGTGGCCGCCCAACACC
>JAQBHL010000121.1:0-4117 GCA_032127745.1 Acidobacteriota bacterium
TGGTGACGCCGGCCAGTTCGAACTTCACCGTGTACACCCGATGCGGGGGAATCTGTAAAGGCCGGTTCTGCTGGTCACCGTGGTCTGGGGCTGAATCAGAACCGGACTGGTGAGGTTGACGGTGGCGCCGGGCACGACCGCGCCGCTCCTACTCCGTCGCTTTTCCGTCACTTTTCCGTAAATTTCACCGGTGGTTTGCGCCTGGGCGAATCCGGCGAACAGAACGAGGATGCAGGTGAGAGCCGCCGATTTTTTGAACAGCATGAGGCATCTTTCTTCCACTGAGGGTCGAGGATAAGCGCCGGTTTACGGCCCGGAATGAACTGCGCGGACCCTACACCCGCCCTCATGCCGCGGTCAAGAAACTTGACGACGGAGCCGTGCCAAGGACTGGGACCCCTCTTGAGATCCGCGGGGGATCAGCGGCGGTCGGCGCTCTCCCGCGGAAGCACGGTCAACCGGCAATAGGACTGGAGAACCGAGCTCTTCTCGCCGATGTGCATGCGCAGGGTGTACTCGCCCGGTGGGATGTCCTGAGGGGTGAAGCCCAGAACGTAGGACCTTCGACCATCTTCGCTCCGGACCACGTTCTCCACCGTGATGGCCCCCGGGGCGAACGTCTTTCCGGACTGATCGGAGAGCATGGACCGGATGTCGACGTCGACCGCGGGATCTTTCGCCGTCTCAGGGTCGTAAGCGATGAGGACGATTCTCTCCCGCTGGCCCGGCCGCACCCGGATCTCCGTGCGTGGAATGAAGGGGATGCCGCCGACCTGCATGTCGACCGGCAGGCCCGACAGGTCGCCCCTCTTGAGCGCCACCTGAGACCAGCCCGGCGACGCGTCCAGGAACAGAGGGGGCAGCAAAAAACCGCGCGAGGCCTGTCTCTCCGGCACCTGGACCTCGAACAAACGCATGCCCGACTCGCCGGTCTGGGGCCTTTGGGCCAGGAACTTGAGGGTGTATGCGCCCGGGGGCACCTCGAACCGGCCCGCAAATGAGATCCCTTGCCAGTCGTTCCCGCCAGCAGCGGTGGGGGCGTTCGCATCCACCCTCAGGAAGTGTGCGAAATGATCCTCCACCTGTCCCGAAGTCGACATGGCGTAGCCATAGATTTCGAGCGGGCCTGCGCTCACGAGTGCGGCTTTCGGAACCTGAACCATGATGCCGAGGCTCTGCTTCTCGCTATCCGACGGCACGGGAAGGATCAGCACGCCGAAGGACAGGCTTTCACTTGGGCGCCGCGGCTGGTCATGGCTGAAGAGCAGCTCGGCGGCTTCGAACTGCCGCTGCAGAACCGGGGAGGGCGTCGAGGCCACCTCGTTCGATCGTTCGAAGAAACCGGGGCGGTGCGACACCCGCAGTCCCTTCGGCTTGACCCGGACCTTGAGTTTTCGGAAACCGCCGTCCGGCTTGCCTTCGCGCGGCTGCACCCCGAGGACATAGTAGCGGCTGGTCATGTCCGCCATTTCGCGGAGCACCGGCCCGAGATTGTTCGCATCCTTGTAGAAGCGCCCGCCGGTCTCCGCGGCGATGAGGGACAGGGACTCGCGTCCGCCCGCGTCGCGCGTGGACATGCCCCGATCGCTGATGGTCTGGTTGTACTCTTCCTTGTGGCCAAGCCCGCCGAGGTCGATCGAGTGAACCACGGCGTCGGCGCGGGCCAGGTGCTGGAGGGCGTCCTGCACCACCCCCCTCATCCGAGTGTCGCCGTAGCGAGCCTCGCTGTCCACTTCCCACAATCTCCCGGCCACCACCGCTTCCGAGGCCCGCACCTGGTCGGCCTGGTCCTGCCCCACCAGGATGGTGCTGTTGAAGCCGGTGGAGAAGTAGACGACCTGTTTGCGGCCGTCGATCCGGCGCAATGACGCTCCCAGTTGCTCGAAACTGTCCAGCAGGGTCAGCACCCGCGACTTATAGGACTGTTCTTCGGCGGCGCGGGCCCGGGCGGCCAGAGCCGCGTTGATGTCGTTGATCAACTCCGACGGCGTTTCCTCGCTGCTGTTCGTGCGCGGGCGGGTGAGGTCGGTGGCCCCGAAATCGGCGGCGATGGCCAGCGGATCGGAGATCCTGCTCAGGCTCGCGACCCCGAGGGTGTAGATCGCGTGCTCCACCACCCTGCGATCCTCGGTGAAATTGGCGACGAGCTTGAGGCCCTTGAGGAAATCGAAGGTTGCGACGGCCACGAGGTCCGACTCGGCCAGGTCATGGAGGACGAAGTCCGATGCGTACTTGCGGGCCCGGGCGAGGCCCGCCGGGTCGGTGAACGATTTGTCGAACAGGAGCAGGAATCGCCTTCTCGCCGCCGAGGCTCCGCGGATGGACTCCTGCTGTTCGGCCGAGGTGGTGTCGATGAACCGGAACGAGACCACCTTCACCGGCTTTCCATCCTCTTCAACCTTGAAGTCGTCCACGGTGAGGCCCTGGGCGGCGCCTCCGCTCTTCCCGGACACGAAGACCGGAACCTGAACGAGCGAGACGTCGGTCCCGAAGACCAGGGGGAGCTGCTCCTTGACGTCGTCGGCGGAGGCGGGGGCGGCGCACGCCAGGCCGGCGCACACCACGGTGGCGACGGCCAGGGTCGTTCCTGCGCGTGTTCGGGACTGCAGCATCTTTCGAGTCTCCTTGCGAACCAGAGCGGTGCGCCAATCGGACCACGATCGCCCGTGCGACGCAAAGCCCTCGCTAGAATAGTTCGATGTCCCCTCGAAACAAGTCGAAGGCCGAGCCGGCGAACCCCTCCGCGGGAGCGGCGCCCCGCCGGCCCCGGTGGTTCGTGGCGGCCGTCGCCGTCCTGACCCTGCTGGCGGTCGCCTTCTTTTTGTGGCAAGGCAGGGGCGTCCGCCGCGACCCCTCGCTCTCCGTGGTTCTGATCACCATCGACACCCTGCGCGCCGACGCCCTGGGTGCTTACGGCAATTCGAAAGTCGCGACCCCCTGGATCGACCGCCTCGCCCATGAGGGCGTGATGTTCGAAAACGCTCACGCCCACAACGTGGTCACCTTCCCCTCCCATTCCAACATTCTCTCGGGCCTGCTCCCCACCCTTCACGGCGTGCGCGACAACACCGGTTTTCGTTTTCCACCCGAGATCAAGACCCTGGCTACGCGGCTCAAGGAGCGTGGCTTTAGGACCGGCGCGTTCGTGAGCGCTTTCGTCCTCAACTCGAGGTTCGGATTGAACCAGGGCTTCGACGTGTACAACGACCGCACCGCGACGCTCGAAAACCAGTCGCCCTTCATGGTGCCCGACCGGAAGGGCACCGCCACCGTGGACGCGGCCACGAAGTGGATCGATGATCAGGGAGATGCCCAGTTCTTCGCCTTCATCCACATCTACGAACCCCATTTCCCCTATCGCCCGCCCGAGCCCTTCAAGAGCCGTCATCTCGATCAGCCCTACTATGGCGAGGTGGAGGCGGCCGATGCCGCGCTGGAGCCGATCCTCTCCCGGGTGCTGGAAGGCCGGCTGAAGGGCCGGGTTCTGGTCATCCTGACCAGCGATCACGGCGAATCCCTGGGCGAGCACAAGGAGGAGACGCACGGCATCTTCGCCTATGAGGCGACCCTGAAAGTCCCGCTCATTCTCTTTGGGCCGGTGGACCGGGGACGCCGGGTTACCGAGGCCGTGCAGCACATAGACCTCGTTCCCACCGTGCTGGACGCCCTGGGGGCGGAGGTCCCCTCGGACCTTCCCGGCCAGTCACTGCTCGAAGCGGCCCGCGTAGTTTCGGCCGCCTCCACCTATTTCGAGTCTCTCTCCATCTCGCTCAACCAGGGATGGGCGCCGCTGCGAGGGGTGTTCGATGGACGGTTCAAGTACATCGACCTGCCTCTTCCCGAGCTCTACGATCTGCGAACGGATCCGGGCGAGGTGAAGAACCTGGTGTCGCGCGAACCGGAGAGGCTGGATCGCCTCCGGGCCGCGCTCTCCCGCGAACGTGCCCGGGATCGCGCCACCAAGCGCGGCGCCGAGGATGCGGCGACCCTGGAACAACTGCGTGCCCTGGGTTATATCGCGGCCCCGACGGCGGGGGCGGAGAAGGAGGTCTACACGGTACTCGACGATCCCAAGAACCTCATCGACTTCGATGGGCGCAATCGGGCCGCGGTCACC
>JAQBHL010000122.1:0-6649 GCA_032127745.1 Acidobacteriota bacterium
CCGGGCCGGGACATCTTCGTGCAGGCCTGGTATCAGGGCGGCCTCTCCGTGATCGATTTCACCGACAGCACGAAGCCGGTCGAGATCGCCTATTTCGACCGCGGCCCGGTCAGCGGCAAGGCTTCCGTTCTGGGCGGCTACTGGTCCACCTACTGGTACGAGGGCCGGATCTACGGCACCGAGATCGCCCGCGGCCTCGACGTGCTGGAGCTCTTACCCAGCGAGTTCCTGACCAAGGGCGAAATTGCCGCCGCGAAGCTCGCCGATCAGGGCCGCACCTTCAATCCACAGCAGCAGTATCCGGTCAGCTGGCCCGATGCGCCCGCAGTTGCGCGCGCCTATGTCGACCAACTCCAGCGCGAGGGCGTGTTCACCGCCGCCAATGTCTCGACTCTCTCGTCGCTGCTGGACAACGCTCAGGCGAAACTCGATGCCGGACAGAAGGACGCGAAGGTGGCGGGCGACTTGCGAACCCACATCGGTCATCTGAACGGGGCGGCTGCAGGCTCGCGCAAGGCCTCGCTGGCCAAGGTGATGGAGGCGATCGCCGCCAAGCTGAGCTGATCAAGGGCTCGAGTGCCGCTACTCGCGGTAGGGGTCCAATGGGAGGTATGGGCCGAGACTCATATTCATCAGGGAGGTGCAACGTCCTTTCACGAGCAATAACTCGAAGCTCGTTAGCCTGGGATCCGGGGCGTGGGGTGACCTGCGTTCTCGATGTGATCCGACGGACGTCCATGCGCATGCATGGGACGCGGCGAATCTGCGGGCCGTACCAAAGTGGGAACGCAATGTGGCGTCGTAAGGACCACCTCGGGGATACCCGAGGCTTGAGATGGCCGAGCCGCCCTCCCATCGGCGAAGGCAACAGCAGTCGCGGAGATCGAGTACAAACCGCGTCTGCCATCTCCGGCGGCAACAGCGACAGCACGCAGAGAAGGTGAAATGAGAGAACGGTCGAGATCTCGGGAGATCGGTGGCTTGCTCGGCCATCGTAAGGGACGGTATGAGGCGCGATCCGCTGAAATCCGCGACCTGATGTCTTTCGAGAAGTCGGAGGAGGCCATAGTAGCGATGAAGGCGGGTAATGCCGCTGGAGCGAAGGGCCTCTACTCGAGTTCTGCTTTCGATCAGGGAAGGGCTGCGTGCCCCGAGGGCAGGCTGCGCGCTGACTGCGACGTTTTGCTCAAGGCACGCGGAGTTGAAGGTCCGAGACCTCCAAAGGAAGCTGTTTCGAGCAGCCAAGGCGCAACCGCAGCGGACGTTTGGGGTGCGGTATCCTCAGGTTTGCTCAGACATGGTGGTGCGAACGGCGTATGAGTTGGTTCGTCGTAACCGAGGTGCGGCTGGCGTTGACGGAGTCACTATCGAGTCCATCGAGACTTACGGAGTGGAGCGTTTTCTTCTGGAGATCCGCGAGGAACTTCTGCAAGAAAAGTATCGGCCGATGCCGGTGCGTCCTTTACTCGTGGCGCAGGGCCGAAACCGGGGCGATCAAGGTGGCGCGTCGGGCCGGCACGTACGTGGCGACGAGGGCCGCGGTGGCCAGGATCAGGAAGGCGCCCAGCAGAACGAGGGGGTCGAAGGGGCTGACCTGATACAGCATCGAACTCACGAGCTGTCCTGAGGCCAGGGCCAGCACCACACCCAGAGCAAGGCCGGCGCCGGCCAGCCGCGCGCCCTCGCGCAGGAAGAGTTCGATCACCCCCCGCGACGTCGAACCCAGCGCCATGCGGATGCCGATTTCACGAGTGCGGCGCGCTACCACGTAGGACTTGAGGCCATAGATGCCGATGACGGCGAGAATGAGCGCGGCGATACCGAAGAGCGAGAAGAGGCGGGCCCCGCTGCGCACCGCCCACAGCGGCAGGCTCTCGTCACGGAACGACTCCAGAGTGGCCGCCGATACCACGGGAAGATTGGGGTCGAGCGACCGAAGCTCACTGCGCACCTTCTGAACCATGGCCGAGGCTTCCGCCGGGACCTTGCTCTTGATCCTCACGTGGAGGTTGAGGCCGGACTGGAAGTTGTCGCCGATCGGTTCATAGAAGAAGGGCCTGGGCGCCGGGTCGAACAGGCTGTGCCGGAGCCCGGGCGCTACCCCGACCACTTGAAGCACATCGACGGAGGGCGGAAGGTCGCCGTCCGCGCTGATGTTGACGCCCCCGCCCATTCCGCCGCCCTCACCGAACTGAATCGTGCGGCCGATGGGGTCTTCGTTCCCGAAAAGCTGCTTGGCCAGGGGCTCACTGATGATGGCGGGCTTGAAACCCACTTTCCCCGTCTCCTCGCCGGCGTCGAATTCCCGCCCCCGCAGCATGGTGAGACCCAGGGCCTTGAAATAGTCGGCCCCGACCAGGACGTGCTGGGCGTTGATGCCGGTGGGCGCCCCGGTTCCGTCGCTCGCGGGTTCCCTGGCCTTGCGCACGCGCCGCGAACTGGAGAAGGCGCCAAAGGGAACGGTGGAGGCGACGCTGGCGCTCTCCACCCCGGGCAGGGCGCGCACGCGTTCCAGCACCGATCCGTAAAGCTGCTGGGATCGCGCGGCGTCGTAGCCCGCGAGCGCCGGATCGAGCTCGAAGAGGAGGCCGGATTCGAGCCGGAAGCCCGGGTCAGACTCCGCCGCGGCCAGAGCCCCTCGGACGAACAGTCCACCGGTGGCGAGCAGGGCGAGACTCAGGCCGATCTGTCCCACCACCAGCAGGTTCCGAGGCGCCAGCAGCCAGAATCGGCCGCGCGCGCTGGAGACCGCCCCTCCTTCTCCCGCCTGCTCTTTGAGCTGCGGGAAGACATCAAGCCGGGACAGTTTCAACGCGGGGCCGAGGCCGGAGACGAGGGTCGCGAACATACAGAAGAGGAAGGTCGCGCCCAGAACCCGCACGTCGGGAGCCATGGGGAAAACGATGGCGAGCGGCGCCACCGCGATGAACGATGACACCAGCACGCGAGTGAGGGCATGGGCAACCCCGAGACCCAGCAATCCGCCCACCATGGCCAGGACGAATCCTTCGGTCAGGAGTTGTCGCACCACGCGGAAGCGTCCGGATCCGAGGGCCAGGCGGAGGGCGATTTCCTTCTGCCGGGCCTCGCCGCGGGCCAGGAGCATGTTGGCCAGGTTGAAGCAGGCCACGATCAGGACCACGCTGGCCAGGGCCAGCAGGATGCTGTTGGCGGCCACGATGGGAGCGTCGGACTGTGGCTCGGTGCTCACGGACAAGCGGGAGAGCGGCGCGAGAGTGATCGTGAAGTCCTTATCCTCGGCCGGATAGGAGGTGGCCAGACGGTTGCCGATGAGCTTGACCTGGGCCGAGGCCGCGTCGAGGCTGACCCCGGGTTTGAGCTGCCCGACGAGGATCAGATTGCGGTGATTTCGCTCGGCCAGCTTCGTGCCGCCGGTGTCGTCTTTCTTCTGGAAGTCGTTGAGGGTCGCGTCATAAATGCCCATGGGCAGCCACATCTCGGGAGCGGCCAGGGCCATGGTGCCGCTGAAACCATCGGGGGCCACGCCCACGATGGTGAAGTCCCGGGCGTTGATCCTGATCTGAGCGCCCAGGATTGTGTCGCTCTGGCCCATCTTCTTCCATAGTCCATAGCCGATAACCGCCACCGGGACCTCGCTTCCGGGCGTCTCCTCCTCGGCCGAAAAAGCCCGGCCGCGAACGAGCCTGACCCCCAGGGTCTGGAAATAGTTGGAGGTGACGACATCCGTGAAGACCCGCCGGGTCACGTCGCCTTCGGTGAGGCCCACCATGGCGAAGTTGTGAGCCATCACGCTTTCGAAGACCTCGCCGCCCTCGCGGATGTCCTGGTAGTCGGGGTACGAGAAAGCGCGGTAGGAGTCGGGCTTGGTCTCGTCCTTGTGGTAGAGCCCGATGAGCCGGTCGGCGGAGACGTCGGTCAGGGGCCGCAGCAGGATGACGTTGACCAGCGAGAAGATCGCGGTGTTGACGCCGATGCCCAGGGCCAGGATCGCCACCGCGATTCCGGTGAAGCCCAGATCCTTGCGCAGCCGTCTCAGACTCAAAACCACGTCGCTCTTGAAACTCATCTTGGGAACTCTCCAGTGATCGTGCATACGGCAAGGCCGGACTCGAAGTTCCGAAGTTCATCGATTTGAACCGCGGAAGGCCGGAATCGGCCGTCGAGCCCGACCTTTCTGGTCAGTGGCTGGCCGACGTCGCGGTCGGAGTCAGAGGCGCGAGTTTGAGAACATCATCGTCCGTGACCCCGTAGAAGCCTGCTCGGGAACGGACGCGCAGGCCATGCCGGCTGACTCGGAGCTTGATCTTATGGAAACGGGGTCGCCCGGAAGACGTCGTGAACGTGGCCTCCGGGGGCTCGAAACCGACCAGGTAATAAGACCCCTGATCCCGCAGGACATCTCCGAAGCCGTTCTTGAGATCGTTGCGCTCGGCGATGGCCAGCCCGCCCGTGTCATCGGCCAATTGTTGAAGAGTAAACAGGCTCCCGGTGCGCGCGCGCACCCGTTCTCGCAGCACGGCCGTGACCTCGTCCGGGGTGAGGTTGTCGGCGACGCTCGGGGAATCCACGGTGAGCCCCCTGGGGTCCACCGTGTACAGCACGACCGAGGCCCGGTTCGCCACCTCCGTGATCAGCCGCAGCGCCGCCTGAGTATTCGTGTCGTCGAAGATGGAGTTGAAAGGGGAACTCACGCCCAGTTCCTCGTGGAGGTGGTTCGGCACGTCGAAACCCTCGCTCACGAACACCACCGCTTTGCGACCGGGGAGCGAGCGAACCGAGTTGATGGTCGAGACCAGGCTGAACACTCGCTGTCGGAGATTCTCGAGATCGGCCGAGGGGTTGTTTGCCGGGGCGGCGTGGGCAAGAGGAGACGTCCCCGATGACGCGACGTCGCGGCCCCCCACCTGCAGGAACTGCTGCGCCACCGGCGTCGAGGTGATGCCTTTGCTGCTTCGGACGTTGTAGTTGAGGCCTTCCACCGCCTGAAGGAATCGCTCCGGCGAGGCGTAGAGCGGGAAAGAGCGATCCTCGTCACTGGCCGATCGCAAGGCCACGCGGGCCCGATTCGCGCCCCAGGCTTGAGCGAACAAGCGCAGCTCCTTGCGCGCCGCGTACATGCTGCCGAACGACATGTTCAGGTCGTCCACGATGAAGACCACGGTGTGGTCGGTGGCGGCTGATCCTCCCCCTGCCGCCCCGGCCGCGGTCGAGAGCGTCGGACCGTTGCCGGCCGTCTGGGACGGAACGAAGAAGGCCGCGTTCGTGACCGCGATCTTCTGGCCGTCCACCTCGAGCTTGAAGTCCGCCGGCCGGAGGTCGGAGACGGGACGCCCCTTCTTGTCCGTCACGCTGGCGTCGATCTGAATCAGGTCGACGCCGACCTGAATGATCAGCGATGGAGGCGCGGGGGTGGGGGCGGCCTGACCCTGACTTGCGAAAACCGGCCCGGAAGTGCAAAGCGCCGCCCACGTGATCGCAAACGCTGATAGGCCGACCAGACGACCTCTCATGGTGCCACCCCTTCTCCGAAGCTGTGCTCTCATGATGTCAACCCTTCCCGTAGGTTGGAGGCCTGCGCCTCTTGTCCAGAATCGGTGCAAACGTCATGCCAGGGTCAGAATCCAAGGCGTCGCCATAATCGGCGCGCGCTCGACCACTTCCTGGTCGGTCACTCCGGAACGAATCCTCACCCGAACTCTTGTCGAACGACGTTCTGGAAGGGCTCGAAGCCGACCACGGACTCCTTCCCAGGCGCGCCGCTCGTTGACGAGCGGAGTTCAAACAGCCCTACAAGGTGCCGTCGCAGCCCAGCGCGAAGGCGATGGCGGCGCAGACCGACTCCATTCGAGCAGGGGTCAGCCGGGCGACTCGTCGCCCCAGTTGATCCTTGTGCACGGTGAGGAGGTTGTGCGTGTTCACGACGCACGGCCCCTTCATTCCGTCCTCCACGTCGAGGCGAGCCTCGGATCGAACATCGCGGATCGTGGAGGTGATCGGGGCCACGGTGGTCCAGCCAAGGAATTCGAGACTCGAGTTTCGGGTCAGCACGACCACGGGACGCTCCTGGTCCGGGGCCTTCATGCGAAGCAGGCGGACGTCGCCGCGTTCTAGTCTTCCGGCCACGCTGTCACCTTCTCGAAAGCGGCCATTTCGTCCCCCTCGGGTATCCGCGCGTAGGCCGCCCGTTCGCGGTCCTCGTCTTCTTTGATCCGGCTCCGCTTCAGATGCTCACGGAGCGCGGTCCTGAATAGCCTGGAACGATTGATCCGCAATCTCCGGACTTCGCGGTCGGCCGCCTTGAGGAGATCCTCCTCGAGCACGATCTGAATGGTCTGCATATGTGGAGTCTAGTCCACAGCAGAGTCCTCATCCGGGGCGCCTTCCCCGACGCGCCCACCCGGGCCCCCTTGCGCCGGAACGGGACCCTGATATATCCTTTCATCCGGCTTAACGAATGGATACGATCGGTCAACCGCTGGACGCCCTCATGGGCGCGCTTGGATCCCTGGGGGATCCCACGCGGCTTCGTCTGCTTCGTCTGCTGGAGCGACGCGAGCTCGGCGTGGCCGATCTGGTCAGCGCCCTTCAGCTCCCTCAGTCCACGGTCAGCCGCCATCTGAAGGTCCTCTCCGATCAGGGATGGGTCAAGAACCGCGCCGAGGGCACC
>JAQBHL010000123.1:0-14886 GCA_032127745.1 Acidobacteriota bacterium
GCCCAGGTTTCGAAGGCGCGTCACGCAGTGGCGGCGTGCCATGCCGGGGTGCTGCGCGTGCACGTGATCGATGGCCGGGTCGACGAGGGCCTGCTGTCCGAAATCTTCTCCAACGAGGGCATCGGCACCCTGGTCTACGCGAACGACTACCGGCAGATCCGGCGGGCCCGGAAGCGTGATGTGCGCAGCATTCAGCAATTGATCCGGGCCTCGGTGGAGAGCGAGGAACTCATGCCCCGCACCCGAGCCGCCATCGAGAAGCAGCTCGACGACTACTACATTTTCGAGGTCGACCGCAATCCGGTGGCCTGCGTGGCCCTGCACGTCTATCCCGAAACCCAGCAGGGCGAGCTCGCGTGTCTGTGCGTCCGCGCCACCCACGACAATCAAGGCGTGGGCCGGAGGATGGTTCAGTTCGTCGAGGACCGGGCGCGGGAGGCGGGCCTCAAGTCGCTCCTGGCCCTGTCGACCCAGGCCTTCAACTACTTCCAGTCGAAGGCCGGTTTCAACGAAGGGCGGCCGGAAGATCTACCTCCCAATCGCCGCAAGCGCTATGAAGAGAGCGGGCGCCGGTCGAAGGTCCTGGTGAAGGCGCTCCCCCCCGAAGTCCCGGCGTCCAAAGTCCGCGCCAGCTGACGGGGGGCTTCAACGCCCCATCATCGCGAAGACCCCGTCGTTCTGCGTGGCCTGAAGCGATCTCGCCGAGGCTGCGAGATTGCTTCACTCCTTGAAGATACGACGGGTCGTTGGTGAGAAACCCATGCGAGCAAGGACCATTTCGTGCACTTTTTGATCGGCCTGGGACCCGGCTTTCGCCGGGGTGACGGGGGGGGTCTCCCAAACGCCACGGACGTAGTCCGTGCTGAAACTCGCAATGACGGAAAGGGCCTGAACCCGGAATCGCGACTCGGTTTCGTCGCTTCGTTGGGCTGACCTTCGCATGCGGACGGCGGCGACTCGGCCCAAAATCCCCCAGGACGAGCATGCCCGCTCCGCCCACGGGACCTTGGCTCCATCCTCGTCCAGGAGCGTGGACGACAAAGCGCGTGAAATGGGCCAATCTCGGACGAGTTTCCCAGCGTTCCCCGGGGCGGATCAGTCTCCGCCGACCGGCCTGGCGGGAGGAGTCGCCGGCTGCATCCTGAACTCTTTCGGCGGCTCGATTCCGAGCAGGTGCCGCACGAAGTAGTCCCAGCGACGACGCATCACGTAGGGTCCATCGACGCCATACCCATGCGGCTGGTACGGCAAGAGGATCAGGTCGAAGTCCTTGTTGGCCTTCATCAGCGCGTCCATCACCAGGTAGGTGTTCTGGGCGGGGACGTTGTTGTCCATCATTCCGTGCATCAGCAGCAGGTGGCCCTTGAGGTTCTTCGCGAGAGTCTGATTGGCCTCGACCTCGTAGCTGTCCGGCGCGTCCTTCTCGCCCTTCACCAGCAGGCCCTGGTATCTCTCTCCCCAGTCGTCCTCGTAGACGCGCTGGTCGTGATTGCCCGACTCGGAGATGCCGACCTTGAAAAAGTCGGGATACCGGAACATGGCGCCGGCGGCGATGAAGCCGCCTCCCGAATGGCCCCACATGGCCGCGCGGTCGAGGTCGATCCAGGGGAAGCGGGCGGCCAGTTCCTTCATCCCCGCCACCTGGTCGGGCAGGGTGTTGTCGCGGCCCATGGCTCCGTAGTACGCGTCGTGGAACGATTTCGAACGCCCGGGCGTGCCCATGCCGTCGATCGACACCACCACGAAGCCGAGTTCGGCGAGCGCCTGCTTGTCGCCGCGGGCGGCCGCGAAGGCCCGCCCCCCCACGCTGCCGACCTGCGGCCCCGGGTAGGCCTGGTTGATGATCGGGTACTTCTTCTGCGGGTCGAAGTTCGTGGGCCGGAACAACTGCCCGTAGATGTCGGACTTGCCGTCGCGGCCCTTCACGCTGAAGGTCATGGGCGGCTTCCAGCCCATGGCCAGAAGCTTCGAGATGTCCGCTTTCTCGACCGGCATCACCACCTTGCCCATGGCGTCGCGCAGGACCACCTCGGGCGCGCGCTCGGGGGTGGAGGAGGTGTCGAGGAAGAAACGGCCGGAGGTCGAAACCTGAATGGTGTGATGCCCGTCCCCGGGAGTGAGCGACGCGTAGCCCTTTCCATCGAGGCCAATCCGATAGAAATGGCTGAAGTAGGGATCCTGTCCGACTTCACGCCCGTTGGCGGTGAAGTACACCGTGCGCGTCTTCTCGTCCACCCGCTCGATCGCGGTCACCGGACCCGGGCCCGAGGTGATCTGGTTCTTGAGCGCTCCGGTGGCGAGGTCGTACAGATAGAGATGGCTCCAGTCGTCGCGCTGGGAGTTCCAGATGATTTCGTTAGTGGCCCACAGCACGCGCCAGCCGGCCTGCGACTCGAAGTGAGTCTTCTCCGATTCCTCGAACACCGTGCGCACCTCCCCCGTCGCGGTATCGGCCACGCGCACGGTGGCCGTCTTGTGATCGCGCGAGGTGGAGACGAAGGCGAGCTTCGCCCCATCCGGGCTCCAGATCATGTCGCTCACCGAAAAATCGTCGCCCCGCATGGCCCGATGAAAGTCCGGATCCATCTTGAAACGCACGGTGGCCCCGGTGTCCGCGTCGATGACCACCCGGTGCATCATGGCCACGACTTCATCACCGGGCAGCGGGTACTTCCAGGACTTCAGCACGGGGTGGCCGGCCTTCGCCTCCACCAGGTACATGTCGCCCACCTTCCGTTCGTCCTGCTGGTACGTGGCCACCTTCTTCGAGTCCGGTGACCACAAAACGATGGCCCGCGCGCTGCTCGTCCAGCCCGCGTTGTCGGTGGCGTAGCCGAAGTTCTCGACCCCATCGGTGGTGAGGGCCTTCTCCTCTTTGGTGGCGACGTCGCGCACCCAGAGGTTCCAGTCCTTGATGAAGACGGCCTTCTTGCCGTCGGGCGAGTTCACCGCGAGATCCACGGCGCGCCCGCGCGCTGCCCGCCCGTTCGCCGGGCGATCGTTCTTGGCCGCTCCGGTCGACTGACAGGCGAGGCCCTTCACGTCGCACGACCAGCGCTTCGCCTCCACGTCGAAGGACACGGTGAGGCCGTCCTCCGAAAGCTCGATGACCTGAAACGGGAGCTTCGTCGCCTCGTACGTCTCGCCCGCGGCTGCGGACAGGGCGGCCGCGAGCTTCTCGTGGTCGAACGCGCGCGCCCGGGACTTCTTCGCCGGATCCACCAGGATGAACTCCGCGCCGTCCGAAGTCGTGCTCCGATAGGTGAACCGATCGTCCGGGAGCCAGGCCGCGGAGACGCTGCCTCCGATGACCAGGGGATTCACGGTTGCGGACAGGAACTTCTCGGCCCGCGCGTAATCGTCCACGGTGACCGCCGGCGATGCGGCGGCCGCGGCCTGGGGCGCGGCCAGGCCGGGACGCGCGAAGGCCACGCCGGCGAGCAGAAGAACAAAGACGCGAACGAAGGAAGGCTGGGCACGCAGGAACATTCAGAGACTCCTCAATCAAGGGATGAACGACGCCGGGCATGTTATCCGTGATTCCGGGCCTGCGCGGGAAGCCGGAGGACAGCGGTTCTGGATGGAGCCGGGTCGCTCTAAAGTCGCGGTCGTGCGCGCCTGCCTGCTCATCCTCTGCCTCCTCTCCGTGGCCTGCGGTGGGACGGAACAGGCCCCGTCCTCCGCCTCCTCGCCCGGGGCGCCGTCCTCGCCGGCGGCTGCGGCCGGACTCTGGACCATGGTGCCGAACCCGGCCTTCCGCATCCTGAACTCGTCGATCCCGAGTGCCGGCTGGATGGGCGATGAAGTGTGGTTGACCGTGGGGACCTCGCAGGGCACTCGCCTGTACCGGTCGCGTGACGGCTCCAACCAGTCGACGGCAGAGGTTTTCTCGGGTCTCGCCGACGGACTGGCGGGAACGGGATTCGCCCCCACCGAAACCGTCCCGCGTCTGAACGCCGCTGGCCTGCGCGAACTGTACGCTCTCGGCCTCGCTCCGCCCGGGACCAACCGGGCCGTCCTGTTCCGGCTACAGGAGAACGGCGGCACCTTCACCCGCAACCCGTCAGGCCCCGTCTTCGATGCTCTCGCCACCGACAACTCGGGCTGGATCGGGGTGCCTGACCTCTATCGCGCGCCCGATGGCCGCTACCGGCTCGTCTACGTCGACAAGGGAGCGGCCCGGCAGAACGCCCGACTGGCGGTGTCGACCGATCAGGGCGCGACCTTCAAGCCCGAGTCCTCGAACCCGTTCGGCGACATCGCCCTCTCCGGTCCCGCCGACACCAACGTGGATCCCACCATCGTGGCCCTGGCCTCGGGCGGGTATCTCGCCGTCACCATGCGCCTCGCGAAGCTCTACATCTTTACCAGCACGGACGGTCTCACCTTCACGCCCCAGGCCACCGCCCCTACCGAGGCGTCCTCCTTCATTTCCGGCGCCACCGGCCTGTTCGATCCCACCCTGGTGCAGCTCCCGGACGGAACCGTCCTGATGTACGTGACCCTCGAGGACGCGCAGAAACAATCGAGCGTGGTGCAGGGGGCGTTGCGGTTCACGTCGGCCTCAAGGGTGGGGTCGACGCGGTGATCCGCAGACTGACCGCGTTCGTCCTCCTCCTGGTCCTGTCCGCCTGCCGGACCCTGGGCCCGGCGCCCTTCGGGACTGCGCACGAAAGCGCCCGCCGCGATTCCGCCATCGTTATCCTCGTTTCGATCGACGGATGGCGCCACGACTACTTCGATCGCTTTCAGCCGCCCAATCTGGCCCGTCTCGCTGCGCGCGGGGTCCGCGCCACCGGTCTGATGCCGCAGTTCCCCTCGAAGACCTTCCCGAACCACTACACCCTCGTCACCGGCCTTCGTCTCGCCCACCACGGCATGGTCTCGAACAACATGGTGGCGCCGGACATTCCGGGGCGCTTCGGCATGTCGAATCGAGAGGTCCTGGCCGACCCGCGCTGGTGGGGTGGGGAGCCGATCTGGAACACGGTGGAGAGGCAGGGGAAGGTGGCGGCCGCCATGTTCTGGCCCGGTTCGGAAACGGTGATCGGGGGGCGTCAGGCCACCTTCTGGAAGCCCTTCGACGATCGCCTTCCCAACCGCGAGCGGGTCGACCAGGTCCTCGAGTGGCTTCGTCTGCCGGAGGGACGGAGGCCGTCGTTTCTCACTCTCTATTTCTCTGACGTGGACAACGCCGGCCACAACATGGGTCCGCGCTCGGCCGAGGTGCGCGAGGCCGGGCTCCGTGTCGATCACTCGATTGGCGAGCTGGTCGCGGGAGTGGAGGAGCAGGGCCTCGCGGACAGGGTGAATTACGTGGTGGTGAGCGACCACGGCATGGCCGAGACCAGCCCCGATCGAGTGATCGTGCTCGACGACTACATCGATCTGGACAAGGTCGATGTGATCGACTGGTCGCCGGTCCTGGCCCTCTCACCGCGGGACGGGAACGTTGAGGCGCTCTACCGCGCGCTCAAGGGCCGGCACAAGGCCTTGGCCGTCTATCGCAACCGTGAGATTCCCGCCGTGTACGGACTGGCCGGACACCCGCGGGTCCCCGCCGTCATCGGTATTGCCGACGAGGGATGGAGCGTGGTGTCGCGCCGACAGGTGACGGAATGGGGGGCGGCGGGGGGTCACGGCGGCGGGGCTCACGGCTACGATGCCCGCACGAAGTCCATGCAGGGTCTGTTCATCGCGTCCGGTCCCGAGCTTCGATCCGGACTCGTGGTCAAGCCCTTCGAGAACATCCACGTGTACGACCTCATGTGCGCGCTGCTGGGGATCGAGCCGGCGACGAACGACGGCGATCCCACGGTGACTCGCGGGATGCTTCGGTAGACGGCCATCCGAGGCTGCCGCCGTCGGGTCGATCGGGCCCGGCCCGCGTCTCGAAGACCGGCCGCGGAGATTTCGAACTTTGGCCCAACCTACCCTGGAACTGCGGCCTCATTGTGGACCCGCAGTGTGCCGAGGCGACCGCCAAGGGCAGGCCGATCTCCGCCTGGCGCAAAACCCTCGCCGGGGCTGGGTGGTGAGGCTCTTTGAGCATTTCTTCCGGATCGCCCTCCATCGCCAGAGGGCGGGCTACAACCTCAACGAAGCCGCATCCCTTCCCGGGTTCTGCCGAGGCCGGATACGCCGAATGGCTCGGCCGGCCGCGTCTTCCGCGCACTGGATGTCGTAGTGGGTCTGAAGATTGAGCCAGCTTTGAACGTCGGTCCCGAAGAACCGGGCGAGGCGAAGTGCGGTGTCGGCGGTAATGCCTCGCCGCTCGCGGACGATCTCGTTGACTCGGGCCGGCGTCACCTCGAGAGCGCGGGCAAGCCTGGTACTGGACAGACCCAGGGGCTTCATGAACTCCTCGCGCAGGATCTCACCCGGGTGAATGGGAGGCAGCTTCTTGCTCATGGTCGTCGCCCTTCAATGATAGTCAACAATCTCAACACCCTTTGCACCTTCGTTGGTCCAGACGAAACACACTCGAAACTGATCGTTCACTCGGATACTGTGCTGTCCCCTGCGGTCACCTTTCAGGGCCTCCAGGCGGTTCCCCGGGGGCACTCGCAGGAAGTCGAGGGTGGCGGCAGCGTGCAGCTGGTCCAGCTTCCGTCGAGCCACCGCTTCAATACTGACAAAGCGGGCGACGCGGCGTCGCCTGAACAGGCCTTCGGTATCGGCGCAACGGAAGGACAGAATCAAGCGAGACGGAGTATATCGCGTTGCGATACGGAGGACGTCCACGGCGAGCGCGAAGCCTGTCCTTGGGCCGCCAGGCCGCCTGGGGGCTTCAGGCCGCGCTGGCCCGCGCCCGCCAGTACAGCCAGAACCCGATGGCCATGGGCACGCCTACGCCCGCAGCCATCTTCAGTTCGAAGACCACGACGTTGGTCACGTCGGCGGTGGGCGCAAAGGCCGCGAGGATTCCGCTGACCGTCACCAGCGCGCCCACCGCTCCGGCCGCGCGCTGCCAGCCCCTCGCGGTATCGAGGGTCAGGAGGGCCACGAACATGTACACGAAGGGAACGAGGTTGATGACCACGGTGGCCTTGAGGAGGACCTGGTAGGCCTCGGCCACCGTCGATCCGGCCAGGGACAAGGCGGCGAGGGCGGCGGAGACAATGGCGCAGGTGATGAGGGCCACGTGGGGCGAGCCCCACCGCGGGTGCACGCGTCCCAGGGCCTTGGGCAACACGCTGTCGAGTCCGGCCACGAAGGGGATCCGGGCGGGACCGGCGAACCAGGCCGAGGCCGCGCCCCCGATCGAGATCGCCATCACCACCGCGATGGGGGCCACCAGCCAACGAGCCCCCGCCGCCTCCGCCCCATGCGCCACCGCCTGCATCACCCCCTGGATCGCGCCCAGTTCTCCGTTGGGCACGAGCGCCAGCAACGCGTCCGTGACCAGCAGGTAGGACACGATCGCGACCACCCCCACGATCACGATCGAGCGGGGAATATCGCGTTCCGGATTCTTGATCTCATCCGACATGGTCGATGCCAGTTCGATGCCGATGAAGGCGAAGCACATCACCCCGAGCCCGCTCGCCATCTCGAGGCCCGTGCCCGCGACCACGGGCTGGGCGGCTGCCACCCCCTGGGTCCGCGCCACCACCGCCGCGATCACCAGCATCAGGACGGTGGCCGCGCTGGAGATGCCGCCGATGTTGCTGATCCATTTGCCCACCCCCATGCCGCGCACATTGGCGGCGGTGATGATGGCCAGCCATCCAAAGGTGATGGCGGCCACGAAGCGCTTGTCCTCCACCAGCGACGCGGTGTCGGCGCCGCCCGCGAAGGCGGCGACCCCCGCCATGTAGACGAGGAGGACGGGCACGTAGAGCAGGTTGCAGGTCCAGTAGCACCAGCCGGACACAAAGCCGTGAATCTCGCCGAAATGACGGCGGGCCCACAGATACACCCCGCCTTCGCCCGGGTAACGGCGGGAGAGTGCTATCACCGCGATCGCTTCGGGGACGAAGAACGCGGCGAAGGCCACCATCCAGAGGAGAAGGGTGGCGCGCCCGAATATCGCCACCGGCGGCACGGTGTTGACGTTGACGATGGCCACCGTGCCCAGCAGAACCAGGTCGACCAGGCCGAGCGTTCTCGGCATCCGCGGCGCTTCGGACACGGACTAGGCCAGCAGTTCCTGGACCGCGCGGTGCCCGTGATCGATGGCGGCGTCGGCGTACGAGTAGGCGGCGGCGTCGGCATTGGCGATGGCCAGGCGCCCGCAGGGCCGGTGCGCCACCGCGCACGGTTCCTCGCCCCCGTTGAGCCAGAAATCGTCGGCCAGGGAATTGTACTGGTAGGCGTATCCGTGGGGCCAGCGGTTCACGGTGATGCCTAGGATGTCGGCCGCGGGGTCGAAGCCGCCGCCGCCGAGCACGCGTCCGAGTTGAGTGCGGATGTTCCGTTCGATGGCGGAGAAGGAGGTGGTGAGGAGTTCGAGACGACCGGTGCGGTGCTGTTGACGGATGGGAAGGCCGGGATGGCAGGCGGCCTTCGAGAGGTGCAGCACGATCGGCTCCTCCGGATGGGTCTGATGCTTGTAGGACCCGAGGCTCACCGGGAAATCGAGGTTCACCGAGGTATGAAAGAAACCTGGAGTGGCGATCCGCTGCACGCCCAGCTTCTGAAAGGCGGTCCACTTTCGGATGAACACGTTCGTGTAGACGAGCGGCACCTTGATCGCGTAGGCGAGGGCGGTCTTCTGCGCCTCCGGCAGTTCGGGGCAGATCGCCGGTATCACCGAGTGCCAGCAGGCCAGCACCACCTGCCGGGCCGACACGGTCTTCACGACTCGCGCTCCCCGGAGGCCCGGACCGGCGGAAGGCGCGTAGGCCACTTCGACCCGCTGGGCCGGTCCCGGATCGCCCAGGTGCCGCACCCGCATCACGGCGCTGCTCAGCCGGATCCGAACCGGGGCTCCGGCCGTATCCAGCTTCGCGTAGTCCGCCCGGGCCGTCACCACGTCGTCCAGGGTCGAGCCCGGGATGGCCTCCGGAACCAGCCGGCGTACCAGCAGGCGAGTGAGGGTCGCAACGCCGTCCGGGAAATGGAAGTAGTACTTCTGCGCCTCTTCGTTCTCCATCGAATCGAAGTTCTGCCCCGGGCCCGGCTTGTTGTCCAGGCCCATGCCCGAAAATCCCGGCAACCCCAGCCCGAAGGCATCCTGTGCCGGCACCACGTCCACCCCGGCCCCGAAGAGGCCGTGCGTCCGCGTCTGGAAGAAGCGCACCACCCCGGGGTCGAGCTTCCAGACCTTGGTCACGAAGTCGGTGTAACTCATCCGCGCGAGCCGAGCCTTCTTCTCCGCCGAACTGAGACCGGGCATGGGATCGAAGGGCTCGTTGAGGAGCCGCTTCAGACCGCGCCGCACGGCATCGCTCACCGGGGCGGCAGCCCGGAATGCCTCATCGCGGACGTCGCCTTTGACCAGGCGATCGGAGCCGTAGGTTTCCTGGTCGAAAAAGAATCCCGGACCCAGGGAGAGCGACTTGTAGAGATTCGAATCGAGAGCGGTGGCATAGCGCGACATGTCGATGCCCAGTTCGGACACCAGGTCTTTCGCCACCTTGCTGTAGGGCGCGGGGCTGTCGATGGACTGAGTGCCGCCGTAGCCGAGGTAGGTGCGGCCATCGTGGGTGAACTCGTTGCGCCTGGCGTGGCCGCCGAAATCGTCGTGGTTGTCGAGAACCAGGATCCGGGCGTCGGGCCGGGCCTTCTTGAAGTAGTGCGCGGCTGAGAGGCCGCTGATTCCCGCACCCACGACTACGAGGTCGTACTCCTCGCCGGTGTTCTGGGGCGGGGGCGCCGATTGCCAGAAGGCGCCGTCCTTCAAGGCGTGGAGCATTTCGAAGGAACCGGCGTTCGATCCGCGCAGACCGGTCAGGGCAGGCGGATAGGGGCCGGAGCCACCTTGAGCGAGAACCGTATCGAAGTCCGCGAGCGTCGACCCGGCAACCAACGCGCCGGTGCCGATGGCCACGCCGTTCATAAAGTCCCGGCGCGTGATCGCCGAACCCATTCCTAGTTTCCGGTCGCGATCGTCCATAGTGAAGGCAATTGTAGCGGCGACCCTGGCCATCGTGGGGGAGGTGGTCTCAAGAGGGTGCTCGCGGAGAGGGCCGACCGGCATGGGACGGTCCAGTGGCCCCTCGGCTTGCTGGCCTCTGCGAGATGCCGAGCGTTTGGTGCGGTAATCTAGGTGCCCCGAACAGGACTTGTGACAGGACTTGTGGTCGGACATGTGAGGGTTTTGGACATGACTTAATTACTGGTATAAATGAGTTTGTGGGAATGAGAGAAGAGGACAAAGAACCGGACTTCCAACCGGCCGTCGATCGGGGGGAGAATCTCTCCCAACTGGAACCCCTGGTGATCTCACAGGGCTGTCGTGCTCGAGAGCGATTGAGTGATCTCGCGCTTGAACTCGCCGCAGCGTCAGCGGGGTTTCGCAGCAGTTTGCCCGGGCCGCTCGTGCCCGCGTTGGCAGACCTGGTCCGAGGAATGAATTGCTACTACTCAAACCTGATCGAGGGGCACAACACCCACCCGGTAGACATCGAACGGGCGATGAACGACGACTACAGCGCAGATCCCACCAAGCGCAACCTTCAGCTGGAAGCCAGGGCTCACATCGAGGTTCAGAGATGGGTTGACCAGGGGGGCGTGAGCGGTCGAAGCGTGACGCGAGCATCAATTTGTGAAATTCACCGGCGATTCTGCGATCAACTTCCCCCGGAGTTCTTGGTTGTCACCGAACCAGAATCTGGTCGGAGGCTAAACGTGATTCCGGGCGAACTGCGCCGCGAGGATGTGAAAGTTGGAAGGCACGTCCCGGTCAGCCCCGGAGCAGTGGCGCGGTTTCTTGGCCGCTTCGAAGACGTCTATGGTCCTCTGGGACGTCTGGAGACACTTCTTGCAAGCGCCGCCGCCCATCACCGGCTGTTGTGGATCCACCCCTTTCTCGACGGCAATGGCCGCGTGGCGCGATTGTTGTCCCATGCGATGCTCCTCGACACTCTGAACACCGGCGGCCTTTGGTCGGTCGCCCGGGGCCTCGCCCGCAAGGTGGGCAGCTACAAGGCCCACCTGGCAAATTGCGATCTGGCCCGTCGCAATGAGTCGGATGGGCGCGGCGCTTTGAGCGAAGAAGCCCTCACGGAGTTCACCGCCTTCTTCCTGGAGATCTGTCTGGATCAGGTGCGCTTTATGGAAGAACTGATGCAACCAAGAAGGCTCCGGACACGCGTACTGCTGTGGGTCGAGGAAGAAATGAGAGGCGGCTCCCTCCTGCCGAGGTCGGGCCAGATCATGGAGGCGGTGCTGTCGCGCGGGGAATTGCCGCGAGGCGACGTCCCGGTTCTACTGGGGATGGGCGAGCGCCACGCTCGGCGAGTCGTCGCTGCCCTCCTCGATCGCGGTGTGCTTCGATCAGAGAGTAGCCGTGCGCCGCTGGTCCTCGCTTTTCCTGCTTCGACCGCTGCTCGCTGGTTGCCGGACTTGTTTCCTGAACAAATCGGCACAGCCTAGGGGAGTCGAATTGCTCGCACAGGCGTAGGGGCCTTAGCATCTTCAAGCAGTCTGAGGAGCATCCATGACTGACATCGCCGACCGAATCACCGTGAATCCCCTTCAGTGCGGGGGACGGCCGTGTGTCCGAGGAATGCGCATCAGGGTGGTCGATGTCCTCGACCTGCTGGCCGCCGGACTTTCGCCTGAGAAGGTTGTGGAAGAGCTCCCGGACCTCGAGCTTGAGGACATCGCGGCCTGCCTGCGCTTTGCGAGCAGTCGTCTGGGCCACCCCATCCTCGCAGCTTGAAGATCCGGGTTGACGCTCAGCTCTCCCCCGCCCTGGCTTAGTGGCTCTCGCAGTCCTTGCGCGTGGAGGCAACTGCGTTGAGGGACCTCGGATTGCGTGACGAAGGCGATTCGCGCATCTTCTTCGCGGCCAGGGAGGCCGGGGTTATCGTCATGACGAAGGATCGAGACTTCGCGGACCTCGTGCACCTTCACGGGGCTCCACTGCAGGTTATCTGGCTGACCTGCGGCAACACGTCGAACGTTCACCTGCAGCGGATCCTCACGGAGGCTTGTCCCGCCGCCCAGGAAATGCGAAATGGAGAGCGACTAGTTGAGATTGGCGGCTGAATCTCAAGCCGCTCGCCGAATGTCTGCGCGCTCGCCCCGCGGAGCCCCGCTGGTTGCGAGCCGGCACAGGAGCGAGAGGGGGTCCATGTCAACCGCGAGCTTGGACCTCAACTCGTCCTGGATTTCGGGTCAACGCCCCTCGCTTGCGCCTTCATTTTGGGGTTCCAACTCCCAGTGGACCCCTACCACCCTCGCCGACGCCATCCTCGACCGCCTACTCGCGGCGCTGGGCGAGGCGACCGGGGTGCCGCGCCGCTCCGAGAAAAAGGTTCCCGGAGATCAAGTCTCCGGGAACCCACGGTTTCTCATGTTCTCCTCGTGTTAAGCACTTTCAGAGCTGAAGCTCCGTCTGCCTCCGATCACGAGGAGCCTTTGCGTGCGCCTCGGCGACCTACTTCTTGCCGCCCTTGTCCTTGTCCTTGTCTTTGTCTTTGTCCTTGTCGTGGTCCTTGCCCTTGCCCTTGCCCTTGTCATGACATTTCTTGCAATCATTTCCTGTATTTGTCAGCAAGCCGCCGTACTTGCTGTATCCCGAAATGACTTCAAAAGCACCGCTGACAAGGCCTGGGCCGATGGGCTGGGAACAGCTCGTGTGGATCTGGGTGTTTTCGACACCATCTACGTACAGGGTGATTTCGGTTCCGAGCGTTCCGTTCTTATCCTTACCGTAGATGGTGAATTCCCCATTGGGGACAACATCTTGCTTGTATACAAGACCACCATCTTTGCTCTTCATTTCAACGCTGATCAATGCCTGTGATGCACCTGTGTACTTGAGGGTTAGCACTGAAACCTTGCCGCTGCAGCTGTCACAGTCTTTCCGGCAGTCCTTGTCGTCGCTTTTGCAGTTCTCAGCCCAATAGTTATTCCAGTAGGTATTCCAGTAGGCATTCCAGAAGTCACTGTACTCCTTGCAGCTTTCTTCGACCGGCGGTACTGGCGGCAGTCCGTCGCTGCCGCAACCAAAGACATCGGTGCCGGTCATTGTCACTCCCTCTTTCGCCAAGGCTCGCCCGAACAGGCTTCCCCCGGTGAAGGTGGCGCCCGCACCCGCGAGAAGAGTTCCCTTGAGTCTCGAAGTCGTCATTGTCGCGGCCTGGGCGGTCCACCAGTACACGTCACACGGCAGTCCGCCGTTGGTCATGACCACCGAGAACCGGGTGCCAGTCAGAGCGCCGGTCCCACCAGTCCCGATTTTGAAGATCCAGACCGCGTTCGGGTCGCCCTGCGCGTCGAGCGTCAACGTGGTGCGCGTGAACGTCACGGCCGCCTCGTTACAATAGACACCCGGCGGGAGCGTGACCGCCGTGTCCGTGTAGGCAGTCAACAAGGAGACGGTGTCGGTGCAGGGGGTAGCCTGAAGCGCATCGTACGCGCTGACGAAGTGGCCGTAAGGCTCCACTGCGTAGTTGTTCTGGATGCCATCGTAAATCATCCCGTCAACCGTGGAGTCGGTCAGCGTGACCGCGCCCGTGTAGACGCCCACGTCACCGACGACAGCGGAGCCGGTAAGGGTTACCGCCGTGCCGCCCAGGGCCGCGAAGCTGCCCGCCGTGCGCAGATCTTGCGGTAGATCCTCTGCCAGTGCCGAGTGGAACGGCACCGCGCAAAGAGCCGCGGCAGACATGACCGTGGCGATGAACCGTGCCGCAGACAAGTTGACCTGACGCGTTTGAACCATTCGTTTCTTCATCTTCTCTCTCTCTATTTGGTTGTGTTTCCGGCTGTTTCACGCCGGCATATGTGTGGTGAAGGGCGGTCTTCCTTATGGGAAGAGAGCCCCGTTGTCCGTCGAGCCAACGTCCCATGCAGATGACGACCCGGGCTTCGGCCTAGAGGCCCTTTCCGAGTAGCAGAGGTCTGGCCGCTGCGTGTACATGCAACCGCCGTGCCTGGAGCGATTCGAATGCGGGGCGGCGCCCGCGCGGCTACGGGCAGCAGCCCGCGCGCGCATGGTGTGCCCGAGCCGGTTGGTGGGAGGCGCTGTGCGCCGGGCGGCTTGAGGGAAGAGGTATGTACAATCTTCTGTATTCGTGGCCGGCGGAGGTCGCGCTCAGCGCCCCAACAGGATCACAGCTGCGATCACCTATCAACCCGGCGAACCCCGGATCGAGTCCGGGGCAGGCGCCGGGGTGAGGGATGGTCACCCGCCAGGTCTCGGGTCCGGAACAGAACGGCCTGGCGCTGCATCGCCGCGCGGACGGCCGCTTTTGACTCGAGGAACGGAACTCCCCATGCCCCAACCCCGAAGCGGAAACGCCCCGTGAGCTGGGGGGGCTATGAGGCGCATCTTCCCAACCCTCCATTCAGCCCGGTTCTGGATGCCATGGCCGCGGCGGGCTACGAAGGCACCGAGCTTGGTCCCTACGGATACCTGCCCACCACGAAAGAGGCACTGGCCCGCGGGCTCGACTCGCGGGGTCTCGCCCGGGGCTCGTCGTTCGTTCCCATCGCTCTCGAAGACGCGTCCTCCCGTGACGCGACCATCGCGCACTCTCTCAAGGTCGCGAGACTTCTGGCTCAGTTCGGGGTCAGAGCGTAGATCCTTCCTTTGTAGATTCTTCGCTTTTCGCGAAGATGTTGCCACAGATCAAGCGGCGGTTGCGAAGAGACTGGGGTAGGCAACTTCCCTGAGCTTGATCGCGGTGGACATGGTCCGTCGACCGGCCAGGGAAACCCGCCAGCGGCGCGAGCGCGGGATTTTGGCGATGAGGCCGTGCGCATGGA
>JAQBHL010000124.1:0-21746 GCA_032127745.1 Acidobacteriota bacterium
CCGCGGCGAGTCGCCGTCCGCCGACCGGACGATCCGCAGGATTCAGAAGCCGTCTCAGGGGCAACGAGAGTGGTTTCGCTCGATCCGCTCAACGGCGTCCCGCGCGATGCCGCTCCGGGGGGGGGATCTCGCTACGCGCCGTCGACGGCTTCCTTTTCTTCTACCGCCCAGGCTGCTAGCCCTTTGTGCCCAGGGCGCGGTCGAGATTGAAAGCGGCGCTGATGAGCGCCAGGTGGGTGAAGGCCTGGGGGAAGTTCCCCAGACCCTCTCCGCTCGGGCCCGTCTCCTCCGCATACAGGCCGAGGTGGTTCGCGTACCCGAGCATCTCCTCGAACATAAGCCGGGCCCGCTCCAGCTGGGACCGGTCGGTCTTTCCCGCCCGGGTGAGCGCCTCGACCAGCCAGAACGTGCAGATGTTGAATGTTCCCTCCTCGCCCTTGAGTCCGTCGTCCGTCTCCTCGAGGTTGTACCGATAGACCAGGCTGTTGGAGACGAGGCCGCCGTCCTTGGGCGAGCGGAGGACCGCTTCGAGAGTCTTGAGGTTCCTCGGGTCGGAGGGGGAGAGGAAGAAGACGAGAGGCATCATGAGGTTCGCCGCATCCAGGCTCTCCGAGCCGTAGTGCTGCACGAAGGCCTGCCGGTCGCGGTTCCAGCCCTTGCTCATGATCTCCTCGTAGATCAGATCGCGGACCTCGAGCCATCGCTTCCGGTCGGCCGGGAATGAACGCTTGTCGGCCAGCCGCAGAGCCCGGTCCAAAGCCACCCAGCACATGAGTCTCGAATAGACGAAGTGCTGCTGGCCGCCCCGGACCTCCCAGATGCCCTCGTCCTTGCGATCCCAGTTGTCGCAGACCCAGTTGACCATCGAGCGGAGATGGCCCCAGAGTTTGTAGGAGATCGGCGAACCGTACTTGTTGTACAGGTACACCGAATCCAGGAGTTCTCCGTAGATATCAAGTTGAAGCTGACTCCAGGCCCCGTTGCCGATTCGAACCGGCTTCGACTGTCGATAGCCTTCCAGGTGATCGAGGGTTTCTTCCTTGAGCTCGTGGCGGCCGTCGATGCCGTACATGATCTGAAGTGGAGTGTCGCCGCACGGCTCCTGGGCGCGCGCCTCCAGCCAGCCCATGAAGGCGGTGGCCTCTTGTGTGAATCCGATCCGGAGAAGACCATACAGAGTGAAGGCGGCATCGCGGATCCAGGTATAGCGGTAATCCCAGTTGCGCTCTCCCCCGATTCCCTCGGGGAGGCTGCAGGTCGGGGCGGCCACGATGGCGCCGGTGGGCTCGTAGGTGAGGAGCTTCAAGGTGAGGGCGGACCGCTGCACCATCTCCCGCCACCGGCCTCGATAAGTACAATGCGCGAGCCACTGCCGCCAGTACTCGATGGTGCGGGCGCGCATGTCTTCCGCCTCGCTCTCGGAGAGAAGCTGATCGCAGCCGGCTCCGTCGGGGAGAGAACCGAGCACCAACACCGCGCTTTCGCCCTCGCCGAGGGTGAACTCGGAGAAGACACCGTGATCACGCACCTCGAGCGGCCGGGTGCTGCGAAGACCCAGGGTCAGCTCCGGGGTGGAGAAGATGGCGCCCTGGTCGTCGAGGCGCACCTCATGCTCAGTGCGGGCGTAGTTGAAGGCGGGGCGGCACTCGACCTCGAAACGCAGACGCCCGCGCACCGTCTGCACATGGCGGATGAGCTGGTGGCGGCTGGTCGCTTCGGGGAGATTGCCTGCGGGCATGAAGTCGGTCACCTGTCCCACGCCATCGGGCGAGAGGAAGCGAGTCACCAGAACGTTGGTGTCGGGCCAGTAGTACTGTTTATTGCGATGGCCGTCGCCGGCGGGAGCCACTCGAAAACGGCCTCCCTTCTGATCGTCGAGGACGGCCGCGAAGACGCTCGGTGAGTCGAACCGAGGCAGGCACAGCCAGTCGATGCAGCCGTTTCGCCCGACCAGCGCCACCGTGCGCAGGTTGCCGATAATTCCGTAGTTCTCGATGGGCTGATAAGGCATGAAACCTCCGGTGAGTCGAAACTCACGGTTTTGGTTGAAGTCTTATTGGACTGCCTGAACCGGGTATCAGATAAGCCTACAGCCACTCGAGGCGTCAAGGAGTTGAATGCGCGCGCGATCCCGCTTCACGTGGACGCGCTCCGGAAGGGGGTCACTCGCTGGTGCTCGCCTCCCAGGAGCCGGGCCGGACGGCGTTCCAACCGGGGGAAAGAGGCCGAGAGACGCGCAGGTACTCATGCGATCACATCGCATGTGTTCGAGGTCAGGACTCTGCCTTGAGCTTGCCCTCGATGTGCATGGTCTGGGTCGGGAAGGCGAAGCTGCTGCCCGCCCGCTCCACCACCTCCATGAACTGGATGAGCACGCCCTGGCGGATGAGCTGGAACTCGCTCCAGTCCGGGGTCTGGAACCAGGCCATGATTTCGATGTCGAGGGAGGAGGCGCCCAGTTCCTTGAAGCGAACGACCACGGCATCGGGCCAGATCTTCGGATGCGCCCTCAGCACCTCTTCCAGTCCGTCCAGCACCGCCCGTATCTGGGCCGCGCTGGTCGAGTAGACGAGCGAGATGATGCAGGCGAGACGAATGCGGTCACGCGCGGTGAAGGACTCCACTTTCGTGTCCGCGAGCTTGCCGTTGGGAAGGGTGACCAGAGTGCGATCGAGGGTTCGGACCCGGGTCGAACGCAGGCCGATGGCCTCGATGGTTCCCACGAAATCATCGATGCGCACGAAGTCGCCGATCCGAAATGGCTCGTCGACGGCCAGCGAGACCGAGCCGAACAGGTTTTCCACCGTCTTCTGCGCGGCCAGGGCGAAAGCCAGGCCGCCCAGACCAAGACCCGCCACGAGGCTGGCCACCGGATAACCGAGTTCGGACAGGGCCGCGACCACCCCCAGAGCCAGCACCATCACCTTGCCAAACCGCTCGCCCAGGCTCAACATCGAGCGGGCGGACGCTCGATCGTAAAGCGCGGGCGAGGCGCGCATCGCCGCGGCCACCATATCCACCACCCGCCACAGGCTCCAGAAGACCACGACCAGGCCCAGCGCCCTGAGGCCGCTGTGAAGGAACGCTTCGGCGGGCGGAAACAGATCGAGGCGACCCAGCAGGAGGTTCGCGACCACAATAAACCAGCCCAGAGTCAGCGGTCCGGCCACGCGCTCGACGAGCTTGTCGTCCCAATCGGATTGGGTGTGGGAGGTGAGCCTCACCAGAACGCGACGAGTGATCGCTCCCAGTCCCCGCCCGATGACCCAGGCCAGGCCGATCAGGGGGATGAGGGCCAGCCATTGCCACCACTGCAGGTCCTTGGGTCCGGGGCGCAGGAGAGCCTCGGGAAGACGCTCGCGGATCCAGCGAGCCCCGAGAGCCTCGTACCACGTATCGATCCGGGCCACCGTTCCCGCGGAGAACACCCACCGGATGCGGTCTGGCTCCACGCGGCGAAGAAGACGCAAGGGCTCGTCCCTCCCCCCGGGGCCCGGGACGCTCCCGAGCCGCTCGCGGTCAGGGCCGAGACCGTCCTGCAACTCGCCCCCCGCCGCCGGCGAGAGGGCGGACGGGTCGATCCAAAGGTGATGGTCCAGCACGGCCTTCAGGCGTTTGGCCAGTTCGGGCCCGCGGGCGGCCAGATCACCTTCAAGAGTGAGGAACTTCGCGGCCTCGTCGTATCGCGCCTCTCGGCACGCGTCGAGATACTCCTGGACTGAGGCGCGCGGGGAATCTGGAGAGACTTCGGGTTCGGTTTCGGCTGCGGCGGAAGGCGTATCCGTCGCGGCGGGTGCGGTCGGTTGCGCCGATGCTTGACCGGCAATGAAGATGAATGCGATCAGGGGAACCAGTGAGCGGATTGGATGCATCGATGAGGACTCCTCTCTCGTTTTGAAGGCGGCGTTTTCTGCCCCCTTCTTGGAAACGGCTGAGCGCCTCGATCCGAACGAGCGCGACGCAACTGGCCCGGAGCACTGAGCGCGGAGGGAACGGTGCGGCGCTCCCCGAGGGCAATTATGCGGAAACAAAAGCCGCAACGAGCCCGTTCAGTTTACGTCACGGCGCATCGACTCCCTCTTCGTTCCACCCTGCGATCCGCGATTCGACAATCCCGGTCGGTCGAACCGCGAGATTGCTTCACTTCCCGCAGATACGGCGGGTCGGTGCCGAGAAACCCATGCGAGAAAGGCGGGCCTTTCTCGCGTGGGTTTCTGGCAGGATCTCGTCGGAATGATGGGACAAAGCAGTCTCGGCAGGACGGCGAGATCGCTTCAGGCCACGCAGAACGACGGGGCCTTCGCGATGACGGTGGGGTGGTTCTCCCAAAATGGTCGCAACGGAAATCCGTGCGGCGACTCGCCGTCCTCGACTCCTTGTATCCTTTCCCGATGCGACACCTCCTGTCCGGCCTTCTCATCCTCATCATCTCCGGCAGCACCGCGCGCGCCCAGTCGGGACCCCAGGACGCCCGTGCGCGGGGGATCTTGAAGCAGCTGATCGAGATCAACACCACGGACACACCTCTCGGCAACGTGACCCCGGCCGCCGAGGCCATGGCGGCGCGGCTCAAGGCCGCGGGCTTTCCCGAGGCGGACGTCCAGGTGCTCGGCCCCGATCCGCGCAAAGGGAATCTGGTCGCGCGCTACCGGGGCACGGGCGCGCGAAAGCCCCTGCTTCTCCTGGCCCATCTCGACGTGGTCGAGGCCAAGCCCTCGGACTGGTCCTTCGACCCGTTCACCTTCCTGGAGAAGGACGGCTACTTCTACGGACGGGGGACCAGCGATGACAAGTCGATGGCCGCGCAGTTCGTGGCCAACCTGATCCGGATGAGGGAGGAGGGCTTCAAGCCCGAACGGGATCTGATTCTGGCCCTGACCGCCGACGAAGAGAACGGTGACTTCAATGGAGTCGACTGGCTGATCAAGAACCACCAGGATCTCATCGACGCGGAGTACGCGATCAACGAGGGCGGGGGCGGCGGCATCCGCAACGGCAAGTACCTCCTCAACGAGATTCAGGCCAGCGAGAAGGTCTACCTGGATTTCCATCTCGAGGTCACGAATCCCGGCGGTCACAGCTCCCTGCCGGTCAAGGACAACGCGATCTACCATCTCTCCGCCGGCCTCGCGCGCCTGGCCGCCTTCGAGTTCCCGGTGCAATTGAACGAAGTGACCCGCGGCTACTTCGAACGGTCCGCTCCCATCGCGGACGACCCGGGCATCTCCGCCGACATGCGGGCGGTCTCTGGAGCCACCCCCGACCTCGCGGCCGCGGGCCGGCTGTCCGCTTCGCTGCCCTATTGGAACTCGATGATGCGAACCACCTGCGTCGCCACCACGATCTCGGGCGGCCACGCCCTGAACGCCCTGCCTCAGCTCGCCACCGCGAACGTGAACTGCCGCATCCTTCCCGGGGTGGCGCCCGCATCGGTCAAGGACCGGCTGGTCGAGGTGCTCGCGGATCCGAAAATCAGCGTGAGCTTCGTGGGCGAGGCCCGTCCGAGCAAACCTTCGCCCCTCCGGCCGGACGTGGTGAACGCGGTCGAGGCCCTCACCCGGCAGATGTTCCCGGGCGCCATCGTGGTGCCGGTCATGAGCACGGGAGCCACCGACGGCCTCTACCTCCGAAACGCGGACATTCCGACCTATGGCATCGACGGCACGTTCGGCGACGTGGATGACGTGCGCGCCCACGGCAAGGACGAGCGGATCGGGGTCAAGCAGTTCTTCGAGGGCCTCGAGTTCCAGTACCGGCTGGTGAAGATGCTTTCGTCAAACTAGCCAGGACCAGGGGCGCGGGGCCGGGCATGAGCCTCTCCCTAACCGGGAGGACTGAGACGGGTGACCGCGGCTGACACCGCCTGACCGGCGCCGAAACCGCCAATCGTCCACCATGCTCCCTGGGCGCCAACCAGACCGCGGTGGTCCATGGAGGGTGAGCCGAGGCGCGGGCCTTCGACCCAGGCATCGCGCTCGAGGTCGTAGATCCAGGTCGTGGCCTCCGGTTCCGAGGGCCTTTGGTCATAGCCGGTGCCGTTGTAGTTGTAGGGATTGGACGTCCCCCCCACAAACATGACGCCGACCACGCCCCCGGCCTCCACCGGCCCCGCGGCCGCCCGATAGCGCGAAGGGCCGGGATGGTTGGCGATCCGCCGCCAGATCACCTTGGCCGGATCGGCGGGGTTGATGTCCCCCCGATAGCACTCCGGATTGACGACGTACTTCGGGAGCTGGGGCGCCTGCTCCCGGGCTCCGCCGCAATACACGATCACATCGCGCGCGATGCCGCCGGCATGACCGAACACCGGGGCGCCCAGGATGGGAGACCCCGCCATCCACCGATCGCTCGCCGGGTCGTAGATCTGGACCGCGGCCACATTGTTCGAAACGGACCAGCCGCCCACCAGGAAAATGAGGCGATCGCGCCAGACCCCCGAGACCGAGTCGTCCACCGGGACCGGGATATCCGCGCCCCGCGAGTAGCCCTTGTCTCGAACGTCGTAGATATCCACCGCCTGGCTCGTGGTCTCCTTCCCATCCTCCGCCACCGAGTAGCCGCCGAAGAGGTACACGCGATCGCCAAGGGTCTGCGCGGTGGCGGCGATGCGGCCCACCGGCCCGGGGACATCCGGCAGTGGCTCCCAGCGGCCCCCTTTCACGTCCAGCGCATAGGCTCGGCGGGTGATGGACCGAAAGTCCTTGCCCGCGCCTATGCCCATGAACGAAAACAGCCACTCGTGTCCGTCCACCGTGATCGCAGCCACCGCGTTGTTCGCGACCGCCGCGGGCATCGATGGTCCGGGCGCCGCCGTCCACGCCGGAGTGGGAGTGGCGGCCGGCCGGCCGGACCGGGCGGGCGCCCGACATGCCAGGACCACGAGAGCGGCCAGCAGGAACGCGATCACGGATGGGCGAACCCTCACCGCTCGGACGGTATCATGCCCCATTCGAGCGCGAACCCATCCAGGGAACGCCTGGAGGAACGAGTATGCGTCAATTCTTGCGGCGAGGACTCCTGGCCGCCCTGGTCGCCTTTCCGGCCGGGGCTCAGACCGCGGAGTCGAAGGACGTCTCGGAGGTCAAGGCCACCCTGGTCGCCATGTGGGATGCCATCGAGAAGGGCGATGCGGACCGCTACGCCACCTACGTGCACCAAGACTTCACGTCCTTCGGTGAGAACGACACCTACATCCGCGAGGGCAAGGACGCAGAGGTGCGCAGCTACCGCGACTACCTGGGTCGGGCGTCAGGCGTGCACACGGACATGCACCAGCCCGCAGTGACGGTGCGGGGCGACGTGGCCTGGATCACCTACTACTGGACCGACTCCGGCGTGAGCGAGGGAAAACGGTTCACCTCAAGGGGGAAGTCCACCCGTATCTTCGTGCGCGAAGGCGGCCGCTGGCTGTGCATCCACGGCCACTACACCGCGGTGCCCTGACTGCCACCTCCCCCAACTCGGGGCATGTCCCTACCGCCCTGGTCAGGTCGCTCATCCCTGCTTCGGGTACCCGAGGGCGCGGAGCGCGTCGCGCACCTCGTCCAGGATGGCGGGATCGTCGATGGTGGACGGCGGGGTGAACGGCGTCCCTTCGGCGATCTTCTTCATGGTGCCCCGCAGGATCTTGCCGGACCGAGTCTTGGGCAGACGGGCCAGGACCGCGGCGCTCCGGAAGCAGGCGACCGCGCCGATGTCCTTCCGGATGCGCAGAATCAGTTCGACCGCGACGGCCGCGGGGTCGCGGGACACCCCGGCCTTGAGCACCACGAAGCCCACCGGCACCTCGCCCTTGACCGCATCCGGCGCGGCGATCACCGCGCACTCGGCCACGTCGGGATGGCCCGCCAGCACTTCTTCCATCCCGCCCGTGGAGAGACGGTGGCCGGCCACGTTGATGATGTCGTCGGTCCGGCCCATGATGAAGATGTACCCGTCCGCGTCGATGAAGCCGGCGTCGCTGGTCGAGTAGTAGCCGGGGAACCGGGCCAGGTAGGAGTCCACGAAGCCCTGGTCGTTGTTCCAAAGCGTGGGCAGGCATCCGGGGGGAAGGGGCATGCGGATCACCACGTTCCCCACCTTCCCGACCGGAGCCGGCGTCCCGTCATCGCCGACCACGCTGACGTCGAAACCCGGCACGGCCCGGGTGGGTGACCCGGGTTTCACGGGAAGCATGCCCAGGCCCACGCAATTCGCGGCGATCGGCCAGCCGGTCTCGGTCTGCCACCAGTGATCGATGACGGGCACGCCCAGGATGGCCTCCGCCCAGAGCAGGGTGTCCGGATCGCAGCGCTCACCGGCCAGAAACAGGGTCCTCAGACGGGACAGATCGTATCGGGCCATCATCAGGCCCTGAGGATCCTCCTTGCGAATGGCGCGGAACGTGGTGGGCGCGGTGAACAGAACGTTCACTCCGTGCTGTTCGCACACCCTCCAGAAGGCGCCCGCATCCGGAGTTCCCACCGGCTTCCCTTCGTAGAGCACGGTGGTGGCGCCCTTGAGGAGAGGTCCGTAGACCGTATACGAGTGCCCCACCGCCCAGCCGACGTCGGCCGCCGCCCACATCACCTCCCCGCTCCCGATGCCATAGACCGCATGCATGCTCCACTTGAGCGCCACCGCGTGGCCGCCATGGTCTCGTACCACGCCCTTGGGCACGCCGGTGGTGCCGGAGGTGTAGAGGATGTAGAGCGGGTCGGTGGCGAGAACGGGCACGCAGTCCACCGGAGATGCGCCGGCGAGCGCATCGTTCCAGTCGAGATCGCGGCCGGCCACCAGGGTCGCTTCGGCTTGGGGTCGCTGCAGAATCAGACAACTCGAGGGCTTGTGCCCAGCCAGGTCGATGGCGGTGTCGAGCAGGGGCTTGTAGGGGATGACCCGGCTGGCCTCGAGGCCGCAGGAGGCGGACAGAATGACCTTCGGCTTCGCGTCGTCAATCCGTTTGGCCAGTTCGTGAGCGGCGAAGCCCCCGAAGACCACCGAGTGAACGGCGCCGATGCGGGCGCAGGCCAGCATGGCGACGACGGTCTCGGGCACCATGGGCATGTAGATGACCACCCGATCACCCTTGCTCACCCCCTGAAGGACGAGCGCGCCCGCGAAGCGGGCCACCAGGTCGCGCAACTCCGAGTAGGTGAAAGCGCGCACGGTGTGGGTGACCGGGGAGTCGTAGATGAGCGCTCGCTGCTTCGCGCGGCCCCGTTCAATGTGTACATCCAGGGCGTTGTAGCAGGTGTTGAGCATCCCTCCGCTGAACCATCGATACTGCGGAGTTCGCGATTCGTCGAGCACCCTGTCCCAGCGGCGGTCCCAGTGGATAGCCTCGGCGGCGATTCCCCAGAATCCCTCCGGGTCCCGGAGAGACCGTTCGTGCAGATCAGCGTGAATACTCGCCATCGATGGCTCCCGTTGACCGCCAGTATAGAGGCGGCGCTTCCGGCTATCCGGCCCGATGACCAGGGGGCCAGCCTCATCCTTCCAAGCATCCGGCCCACCGGCCTCGGGCCCCAGGTCTCGCCCACGACGGACCGACTACAATCCCCCGGCACCATGACGAACTCACAGACGGTCGCGCCGGACTGGCCGCGAATAGGAGTGATGGGCGGCGGAGCCATCGGCTGCCTTTATGGCGGCTGGCTCGCGCGCGCGGGGGCGCCTGTCTCGATCGTCGCCCGGCCGGCCCACGTGGACGCGATGCGGACAAGCGGCCTTCGCGCCAGCGGCCGCGACTTCGACTTCCATGCCGCGGTAATCGCGTCCACCGAAATGGATGTCCTGTCCGGCTGCGACTTGATCCTCTTCTGCACGAAGACGCGGGACACGGAAAAGGCGGCCACGGAGATGAAACCGTTCGTGTCGCCCGCCGCCGCGGTTCTCTCGTTCCAAAACGGCGTCGACGGAGCCGAGCGCCTGGCCGCGATCCTGCCCAACCCGGTCTTCTCAGCCGCGTTGGTGGTGTCGTGCTTCATGGCCGGCGCGGGCCATGTCCATCACAACGGCCGCGGAGACATTGTGCTCGGGGAGTGGTTCGCGGGCCGACCGGACGCCGCCGAGCGTCGAGCCACTCTTCAGGGTCTGGTCGCAACTTTCAAGAGAGCGTCGATCCCGGCTTCGGTTGCCGACGACATCCGTCTCACCCTATGGACGAAGCTGGCCATGAACTGCGCCTACAACGCCCTCTCCGCCCTGGGACGGGCGCGTTACCAGCGACTCGTGACTACGGAATCGTCGCGGGTTCTGATGCGGCAGATCGTGGAGGAACTGGTGGCAGTGGGAAACCGGGACGGCGTCCCTCTCGTGTTCGAGGTCGTCTTGAAGCAGGTGATGGATCTCGCCGCCGGTTTCCCGGAGGCCATCTCCTCAACCGCCCAGGACATTGCGCAAAGACGCGGCACCGAGATCGCCGATCTGAACGGCTACGTCGTCCGTCGTGGACGCGCGCTCGGGGTGCCGACCCCGCTCAACGAAACGCTGCAACGCCTGATCCACGTTCTGGAAGAGGCGCCCGCGGACGCCGCCTTTCTGCCCTCGATCCGCTGAGATCGCGAAGCGCTACGGCCGCGTGCTTCCGGCCAGTCGATTCGATCCCCTTCGCATCACGAAGAGACCAAGGGGAGGAGGTCGGCGGCAGAAGACGTTCGCGCGGCCCCTCCCGGTCCGGGCCTGGATGGCGGGGTGGTTCGGGTGGCGGATGGACCCAAGATGAGGGCCAGGCGCTCTCTGATCGCCGCGGCCGCGACTTTGTGCCCTTGCGGGGACAAATGGCCGATCGCGTCCAGGACATGAGAGGCATACGCCTCGCGATCCGACGCGATCACGGTCACCAGATCCAGGAGTTCCACTTCCGGCTGGAGTTTGTCGCGAAGCCGGGGCCATCGCGCTGATGATCGCTCGAGGGTCCGCGCATCTGGAAGAAGCACAACCAGCAGACGCCCGCCCTGGCCTTCCACCCCGTCCCGCATTCGCCGGATGATGGCGACGAGAGTCTCCTCGGTCGATTCAGGGACGGCTCGCAACGCCTGCAATCGACGCGACACCGACTCGTGGCGCGGCGCCACCGCCTCCACCGGCGCGGCGGCCCGGGCCAGCAGAAACGACGAATCGACGAGTCCCCTTATCCATCCTCTCCCCACATGACGATCCTCGAGTACCAACTCTCCGGCGGTGAGAACAAACCGCGGTTTGGGGATGCTTTCGTCGTACAGGTGGTAAGCCGAGGCGACATCCGCCACGTCGTTGCCCAGGCAGATACCAAGAATCACCACATCGGCACTCGATCGGTCCAGCGCCTCCTCCATCCGAAGCAGACTCTGGCCGGGACCGTAGCCCTCGACGGCCAGGTTCGTGACCTGGTAGCGACCGTCCGCTTCCCCAAGAAGGAAGGCAAACGTCTCTTCGTCCGATACGCCCGCGCCGAAGGTCAGAGAATCCCCGACGAACATCACTCGGACAGCGCCCTCGACCGAGGTGGCCGTCGGAGTGATGCGGTGTCCCAGGGGGCCGATGGTGGTAGCAATTCCCTCCTCGCTCGACTGAGCCCACGGCCGAGGCTCCCAACCCAGCCGGGGGTGATATCGGTGGATGCCCCGCCGACGGACCATCAGTTCTGGATCCGAATAACGGAGCGCCAGTTCGATGACGCCGAGGGCACCCAGCAACCCCAGGACGGTCATGCCCATGAGCAGTCCGCCGAAAAACATCTCCCGTCCTGGAGCGCGGCCTGTTGCCCGAGTGTCCATAACCAACGATTCTATGGTCTGGCCGTCGAAAGCCACCCTCTCCAGGGGGCGAGCGCCCGTGGAGCCCGAAGCTGCGCCGCCTCCTCCGCGGCCGAAGTCGGAGCCGCCTGAAACGCGACCCCTCCCGCGGGAGGAATCGGCTCGGGGAGATCAGGACTCGTGGACCCAGGCGCGGCCCGACCCGAGCCGACCAGCCTACGGCGTGGGCGTCGGCGAGGGAGGCGGAACGGGCATCTGCTCCTTCGTGAACCGCGGCACCATCTCCTCCCGCATGGCCAGGTGATAGACGGCACCCGCGATCGCGGTGGCCGACCGGATGGCATCCTCCTCGATGATCCGCTCGTAAGTGTCGAGATTGGTGTGCCAGGTGTGAGTTCCGTACTGAATCGGATCCTGGCCGAGACCGATGCCGGGGAGGCCGGCTTCGTTGAACGAGGTACTGTCGGTGCCGCCGGAGCGGCGCCGATCGGTGACGGACGCTCCAACCAGACCGAGATCCTCGAAGGGCGCGAGAACTTCCCGGAGCAACACCCCCGCCGCCCTGGGGCCGAAGATGCTGGCCCCGCGAATGCGGCCGGTCCCCGAGTCGACGTTGAAGTACCCGTTGAAAGTCGCGAACTCGGGCTTGGGATTCTCGAAGCTGCCAAAGTGTTCTTTCACGTAGGCCTTGGAGCCGAGCAGACCCTGCTCCTCCCCGCCCCAAAGCGCAAGGCGGATGGTGCGACGCGGCTTGAGCCCGGACGCCTTGATGATGCGAGCCGCCTCCATCATGACCGTCGAGCCGATGGCGTTGTCGGTGGCGCCGGTGGCCGAGTGCCACGAATCGAGGTGGCCTCCGAGCATGACCACTTCGGCCTTCTTGTCCGTGCCCGGGATCTCGGCCACCACGTTGTAGGAGGTCTTGCCCTCAGGGAACGACTGATTGACGATGTTGAATTCGAGATCGACGGCCAGGCCGTCATCGAGCAAACGGCTGATCCTCCCGTAGTCCTCGTTGCGGAGAACCACGGTGGGCGCGGCCTTCGCGAGGTCGAAGGTGCGGTTGTGGAAAGCGCGTATCTGACCGCCCTCGCGCCCGGCGTCATTCACGCGAACGAGGGCGCCGTTTTCCACCAGGAACTGGTCCACGATTTCCGTGATCTTGTTCGCGGTCAGGCGGGTCGGATCAGGGGTCGGGGTGGGCCCTGGGTTCCCGAAAGGCGAGGGTGCCGGATTGTCGAGGTCGAAGCGCTGGCGCATATTTTCGTCGTCGGCGCGGGTCGCGGGAGGGTTGAGGGTCACCGGCGCCTTGGTATGCGCTCCCACCAGGACGATCGCACCTCTCACGGCGTCCTTCACGGCATCGAGCGCCGCGGTCAACTCTTCAAGAGCGGGGCACTTCGGAGCCGGGGGAGGACCGCCCGGTCCCGGGCCGGCCGAAGGCGGCGTCGCGGGGGCGCACTTCGGCGGATCTATTCGAACCGCGCGACCCTTCACCGCACCAGTGGTGCTCGGCGTCCAGGCCAGGACTTCGCCCACAAGCGAGTCCTTCACCGGTGCGACGATGAATCCGGAGAAGCGCTCGTTCAGCCAGCCGGGGTGGCCGAAGTCCCAGGGCTCGAGATGCGCGTTCTCGAATCCCCAGGCCGTGGTCTGTTTCATCACCCACTCGGCGGCGGCCTTGTGGTTCGGCGAACCGGTCAGGCGGGGGCCATACACATCGGTGAGCATGTGAAGGGTCTTCATGATCTGCGAATGCTCGCGCGCCTCCCTGCGGATCTTCGCCACCGCTTCGTAGTCGATCCGCTCCTGCGCGTTCACTCTGATGCCGGAGGCCGCGAGGACGCAGACCGCTGCCGTTCCTATGAAGGTCTTTGATGTCGCCATGAGGCGGACATTACCTCAATGGTCCTGGGGCAGGATGCGACCTGATCGCGTTCTCCCGAGCCCGGATGGGCGCGGCGGTCTTATGCTTCGCGCATGCGAAGAATGATTCCCACCCTTCTCCTCCTGCTCGCGCCATTTTCGGTTCAGGCCCAGCAGCATGCCATGACCCACGAGGATGTGTTCCTGCTCCACCGCATCGGAGCGCCCGCCCTCAGCCCGGATGGAAAGCTCGCCGTCTTCTCCGTGACCGAGCCCTCGTACGACCGCGCCCAGAGCGTGTCGGATCTGTGGCTCGTTCCCGCCGACGGATCCACTCCCGCGCGCAAGCTCACCCATACGAAGGGTGGCGAATCCGGCGCCGCGTTCTCGCCCGACGGAAAGACCCTCGCTTTCAGCGCGCGCCGCGATGGGGACGAAGCCCCGCAGATCTACCTGCTCCCCCTCGAGGGCGGTGAAGCCCGACGCCTCACCACTCTGTCGACCGGCGCGTCTTCTCCGAAGTTCCGCCCGGATGGGAAGGCGGTTCTTTTCGAAACCGAGTTCCAGGAGGGGGCGGCGAACCTGGACGAGCAGACGAAGCTCGCCGACGAACAGAAGGCGCGCAAGGACACCGCCCGCGTCTACGAGACGTTCCCGGTCCGCTTCTGGAACGCCTGGCTCGAGAAGAAGGAGCCGGTCCTCGGCTGGCAGGAACTGGACGGCGCCACCCCGACCATCGTCCGGGTCGCTCCCCTGCGCGGGAGCTTTGCCGGCGGCATTACCGAAGCGCTGAATCCGACCTGGACTCCCGACGGCCAGGGCATCGTCTTCGACGCGCTGGCCAATCGCGACCACGCCATGTATGAGCCCACGGAGAGTTCGCTCTATCTCGTGAGCGCTCGAGGCGGAATCCCGAAGCGGCTCACGCCTGCGGGCGTGAGCTATGGCAACGCCCAGTTCAGCCCCGACGGGAAGACCCTCTTCGCCCTGGAAGCTCGCACTCCCACCGCGAAACAGATCTACTTCGTCACCCGCCTGGCCCGGCTCACCGGCCCGGACTGGTCACAGGTCCAGATCGTGAGCGCGGGATGGGATCGTTCGGTATCGAGCTTCACCGTGAGCCCGGACAACCAGTCGGTCTACGTCGAGGCCGAAGATGACGGAACCACCAAGATCTTCCGCTTTCCCGCGAACGGGGGTTCCCCCGAGGTGGTTCACGCTCCGAGCGTGGGCGCGGTCACGGGTCTCCAGGCGGCCGGGTCCGTCATGGTGGGCCGGTTCTCCGCTTCCACCGATCCCGGGCAGATCGTGCGGTTCGATCCGGCGAAGAAGAGCTATGCCACCCTGACCTCGTTCAACCAGGAGCGCCTGGCCCAGATCTACCTTCCCCACCCGGAGCACTTCTGGTTCACGGCCAAGAACGGCAAGAAGATCCATTCCCTCATGGTGCCGCCCCCGGTGGTCGAGCCCGGCAAGAAGTATCCCCTGGTGGTCTTCCCGCACGGAGGACCGAACTCCATGTCCTCCGACAGCTTCTCCACGCGCTGGAACTTTCACCTCCTCGCCTCGCCCGGCTACTACCTCCTCATGACCAACTACACCGGCTCCACCGGCTTCGGGGAGAAGTTCGCCGACGACATCGAGCGCGACGTGCTGCGCGGTCCCGCGCTCGAAACCCTCGAAGCCATCACGGAAGCGGCGAAGAAGTATCCGCAGATGGACCTCACCCGGCAGTGCGCGGCCGGGGGCTCGTACGGCGGTTACATCATGAACTGGTACAACGGCACCACCAACCAGTTCAAGTGCCTGGTCAACCACGCGGGCGCGGTGAACAACGAATCGCAGTACGGCCTGAACGACGGCGGCATCGACCGCGAACTGCGCATGGGCGCGCCCATCTGGGAAACCGGCAAGGGCCAGTGGTTCGATCAGTCACCCATCCGCTACGCGAAGAACTGGAAGACGCCCATGCTCGTCACTCAGGGCGAGCAGGATTTCCGGGTTCCCATCAGCGAGTCGATGACCACCTTCAAGCTGCTTCAGCGCCTCAAGGTGCCCGCCCGCTTCGTGATCTTCCCGGATGAAGGCCACTGGATCCTCAAGGGACCGAACAGCAGGAAGCACATGGAAGAGGTCATGGGCTGGTTCAAGAAGTATCTGGACAATTGACCCCTTTTTTCGGATCTGGGTCAGCCTGCCCATAATGCGGATGTCTGTCGGCCCCTGGTACTTGAAACGCGAGGTCTGAACCCTATGAATCGGCGCACCGCTCCCCTTGCCGTGATCACCGCCCTCACCGCTTTCTGGCCCCTGGCAGCAAGCGCCCAGACTCACCCAGACGCAGCCGAGAACTTCAAGGCGCTCTACACCCGCGAGTGGTCCTGGCGTCAGGCTCAAGCATCGGGTCTCGATGAGGATGCCGACCGCACCATGGCGGTGCAAGACCGATTCCCCAGGGTGGATGCAGCGACCCAGGCGGACCGCCTCGCATACTGGGGCGACGTCCTCAAGGAGTTGAAGTCGATTCCGACCCAGGACCTCTCCTCCGAGGGTCGGGTGAACTACGCGATCTACGCCGCGCAGATCGAGTCACTCGAGGCCAGCGCGCGGTTTCGGGACTACGAAAAGCCGTTCAACTCGGACTCCTCCTTCTGGGCCGAGGTCACGGGCGCCGCGAAGCGTCCTCTGCGCACTCTCGCGGACTATCAGGCCTATCTGCGGCTGCTCGCGGGCATTCCGCGCTACTTCGCGGAACAGACGGTGAACATGCGGGCCGGTCTGGCCCGGGGGTTCTCGGTGCCCCGGGTGACTTTGACCGGCCGCGACGCTTCGATCGCGTCGGTGGCCGAGGTTCAGGACCCGGAGAAGAATCCCTTCTACGCCCCGTTTACGAAGATGCCCGCTTCATTGAGCGGCGCCGAACAGGCCGAGTTGCGCGCGGAGGCGGCGAAGGCGATTCGCGAGTCGGTCCTGCCCGCCTACACGGATCTGCTGACCTTCATGCGCGAGGATTACATGAAGCGGGCGCGGGTGGCCCTGGACGCCGAGTCCTATCCCGACGGCAAGGCCTACTACCAGTCGAAGATCCGCGAGTTCACCACTCTCGATCTGACCCCGGACCAGATCCACAACATCGGCCTGGCCGAAGTGGCGAAGATCCACGAGCAGATGGTCGAGACCATAAAGAAGACGGACTTCAAGGGCGACTTCCCGGCCTTCCTCCAATTCCTCCGCACCGACCCGCGCTTCTACGCAAAGACCGGCGAAGAACTGCTGATGCGGGCCGCCTGGATCGCCAAGCAAGTGGACGGGAGACTTTCGGAACTGTTCGGCTGGCTGCCCCGATCACGCTTCACCATCATTCCCGTGCCCGATGACATCGCCCCCTTCTACACCTCGGGTCGCGGGGGCCCCGGGGTCTATCTGGTCAACACCTACAATCTCGCGGCCCGGCCTCTGTACAACCTGCCCGCCCTCACCCTTCACGAGTCGGCGCCCGGCCACGCGATGCAGATGTCCCTGGCCGCCGAGCACAGGGAACAGCCGGAGTTCCGGCAGCGCGTCTATATCTCGGCCTACGGCGAGGGCTGGGCCCTCTACTGTGAAAAGCTGGGCATCCCCATGGGGGTCTATGAGTCTCCCTACGACTATTTCGGCATGCTCACCTATCAGGGCTGGCGGGCGGCTCGACTGGTCGTCGACACCGGCATACATTCGAAGGGCTGGACGCGCGACCGGGCTCTCAGCTACCTGCGGGACAACACCGCCCTCGCCGAGCACGAGATAACCACCGAGATCGACCGCTACATCGCCTGGCCGGGCCAGGCGCTTTCCTACTACCTCGGGGAAATGCAGATCGAGAAGTCACGCGCCCAGGCCGAGGCGGCCCTGGGAACGAAGTTCGATCTCCGCGCCTTTCACGATACGGTGCTGTCTTTGGGCTCGGTAACGCTGCCCCAGTTGGAACTGAGCATCAACCGGTTCATCGCCGCAGGCGGCAAGTCCCCGGACCACGCGGGCCAGTAGCCCGAAGGCCCGCCAGCCGCCGCCACTCGACTCATCTTCATGAGTCAGACCTACTCACCGCAGGAGTAAGAGACTGCTGGTGCTGCTCGAGGAACCGGAGCTGCGAGAAATCCAAGGCATCGCGGGCGCCCAACGCATGACCGTCGCGGCAAGGGTGCGCCAGGCCCGCCTCCTCGAACCTCGAGGACGCGCCGAGAAGAAAAGCGAGATTCTGAGGACGGCCGTCCGCCACGGCTTCCCGAGCGGAGACATGCCCACGATGCTCGCGGAGATCGAGGGAGGCTACGGGTCCGGTGAGCACGGATGATCTTCGTCGACTCCAACATACCGATGTACCTGGTCGGCGCCGCCCATCCGCACAAGCGGCCCGGCTCAAAACCTGAGCGTCCTGAGTGCGGTCAGCGCGTCAGGCACTGGGCGGGTGGTCCCGCAGGGCGATCTCCCACCAGGAGATGTCGTGCCACCGGCCGAACTTGAAGCCGCCCCGGTGGAACACGCCGACGGGCGTGAAGCCAAGCGCCCGGTGGAACGCCACGCTGTCGTCATTCGGCAGCACGATTCCCGCGTAGGCGTTGCAGTAGCCCTTTTCGACCAGGGCTTCGAAGAGGCGTCGATACAAAGCCCGGGCCACGCCGTGGCCTCGATGACCCGGATGCACGTAGGCGGATGTCTCCACCGTGAAGCGGTAGGCGGCCCGCGTCCTGAAGGCCGACGCGTACGCGTAGCCGACGAGGGCGCCCTCTCGTTCCGCCACGAGCCACGCCCACTGACTCTGGGCTGAGGCGATGCGCCCCGCGAACTCCGGGACCGTGGGTGGTTCCATCTCGAACGAGACCGCGGTGTCGGTCACGAACGGGCGATAGATATCGAGGAGGGCAGGAGCATCACGGCTCTCCGCATCGCGAATCGTCACCTCATTCATCGCTTCCGCCTCCCGAAAACTCCGTCATTCCGGCGAAAGCCGGAACCCGGCGATGACCCTCTCGCCGCGATGACGCAAACCCGACCCGCTCAGTGCTACCTTTCGGCCCCGGCGACAGCAACGACCCGCAGGTCGCCATCGCCGAGCTTCCGCTTGAAGAGGTCGACCACGAGCCCATAGCAAGTGAGCGCGAGCGCAGGATCGTACCGGGGCCCTTCGTCGCGCAGGAAGGCGTGTGCGCCGTTGAACTCGTGCCAGGTGAAGTTCACACCCGCGTCGATCATGGACTTCTGAATCAGAGCCCGACCCTCGTTCGGCACGTGCGGGTCCTGCCGTCCCCAGATCATCAGCATCTCGGCCTTGACTTCCTTTATGCGCGAAAGCGTGTCGTCGCCGCCTTTTCCCAGGCTGCCTTTGTGAATGTCGGTGGCGTAGAAGCAGACCCCGGCCAGAACCTCGGGATTCATGGACGCCCGGAACGAGAGATGTCCGCCGATGCAGATGCCGATGGAGCCGATCTTCCCGTTGCACGACGGATGGTCCCGCAGAAACCGAATCACCGCGCGCGCGTCGTCATCGTAAGCGGTCACAAGACGGCCGGTCTTGTCGGCGTTCCCCCGGTCGGCGCCGGCGGTGTCGTAGGGAAGCTCGCAACCCGGCCCCTCAAGATCGTGAAAAATCTCCGGCACCGCGACCACGAAACCATGACCGGCAAGCAGGGCGGCCGTGCGCTTGATGGGGCCGGTGCGCTGGAAGATCTCGGAGAACAGCACGAGTCCGGGATACCGTCCCGCCGCCACCGGCCGATAGACGTAGGTCCGCATGGGACCGGTGGGGGTGTCGAGATCGACGCTCGGGTCTTCCTGAAGAATCATGCTCGCTCCTTTTCGGGCGCAGGTTATCTGACGTTTGCGAAGGCGCAGACCTCCCGCAACGGGCAGATGGGGCATCTTGGGTCATTCCTTCGGCAGAGTTCCTGACCGTGGCGTCGAAGCAGGAACGACGCCTTCTGGAGACCCTTGAGCGAAGACGGCAGTTCGACCATCGCGGCCTTCTGGGCGCTCGCGTATGACGCGCCATAGCTCTTTTGCTCTTCCCCGTACCCAAGGCGGAGGAGGACGCGCAGCGCGTTCGAGTCCAGGGCCAGAACCTTCTGCGCCCCGGTCAGGAGCAGGATCTTGTCGGCCCCGGGTGGACCGATCGCGGGGAACGTCTTCAGAATCCGCCGAGCCTCGGGATACGGCAGGCGCAAAACGCCATCCAGATTTCCGCCAAAGTGGTTCGTGACGCGCACGGCCACCGCCTGCATCCGCGCCGCTCTCAGCTTGAACGCGATCGCTCCGCCGCCGCGGCAGACGGACTGCAGCACCGCGGGAGAGGCGGCCGCGACCTGGTCCGGAAGAATCCCGACACGCTTCTTCAGAGCGGCGAACGCGGAGGCGCGGTCGGCGTCGTCGGTGAGATAGGCCACGTACTCCCAGAGCAGCAGAGCGAAGGGATCGGAGGGAGCGAGAGAACACGGCACGCCATAGTGCCGTTGGAGACGGCGCAACGAATCCGCGAGGCTGGCCCCGGTTCGCGTCTCTTCGAGGCTAGAAGTTGATCCCAAAAAGCTTGACCTCCCTGAGGTCGCCTTCGAGGCGAATCACCGCCTCGAACTTGAGGCCGATCTTCTCCAGGACCTTGATCGAGGCCACGTTATCCGGCGAAGTGATGGCCACGATCCGCTTGAGCGAGAACGTGTCGCGCCCGTGCTCCACAGTTGCGCGGGCGCCCTCGAACGCGTACCCCTTGCGCCAGTGGGCCGGGAGAAAAGCGAAGCCCACATCCACGTCCGGTAGGGTCTCGCGCTTCAGCAGGCCGCATATCCCGAGCGGGTCGCCGGTCTCCTTAAGGAAGGCCAGGTTCAGTCCGAAACCGAATCGTCCGTAGCTCGCAATCGGTCCCTTCAGAAGATACTGGCGCGCACCCTGGACCGTCTTCACGCCGCGATCTCCTATGAACCTGATGAACGACGGCTCGTTCACAAGGTCGAGAATGAACGGCGCATCATTGAGCGTGAGGTGTCGGAGCACCAGGCGGTCGGTTTCAAGAACTATCACGCGATTCCCATTGGGCCGGAAGCCTACCGCGTTCGTTGCCGGAAAGAGGCGGTGTCACCCCACGCGGGGGCTTGGCCAGTTTGGGCGAGGTTCAATCGGCAAACGGGTTCGTTACCTGCAACGTTCCGTATTTCCGGCCATCCTGAAAGTCTTCCGAGAAAAGCGTGCGGCACCGGCCATGGAGGGCGCTCTCAATGATCAAGGCGTCCCAGATCGAGAGCTGATGTTTCCGGACCAGATCCATGGCCGACAGAGAGAGCCGGTAGTCGAGGGGGAGGATACGAAAACCCGAAAGGCCGCGAACCGCCTCCTCGGCCTCGGCTGCGGGCACCGAAGGGCGGAGTTTTCGGGTCACCGTGAAATAGAACTCGTTCACCACCTGGGCCGAGAGAACAATCGCTTCGGCCGGAAGCCTTTCGATCAGCGCGCGGCTTCGGGACCTCTTTGTGGGTTCCGAGGTGTCGAATGCGTAGATGAGGATGTTCGAGTCGAGAAAGAACGGGCCTTCACCCTCGCTCATGCATTTCCTCGCGGGAGATCTTCCGGCCGCCTCGGGCCTTCGAGGCTCCGGCAAGGCGAAGGAACGTCTGCTTCGCCGCCGTAGCCGGCGAGGCCCGAGACACATACTCCTCGACCCGCTCGCGCAGGACCGCGTTGAGGGATGTGCCCTCTTCGAGAGCCTTGATGCGGGCGCGCCGAAGCAGGGCGGCGTCGATCGCGATCGTCACATTGGCGGCTTTTTGTTCCACGGGATCAGTGTAGCACGGGACTCGTGGACGCTCGCCAGGCGAGGGTGTGCTCTGGAAGTCCGTCTCGTCCCTCAAGCACGCCGCCCTCGACCCGCCGGAAAGCCAGGGTCGTCCCCCGGCAAGCCCCGACCCGCATAACTCTGAACTGTTCTAGCAGCCCGTGGTGAAAGTCCGGTCGCGTCGGAAGCGAGAGATTTTTCGTCAGATCAAGGCGCTGGACCGAAGGAATATCGGGAATATTTCAAGGTTCAGCAACGCAGAGCTGGCGGAAAGGATCCGCTTCCGACACGGCCCGACTTTCACCACGGGCTGCTAGGGCTGGCTCTCGCCACTCTTGCCGGCCTGGTACTCCTCGGGGACCGCG
>JAQBHL010000125.1:0-17487 GCA_032127745.1 Acidobacteriota bacterium
ATCGACATCGACGGCCCTGGGCGCCCATCCCTGGCCGATGATCGACGTCACTTTGGCTTCACTCTTCGGATAGACAAGGACGAGCGCCTCACCGCCCAGGCTGTACAGGTCCTGTTCCACGACGCCTCCGACGAGAAGGGATGCCACTCCGGCGTCGAAGGCATTGCCTCCCTTGAGCAGAATCTCGAGAGCCGCCGCGGTGGTCAGGGGATGGCCAGTGGAGATGCCGCCGCTCGGACCGGCGACCGCAGGCCTGAGCGCGGGGGGCCGGGCCTGGGCCAGGTCGCGAGCGGGGACCGGGATCTGAGCTTCGGCGCCCAACCCCATCGCGCCCCCGAGGATCGCCCCCACGGCAACCGCGATTACGAATCTGATTCTGGTCATGGTCACATCCTCACTGAGATCGCGGCGAAGCTGAAGTCTCGTTGAGACGCGGCAGGGGCGCAACCCCGCCGGCCCCCGGCTGGGTGGTCGGGGAGAGAGGGCGGGAGTCCATCGGGTCTTCACATCGGTTACGCTCCGAGGCCGACATGATGAACAAGGTTGCCTCTCCTCAAGTCGTGAACATCTCTGACCTGCGGCGGCTGGCCAAGCGCCGTCTGCCCCGGATGACCTTCGATTACATCGACGGCGGCGCCGATCGCGAAATCACGCTCCGTGACAACTGCGCGGCCTTCGATCAGGTGCTGTTTCGTCCGCGAGCCGCGGTGGCCACCCCCCGCTGCGATCTCACAACCACGGTCCTTGGGGCCACGCTGGACCTGCCTTTCGTGCTGGCGCCGGTGGGCAGCAGCCGCATGTTCTATCCGCGAGGCGAGGAAGTGGCGGCCCGCGCGGCGGGCAAGGCCGGTACGGCGTACACCCTGTCGACTCTTTCAGGCTGCGGTCTGGAAGACGTGAAGGCGGCCACCACGGGTCCGGCCTGGTATCAGCTCTATCTCGTCGGAGGTCACGATGTCGCGCGGGCCGCGATGGCTCGGGCCCAGGCCGCCGGCTACACCGCGCTGGTCGTCACCGTGGACACCGCGGTTTCGGGAATGCGTGAACGAGACCCCAGGAACGGCACCAGGGAACTCCTCTCGCGCCGGCCCCTGGCCATGCTTCCCTACCTCCCGCAGATGCTTACCCGGCCGCGGTGGCTGGCCGCGTGGCTCGGCGATGGCGGCCTGATGAACTTCCCCAACATCGTGCTTGCCGATGGCCCCATGGGCTATGCCGATGTCACCGCCGCGCTCGAAGCGTCCGCGGTGTCATGGGCCGACTTCCCCTGGATCCGCGAGGCGTGGAAGGGCCCGATCGTGGCGAAGGGCATCCATATCGGCGACGACGCGCGCCGGGCCGCGGACGCGGGTGCTGACGCCATCGTGGTCTCCAACCACGGCGCACGGCAACTGGATACGGTGGCCCCCACGTTGCGGGTGCTGCCCGAGATCGTGGCTGCGGCCAACGGGCGGATGGAGGTACTGATGGACGGCGGTATCCGCGCCGGCACCGATGTGGTGAAGGCCTTGTGCCTCGGCGCGCGGGCGGTTCTCATCGGCCGGGCCTATGCGTATGGCCTCGGCGCCGCGGGCGAGGCGGGGGTGACGCGGGCCATCGAAATCCTCAAGACCGACATCGTGCGGACGCTCAAGCTCCTCGGCTGCGATTCGACCGCAAAACTCGACCGGTCTTTCGTCGAAGTCCCGCCGGAGTGGCTGAAGAGGGCGGGGCTCCAGAGGGACCTCACCGAAGCGCCGCTGAGCTCTCAGTAGCCCTGAGCGTTGCCGAGACGTCTCGAGTCGGTCGAGCCCATCAGCCTGCCGGTCTTCGCATCTCGCCACACGATCTGCATCGAACCGGTGTGGTAGTTGTAGGCTCCGATGTCCTCCAGGGCGAAGCCGCGCGCACGCATGCCCATCACTACCTCCGGAGGCAATCGCGATTCATACTGAAGCTTGAGACCGTGGCCGCCATTCGCGGGATCGGGGACGCTCCAAAAACGTGGCGCCTCCGCGGCCTGGTCGGGTGAGAGGCCGAAGTCGAAGATATTCGTGAGCACTTCGGTGACCGGCTGGGGCGGATAGCCGGGAGTCCCCATGGCCAGCCAGGGGTGGCCCTCCTTCATGGCCATGATGGCGCTGATGGGCAGGATCAGCCGCCGCCCGGGCCCGCGCGAGGGGGCCGGGAGTTCGCTGCCGGTGGCGCGCACGCCGTCGATGAAGATTCCCGGTGCGCCTCCGTGAATGGTGTGGAGCATGGAGACCCAGTTGCCCTCCGCATCCGCGACCACGATGTGGTTGCTGCCCACGCTCGGAATCACCCTCGCTCCCATGAGCGGCTCGACCGCCGCGGTTTTCGGCGCCAGACTCATCTTCGGCATGGTCTGCTTCACGAACTCCGACACCATCCGTCCGTAGTCCTTCGAGAGCCACAAGGAGCCGGGCACGTGGTAGGTCAGGGGATCGCGGATGGCCCCCATGGTCTCCTCATCGGCCCGGGCCATGGTCCGGGCCAGGATCTCCATGGTCTCGGCCGACTTTACGTAGCTGCCAAGTCGCGGCAGATCGAAGTTCTCGAGGACGTTGAGATTGAATCCGATGACCAGGCCGCCGGTGTCGGGCGGCGGCGAGCCGACGAAGTCATTCCCCCGATAGGTGAAACGAGTGGGCTCGGTCCACTCCGGCTGATACTCGGCCAGGTCCTCCATGGTCACGGACATGCCGGCCTTGTTCACCGCCTCCACGAACTTCCGGCCCCAGGCCCCGGTGTACATGTAGTCGGGATCCTTCGCCACTTCCCGCAAGGTGGCCGCGAAGGCGGGCATCTTCCAGTGCTGGCCCGCTCCTACGAGATGACCTTCGGGCATGTAGAACGTCCGGGCCTCGGCATTGCCGCGCAGGTCGCCCAGGAAGCCCGATTCCCAGAGAGCGAAATTGAAGCCGTACATGAACGAGGTGACGAGGGGGCCGGCTTCGGCCTCGCGGATCGCGGGCTCGAGGAGGCTCGCCCACGGCTTCGATCCGAATCGCTTCGAGAGCGCGGCAGCGCCTCGCACGGTTCCGCCCACCACCACGCGTTCTGTGCCCTTGCCTCCATTGCGATCGGGATCGGGATGCGCGCCAATGGCGACGAGGGCGTGGGTCTGCCCGGTCTTCGCGTCGTAGTAGAGAGCGGACATCGACCCGAACAAAAAGACCATGTGATAGTCGGCCACCTCCTGCACGAAGAGCGCGGTCAGCGCCGCATCCACCGCGTTGCCGCCATCCTTGAGCACACGGAGGGCGGCCTCGGTCGAGGAGAGAAGCTGGGTGCTGACCATCCCCCGGTCAAAGGTGGCCACGGCCTTGGGACCCTGGTTGATGCGCGGGTCGGACATGTCCGGCATCGTGGGCGAGGCGGGGGTCGGCTGGACCGGCTTCACCTGCTGGGCCGAGGCGACCGGAGCCAGTGCCATCAGGATGGCGAGAGCCGCAGCCACGGATTGTCGCGGAGTCGGGACCATTGAAGAAACCATGGCCGAATTGTAGGCGGAGCGGAGGTCCTTCTATCTGGAGTCGGCGGCCACGCGGAACCCGAGACTGAAGCCAAGCTCATTCTGAGGATGGGTGTACCGCAGCGCGCAGCGGGCGGAGTCGGCGCCGAAGTACCAGCTCCCGCCCCGGATGACCTTGAGGCCGCTGCCGCAGCGGGGATTGGGATCTCTGGCCGGCCCGACGGGATAGGGGCAATACTCGTCCGCGGTCCATTCCCAGACATTGCCGTGCATGTCGTGCAGGCCCCAGGCGTTCGGGCCGAAGGAACCGACCCGGGTGGTGCCTCTACCACCCTCGCCCGGAGCGGCGAGGAAGCTGGCCTGCGTTGAGGCGAGCCGGTCCCCGGTGGCGAACGCCGTGGTCGTCCCCGCCCGACAGGCGTATTCCCACTCGGCCTCGGTGGGAAGGCGGAACGTCCGGGACGATTGGGCTGCGTTCATCCGCGCCAGAAATTCCTGGATATCGGGAAAGTTCACACGCTCAACCGGAAAGTCGTCACCCCGAGCGGCGAAGTGAGACGGGTTCACACCCATGAGGCGGCGCCACTGGCCTCCCGTGACCTCATAGGCCCCGAGCGAGAAACCGCGGGTGAGGGTCACTTCGTGCTGGACCTCCTGAGCCTCCCGCTCCTTCTCGCGGAGAGGCGATCCCATCACAAAGGTCCCGGCGGGGATGGTCACGAACACCATCCCGGTTCGCGGTTCCGTCCAGGTCGGCGGCCGGGAGGGCGCGGGGCCGGCGGCCCGGCCCGCCAGGGCAAGGAGCAGACCGGCGACGCGCACGAGGCCTCTCACCCTCGTACTCTCTCAGATCCCGCCGAACCCGCTTCCTTCAGGCAGAGCCCGGGCAGGGGTCGACGGCAGCTGGCCTCAGACCAGGGCGCTCAAGACCTCGCTCGACATCAGCACTCCCCGCCTCGTCAGTCGAAGCGTGGCCTCATCCACCTCCAGCAATCCGGCGGCCACGCTCGGCTTTAATGCGTCACCGAAGCGATCCAGGATGTCGACGCCGTGACGGGAGCGAAACCTCTCACGGTCGATGCCCCGTCGGACCCGCAGGCCGGTCATCACCGCTTCCTCGAGTCGCTCCTCGCGCGACAGGGCCCGCTCCCCGGCTCTTGCCGTCCCCGCCGTCTCCATGGCCGAGCAGTAGCTGCCGAAGGTCGGCGCGTTCCAGTAGCGCACGCCCCGATCGAAGCCGTGAGCGGACATGCCGAAAGCGTGAAACGGACCATCGTCCCAGTATTTGAGGTTGTGGCACGACTCGAAGCCGGACCGGGCGAAGTTCGAGATCTCATAAGCCTTTATCCCGGCCGCGGCCAGGAGATCCTCGGACTCATTGAAGAGATCGGCGACAAGATCGTCGTCGGGGAGATGGAGTGTCCCCTCCTTCGCGCGATGCGCCACCACGGTCTTGCCGTCGGTTTCGAGAACGTAGAGGCTGACATGATCGGGCCCGAGATCGAGGAGCCGGCGCAGGCTGTTCATGAAACGGTCGCGAGTTTCCCCGGGCCAGCCGAGAATCAGGTCCGTCGAGAGGTTCGTGAACCCGGCGGCACGGGCGGCGCGAACGCAGGCCGTGGAATCATCGCCGGTGTGATCGCGAAACATCTCTCGCAGGACGACGGCGTCGAACGACTGAACCCCGAGGCTGAGACGGTTGACCCCGGCTTCACGCAAGCCGGCGAATCCTCGCTCGTCGAGATCCTTCGGATTCGCTTCGAGCGTGATCTCGGCCTCCACGGAGAGCGCGTACCGCCCCTTGATTCCTCGGATCAGTTCATCGATCTGGCGGGGCGGCACCAGCGACGGCGTGCCCCCACCGAAGTACAGCGAATCCGCTTCGCCGCCCGCCGAGGCGCCGATCTCGGTCGAAAGCGCGCTCAGATAACGGTCCCGACGCGCATCGGAGGGCCGGCCCGGATCAATCGAGAAATGGCAGTAGGCACACTTCTGCGCGCAGAAGGGAAGGTGGACATAGACCCCAAGCGGCCGCTCGCTACGGGGGACCATCATGCCGGAGCCAATCTCAGGCGGATTGCCGACCTGCCTTCCTGAGCGGAGATGGAGCGGGGCCGGGCGCTGATGTGAGTCGAAAGCACCGGCGCGTCGAGAGCGAGTCCCCGCCGTCCGTCTGCATCTTCGCGGTTCGCGAGCCGAGTGAGGAGGAAACGATTCCGGAGTCTTGACAACGCGGTGCGACGCACGAGGCGTGGCCCGAGGACCAGGCTGGCGCTCTCCCCGGCGCGGCGACTCACGGCTGCGCCCGGCCCCGCGGGCTCCGACGAGGACGCCAGCGACGCCGGGATCGCGTCGTCGGACGAATTCAGTTGTTCTCCTGCTGAGGACGACGGCCGAAAACGCCACATATTGGCCACTTTTCGGAATGGCCGGGTCCTCGCAAACAGTGACTGCCGAAGGCCGTCGAAGGCTCGCGATGACGTTTGGGGGTTGCCAAGCGCCACCGACGGAAATCCCCAAACCCACTCACGATGACGCCAGGGCCACGGCCATCGGGCCTTCGGACCTTCGCGACCACCGAAACTCCACCCCGTCCGGCTCCGTAGTGGGGATGACGGTCGTTTGGGGGCGGGCGCCTCAGCGGGCCGCGTTCGGACTGTCAAGGGCGCCGCTCTGGTTGTAGTGCTGGCGGTGCACGCGATGATCGGTGCCCTTCATGCGGACCACCACGCACATTTCCATGAGACGCGAGCGAAGCCGGTTTCCGATCCGCTCGACCAGGAACTCGCGATCGGAGGCGTCCCCGCCCGCCTGATCCAGACGCCGGATCTCGGAGGCGTCCTTGTCCTCGAAGTTGGTGGTGATGATCGACGGCCGCTGATGCACGTACCTCTGATTGAGGATGTAGAAAAGGGTGTCGTTCATCCAGTCGGTCATCTTCCAGGCTCCGAGATCGTCGAGCACCAGGATGTCGGTGTTGATGATCGGAGCCAGGACCTCGGTCTCGGTCATGCGCACATCGGGGTTGTACGAAGAGCGGATCTCCCGCATCAGTTCATGGAAGTCCCAGAACTGGCCGCGCAGCTTCTTCGTCTCCGCCAGCTCTCTCAGGACCGCGACCGCGAGGTGGGTCTTGCCGATGCCGTTCGATCCGGTGAAGAGGAGGCCAAGGCCGGCGGACACGCCGGTGTGGGGGTATCCGGCGGCGAAGCTCGCCGCCTTCTCCCAGGCCGCTCGCATCTGGGGCGAGGATGCGCTTTCGAAATTCGCGAGCGTGCAGGCGCGATAGCGCGCGGGGACTCGAAGCCGCTCGAAGACATCGGGACCTTTAGCACCCGAGGCTCGACAGACGCAGGTCCGGGCGAACTCGCGCTCGTCCTTGACCACGATCTCAAAGCCCGTGCCGCCGCAGATGGCGCAATCCGACATGGGACTCAGGTTATCAATCCCAGGAGCCCGCGGTGAAACCCTGCCTGCATTCGGCGGGCGCTGCATCCCGGCTGGCTGCGTTGCTCGTCGCCCCAATATTCCCGATATTCTGACTCCTCGGCGCCTTGCCATCCGGGCGCAGCCCCCGCCTCGGTGCGACGGCAGAGTTTCACCACGGGCTCCTAGGGAGTCTTCGTCTCGGGAGGGCTGGGGGCCTCGGGAGGGGCAGGCGTCTGGACCCTGACGATGGCCTGGGGCGGGAGTCGAACCAGGGCCTGCTCCAGCCTCTCCGCGAAGCCCTCGCGGGCGCCCTGCTTCATTTCCTGGCGGACCCAGGAGACGAATTCGTTCATCTCCTTCTGCATGCGCTCGATCTGGGCGCGCAGCTTGAGGATCACGTCGATGCCGGCCAGGTTCACGCCCAGGTCTCGCGAAAGGGCGAGGATGGTCTCCAGGCGCTTCATGTCCTCATCGGAATAGAGACGCGTGTTGCCTTCGCTGCGCGAGGGCGTCAACAGGCCCTCGCGTTCGTACATGCGCAGGGTCTGCTGGTGAATGCCGTAGCTCTGGGCCAGGGTGCTGATCATGTAGAAGCGCTGGCCGGGAGCCGCACCTTGCGGGCGGGTGGGTCGTCGTCCTCGGGGCATGGGGGTGTCCTCAGTGGTCCTTGGGGCTCTTGGTTTCGCTTTGGGCCAGGCGGCGAGAGACTTCCGCGATGAGGGCGCGGGATTCGGCGTCGGTGACGGCCGGAACCACAAGCTTCACCTCGGCCCACAGATCGCCCCGCGACGCCGGATCGCCGAAGTGGGGCATGCCGCGCTTGCGCAGCCGGAAGCGCTGCGACCCGTGGGTGCCCGCGGGAATCTCGATGGGGACGTCGCCGTCCGGGGTCTTCACGCTGACGTGGCCACCCACCGCGGCATCGAAGATCGAGACCTGGGCGTCGACGTACAGGTCGCTTCCAGCCCGTCGATACAGGGGATGGGCCAGCACCTCGAGGTGCACCACGAAATCGCCGGCCTCGCCGCCGCGACGACCGGCGTTCCCGGCCGAAGGAAGGCGGAGGCGGGCGCCATGCTCGATGCCGGGAGGAACATTGACATCCATCCACTCCGTTTCGTGCACCCGCGACTCTCCGGCGCACGAAGGACAAGGTCCCTGAGCCATCTGCCCGGCGCCCTCGCAATCGCGGCAGCGCGCCCGGAAGACCAGATGACCGCGCCGCACTCTGGTCGAGCCCTGACCACCGCAGGCCGCGCAGGCCTGCGGCGCTCGAGTGACGTGGCCGCTGCCGTCACAGGTCCCGCAGGGCGAGAGGCGGGTGACGGAAAGCCGCCGGTGAGCGCCTCGAAACGCTTCGTCGAAGGAAATCTGGAGTGTAACTTCCAGATCCTCGCCGCGCTGCGCGGCGTCGTTCGGGGGCTCGATGGCCGACTCGAACAGTTCACGAAAGCCCTGCCGTCCGCCCCCAAGGGCGGCGAAGTCGAAACCCTCGAAGGCCAGCGGCGGCCGCTCGCGCAGCGTCTTGCCTTCGACCACGCCACGGTCGTAGGCGCTTCGCCGTTCGGGGTCGGAGAGGATTTCGAAGGCCTGAGCGACGAGGGCGAACATGGAGGCGGCCTCGGCGCTCCCGGGATGGAGATCGGGATGGAACTCGCGCGCGCGCCGCTGGTAGGCACGGCGAAGTTTGGCCGGCGAAAAGCGTCGGTCAACTCCAAGAATCGAGTAGAAGTCAGCCATGATCTAAGTCTGTCGCTGTCAATGTTACACTAAATGTGAGTGCATGATGGTCAGGTAATGGGGGGTTTCGACCGCAGGATACAATGGCGACCCAACTGACTGGAGGTGTGCGTGCGCGAACTCTATCCCCCCATCGAGCCCTTCGATGACGGCTTCCTGAAGGTCACAGACCTCCACACCGTCCATTATGAGCAGGTGGGCAACCCCAAAGGGAAGAAGGCTCTCTTCCTCCACGGCGGACCCGGCGGTGGTCTCGACCCGGACTACCGGCGGTACTTCGATCCCGAGAAGTGGCACGTCACCCTCTATGACCAGCGCGGCAGCGGCAAGAGCACGCCCAATGCCGAGCTGCGAGAGAACACGACCTGGGACCTCGTCCAAGACGCCGAGAGCATCCGTGAACGCCTCGGCATCGGCAAATGGCTCGTCTTCGGCGGAAGCTGGGGCAGCACCCTGGCTCTCGCCTATGCCCAGACGCATCCGGAGCGCGTGAGCGGTCTCGTGCTCCGCGGCATCTTCCTTCTGCGCCGCAAGGAACTCCTGTGGTTCTACCAGGAGGGAGCGAGCTGGCTCTTCCCGGAGGCCTGGGACGAGTATCTGAAGCCCATACCGGAGGTCGAGCGGGGCGACCTGATGGGCGCCTACCACCGGCGGCTCACTTCGGAGGACCTCGGGGTGCGCCGCGCGGCCGCGAAGGCCTGGTCGATCTGGGAGGGCACGACCAGCAGGCTCCGGGTCGACCCCGACTACATCGCCCGCTACGGCGGCGACGACTTCGCGGACGCCTTCGCCCGGATCGAGGCCCACTATTTCGTCCACGGAGGGTTTTTGAAGAGCGACTCCCAGCTCCTCGACGACGCCCACCGGATCGCGCATATTCCCGGCGTGATCGTGCAAGGCCGCTACGACCTGGTATGCCCGGCGGCGAGCGCGTGGGCTCTCCACAAACGGTGGCCGAAATCGAAGCTGGTGATCGTTCCCGACGCCGGCCACAGCATCAAGGAGCCCGGGATCCTGAGCGCGCTGGTCCAGGCCACCGACGACTTCGCCGGCCTTTGAACGCAGGGGCCGGGGTGAAATAGCTCACCCGCGGGCAGGCTCCATCGTCCCGGATCAAGGGGCGGCGGAGCCCGAGAATCAGCTACGCCATTTCTGGGCCCGCCAGATACCGCGTCCGCAACACGTTCACATGATGGAGCTCGTGCCCGGCGATCAGGTAGGCCAGGGCGCGCACACTGACCTCGACGTCATTCGCCTTCCCTCGCCGGAGCGAGGCCTCCGCGGTCATGTGCTTGAAAAGGAAGACGGTGGATTGCCTCACGCTCTCGAAACCATCCGCGAGATCGGCGAGTGAGTGCTGGCCAAACGAGCTGTTGCGGACATAGTCGTTCTCTTCGAATCCGGGCAGCGGCGTGGCGTCGCTCCGGCCGAAGCGCAGGGCCCGGTTGGCAAAGATCCGCTCGGTGTCGGTGACGTGACCAACCAGCTCCTTGATGCTCCACTTGCCGGGCCCGTACCGGTAGGCGCCCTTCCCCTCGGGAAGGCTGCGGACCAGGGCGAGGGTCTCCTTGTTCTGCGTGGCCAGAATGGCGAGGAGGTCCCCCTCCGGGACCAGGCTCACGTACGCGTGGGCGTAGGGGGCGTATTCGGACGGGGCGGGCCGGCTGATATGGGACCAGGTCATTGCAGGACTCCTTTGCGAGGCGCCGACCTATCGCAGGCCGCTCACCAGATATAGGGAATTGAGGAAGCGGCTGGAGCTGTAGGCGTAGGCCCGCCCATCCTGAGAGACGACGAGAAACGGGTCGAAGAGAACACCGGCCTCATCCAGCATATTGATCTCGTGGAGCCGGGTGCGTGCGCCCGTGCTGAGGTTCACCCGGTCCACAAAGCCGGTTCGACGGTCGAGGGCGCCGACCAGGAGCGAATCGGCGCGGTCCCAACGAAGCAACTTTTCATGGGCAATGAGACGGATGAGGGGCGAGGCCGCGCCACCAGATAGCGGCCACGCACTCACCGCGCCATCGACATCCTGAATGGCGAGGCGCGCTCCATCGGGAGATATCGCCCACGGGGCCCCGCGACGGGAACCCACCACCGGTCCTTCGACCTCGAAGACAGGCGTCGAGCTTCCCGTGCCGAAGTCGACACGGTGGATCGCTCGCTTCTCGGCCTCGCGGGCTTGAACCAGAATGGACTGGCCGTCGGGGGTGAAGAGTGCGCTCTCGGCCCCGGGCGGACCGGTGAGTGATCGCGGTTCACCCGCGCCCATACTGAGCAGCGACATGCGCGTGGGATCCTTTGGCGACATGGCCAGACCACGGCCGCCGTCGGGGGAAATGGCCAGGGCCAGTCCGGGACCAAGTTTCAGAGCCGGAGTTCCGTCCGTCCCGCGCGCGAAAGACGTGTATTCGTCGGAGAACTCGAAGCCGGTCACCAGCAGGGATCGGCCATCGGCGGAGATATCGCAGAGATCGGACCAGCCGAGCCAGGCCAGATCCCGCTCCCCCCTGTCGCCGGGCGCGCGGCTGGCGATGAACGAGGTGATGGACCCGCTCGCGAGGAGGACCCGTCCATCCCGCGCAATATCCATGAGAACGAGGTGCTGCGGCGTCTGCCAGACGAGCCGCGGCACGCCGCCGCCTGCCGGAAAGGCGCGGAGGGAGGAGGGCTCTCCGGGCAGGACGGCGGTGAACCAGATCTCCTTGCCGTCGGCGGACCAGGCGAGCCCCTCGGAGGAGATCCATTCGCTTCCGAGAGTGGTGGCCTTGCCGTCTCTCGACGCCACGCTCACGCGGCCCCGGTTGTCGCCGTAGCGCGGGTGATCGAGGAAGGCGACTCGATCCCCGGCCGGCGAGACCCGGGCGTGCGAGACATAGCCCGACGATTCGTAGACGACCTTGCCCATCGGGAACTCCACCCGGTCGCGGCCTTCGACCCTGCGCACCACGGCCATTTCGGTTGAGCCCGGGATCCAGTCCGCCTCGCGAACGGAGTCCAGCAGGACCCGCGGATTCTTGCCCAGCAGATCGACCTCGGCGAGCTTGCCGTCGGCCAGCCACGCTTCGTACTTCTGGTCGAGAGAGACCGCCATCTGCCCCTTCTCGGAGATCGAGAGCAGGCCGGCATCGGGCAGGCCGAGATCGGTGGACTCGCGATTCTCGGAATCGGCGCGGGTCATGAAAGTGCGCATGGGCCGGCCTCCCCAGGCCGCGCTGTAGACAATCGAGGTCAGATCATTGGTGAAGCGTGCGGCGCGGACGGTGCCGCGGTCGAAGGTGATCTGGCGAACCTGGGGGGCCGAGGCAGGACGCCTTCCCGCGAACATTCCCGCCAGAACGGACAGCGCGAGCAGAGCCACCGCCGCGGCCACGGTCCGAGCGGGGGGCAGGCGGATCCGCCGCGGGGGAGGCATGAAGCCCGAAATCGCGGACCCTTCGATGGTGACGGCCTGCAATGTGAAGGCGAGGTCGCGGGCCGACTGGAAACGCTGATCCGGATCCTTCTCGAGACAGCGACTCACCACGCTCTGCAGCACCACTGGCACCTGACGGCCGGAGAGCGCCATCGCGGGCGGATCGTCGCGGAGTATCGCGGAGAGGCTTTCGGCCTGCGAATCGCCAGGAAACGCGCGCTTGCCCGTCACCATCTCGTAGAGCACGCAGCCGAGGGCGAAGACATCGGACCGCCGGTCGGCCCGTTTGCCGCGGGCCTGCTCGGGCGACATGTACCCGAGCGTCCCCATGACCAGGCCGGCCTCGGTGGCATGGGTCTTCGTGGCCCCTTCCGCCACATCGCCCCGGGCGTCGGTTCGAGCGAGGCCAAAGTCGAGAACCTTGATCCGCCCGTCGGGGGTGACGATGATGTTCTCGGGCTTCAGATCGCGGTGGACGATGTCCTTGTCGTGGGCGGCGGCCAGGCCGTTCGCCAGCTGCGCTCCATAGTCCATGGCCTTGCGCAGGGGAAGCGCGCCGATCTTGAGCTTGGCCCGCAGGGTCTCGCCTTCAAGCAGTTCGAGGACGGCATAGGTGGTGTCGCCCTCGGTGCCGAAATCGTGGATGGCGAGGATGTTCGGATGCGAGAGGGCGGCGACCGCCCGGGCCTCGCGTTCGAACCGCGCCAGGCGATCGGGATCGCCGGCGAGCTCCCTCGGGAGAACCTTGATCGCGACCTCCCGCCCCAGGCGGGCGTCCTTCGCGCGAAACACCTCGCCCATACCGCCCGCGCCCAGCGAGGACAGGATCTCATAAGGACCAAGCCTGGAACCCGGCGACAATGTCACGCGCCTACCTTATGTCGGTCCATGCCGATGAGACGAGTTCCAGGGGCCAGAGTTCCCGCTCCGGCGGAACCGCCTCCGGGCCGGCTTGACACGGATTCAGGTACATATGTACCATCACACCATGAAACGAAGCTCTCGACCGCCGGCCTCGAAAGGGGTCGCGCCCACTCTCACCATCGAACGCGTTCAGACCGGAGTGCGCATCGAAAAGCGCCTGCTCAAGGTCCTGAAAGCGCTCGCCGACTATCACGACCTCTCCCTCGGCGACCTGCTGGAAGGCATCGTCTTGCACTCCTTCGAAGGCAAGCCGCCCTTTTCCGAGGAATCGAGGCGGAAGATCGCCGACCTCAAACGCGTGTTCCACCTCGACCTCGACGCCAGCAGTTCGCATCGCCTCAAGGAGAAGGGAGCCTGGGCCATGGAGATCAAGAAGCCCAAACCCGCCACCCGCACCTTCACCCAATCCCTGGTCGCCGGCCCGGAGCGGGTCTTTCCCGGATGAATCACTTTCTGCGCACCGGCCAGCGGCTGGCCGCATAGCAACGCTTTTCGGGCGATACTGTCCCCGTCTCGACACCCGCTTCACGAACCTCTCCACGATCCATGCCTCCGGTCTACCGATTCAATCGCGCCCTCGTGCGTTCGCCGCCGGCTTCCGTGGTGAACGGACTCCGCGCGGTCGATCGCGGCGCGCCCACCCGGGAGGGCGTCCAGGCGGAACTGGACGGCTACGTTCGGGCCCTCGGGAACGCCGGGGTCGCGGTCGAGACCCTGCCCGCGCTCGAAGAGTTTCCGGATTCGGTCTTCGTCGAAGACCCGGCTCTCGTGTTCACGGAAGGGGCCATCGTTCTCCGGCCAGGTGCCGCCACCCGTCTGGGCGAGGCCATGGCCATGGCTCCGGAGCTGGGCCGCCGCTTCGGGCGGGTGCTCGAACTCGGCGATGGCTTCGCGGAGGGCGGCGACGTGCTGACCACGACGCGGTCGGTGATGATCGGGTTGTCGGCCCGCACCAACGAAGCCGGGGCGATGGCCCTCAAGTCGCGGTTGGAGCAGTTGGGTCGACGAGCGACGATCGTGCGCACGCCCAGCGACGTCCTTCACTTCAAGACCGATTGCTCGCTGCTCGACGAAGAGACGATCCTCTCCACCGAGAGGCTCGCCTCGTCCGGGGTGTTCGATGGTTATCGCGTGATTCTCACGCCCGCGGGGGAGGAAAAAGCCGCCAATGCCCTGCGCGTCAACGACCGGGTCTTCGTGGGTGCGGACTTCCCTCGCACCGCGGACATGCTGGCTTCCGCGGGCTACGACGTTCTGCCTCTCCCCAGCGGCCAGATCGGCCTGCTCGACGCGGGTTTCTCGTGCCTCTCGCTCAGATGGCACGCCGCTCTACCACCCGCCGGACCGCGGTAGCGAAGTGAAGGCGCTACGGTTTCCGCCGCATTCGGCTGGCCAGACCGCGTAGCCACCCACCGGGTTCATCCGTCTGGTCAGGAACTGGATCCGGTTTCAGCTTGGGCGGCCGAGGCGGCGGACTCGGGCGTGCTCGGGCGCCCTGGGCCGGGCGATCCGACTCGCCTTGCCCCTCCCCTTCGTGAGTCGAAGCCGGGCCGCCCGGCGACGGCGCGTTCTTCGATGTCACGTCGAGTTCGAAGATCGGGTCAACCACCGGGTCCGCAGGCTTGTTCGCGGTCCCCTTGCTCCACGATGGCCTCCTGACAATCGCCGTGTTCCAACTGCCGACCAGATCACTGAGCCCGCCGGTGTCATGCTCTGCGGCGGCCTTCCGCGTCTTCGGGGGGGCCGCGGGCGTGGACCGAGCCTGCCCGCCTTCGAGTGAGGCCTTGCCGGCCAGTTGTTTTCCAGGGTCCGCCTCGTGGAGGGTCGCGGTGACCTGGGCCTGGCCAAGCGGACGCGCGTGCTCGCCGGTCGCGATCCGCTCAAGCGAAGCCGCTTGCTCGACCTGGCCTTGCCCGTCTCCGGGTGAGGCCCCGCCGGCCGCTTCTTTTCCATGATCCGCCTCGTGGGAGGCCGCGGTGGCCTGGGCAGGCGGACGCGCGTGCTCGCCGGTCGCGATCTTCCCGAGCAAACTCGCTCGCTCGGCCTGGGCCGCCGCCAGAGCCCGATCGGAATCCCGTTTTCGATGCAGCAGTTCGTCGCGCGCCTCGTCCATCATGGCCTCGGCCGCTTCCATCCGGGCGATTCGGGCCAGCAGCTCCGCGCGCGACGCCTCCCAGGCCTCGGCCTGATTCCTTTCCCTCTCGGCCAAGGCCGCCGTTTCGCTCTTGAGTCGTTCTGCGAGCTGCTCCTGGAGCGCAGCCCGATAAGCCTCCTCGCGGCGAGCGAACTCGGCCTGGGCCCGTTCGCGGTCCCCCTCGAGCTCCGCCAGTCTCGTGATCAGGGTTTCTCGCTCGGCCTGGAGCGACGCGAGCGATCGCTCCACCTGGTTGTTCCGGGCCAGCAGGTCAGCGTGGGCGTTCGCGGCCGGCTCCATCCGGACGATTCGCGTGGTCAGCCTGGCCTGCTGAGCCGTCCATTCGTCGGTGAGCTGCGCCTCGCGCTCGGTGCGAGCGGCGGCATCCGCTTCGAGCCGGTCCGCCCGCTGCCTTTGTTCTTCGAGGGCGGCGCGTTGAGTCTCCTCGCGCCGGGCCGCTTCCATGCGGGCCAGGTCGCGATCCTTCTCGGCCTCGGCCAGTCTCCTGGCCAGCGCCTCGCCCTCGGCCCGCATCGAGGAAACCGCCCATTCCGCGTCCGCCGCCATCCGGCTGACCATCTCCGTGTTCGCGTTCTCCACCTCGACCGCGGACGCCTCCAGTCGAGCGATTCGCGCGGACATCTCGGCCCGCTCGGTTTCCCACGCCTGAGTCTGCCTCGCTTCACTCGCGCCGGGAACCACGGGGCCCTTTCCAGACTGCTGGGCAAGCCTCCTTTGCTCTTCGAAGGACTCGCGCAGAGCTTCGCCGCGCTTCTCCGACTCGCTGAGGGCCCGGTCGCGTTGGCCCTCCACTCCGACGAGCTTCCGGCTCAATGCCTCCGCCTCGGACTGGATCAAACCGCGCCCTCGCTCGGCCTGCTCCTTCTGGGCCAGCAGTTCCTTTCGGGTCGTTTCGGCGAACGCCGCCTCCGCCTCGAGGCGGGCGATTCGCGCAACCAGGGAACCCTGCAGCGTTTCCTGGCCTCTCACTGCTCCGGCCAAGGCCTTCGCCTGACCCCGCTCCATCTCGGCCAGCTTTTCGGCCCCCGCCCTGACCCCGGCCCTGGCCTCGGCCAGCTCCCGCTCGGCCGCCGCTTTTTCCGCCTCCAGTCGGCCCGTCTGTTCCGAGAGCCCGGCTTTCTCCCGCTCCCACTCCTCGGTCAGTCGCGCCTCCCGCTGCTTTTGAGCCGCGGCCTCGGCCTCGAGTCGTTCCACGCGCGCGCGCTGCTCCGCCAGGGCGGAGCGCTCAGCCTCCTCGCGCCGGGCCGCCTCGAAGAGCGCCCGTCCGCGATCCTCCTCGACGGCCGAGAGTCTTTGGACCAGGGCTGCTTTTTCCGCCTCCAGTCGACGCGTCTGTTCCGAGAGCCCGACCCGCGCGCGCTGCTCCGCCAGGGCAGAGCGCGCATTCTCCTCGCGCCGGGCCGCGTCAGAGAGCACCCGGTCGCGATCCCCCTCAACGACTGAGAGTCTTTGGACCAGAGCAGCCTTTTCCGCCTCCAGCGAGGCAATCCGCCCAGACCACCCGGTTGTCGAGGTTCCCGGTTCGCGAATCCGGGCCGCTTCGCGCGCGGTCAGGGCCGCGAGCTCCTTTTCGAGCCGGGCCGCGCGCTGACCCTGTTCGTCGAGGGCGGCACGCTGCGCCGCCGAGTTTTTTGCCGCCTCGGCCAGAGTCTCGCTGAGCTCCGTATCGAGATCCCCCAGTTTCTCCGCCAGGGCCTTCTTCTCGGCCTGGACCGAAGCCAGCGCCTGCTCGGCCTCCGTCTTGCGTTTCAGCAGGTCGGCCCCCACCTTGCTGAAAACCGCCGCCTCCTTCTCCAGCCGGACCACCTGGGCCGACAGCAGGGCGTGCGAGGCCTCCGCCGCCTCGCCCTGCCTGGCCTCCCGATCGGCGGCGGCCTTTTCAAACTGCGCCACGCGCTGCTGGAGTTCGCTCCGGGTCCGGCGCTCCGACTCATCCTTGCGGGCCGCGTCACCCACGGCCAGATCGCGCTCTCTTTCGGCGCGCATGAGGCTGTGAGCGAGGGCCTCTCTCTCCGCCTGTAGCGACGCCTGGGGGGCTTCGAATTCGCCCTTTTGTCGAAGCAGATCGGCCGGGACGCCGCTCTCGGTCACTCGGAGTCGGCGCTGCCATTCCTCGGCGACCGAGCGCTGTTGATCGAGCTGGGATTGAAGCGAGGAGGCGTGGGCCGCCGCTGCCTCAAGGGCTTCGGCGTAACGGGCCTCGGCGACCGAGCGCTGTTGATCGAGCTGGGATTGAAGCGAGGAGGCGTGGGCCGCCGCTGCCTCAAGGGCTTCGGCGTGACGGGCCTCGACGACCGAGCGCTGTTGATCGAGCTGGGATTGAAGCGAGGAAGCCTGGGCCGCCGCTGC